>DAHWJK010000244.1:0-7356 GCA_027344185.1 Thiobacillus sp.
CACGATGAAGAGCTCGCCGGTCTCGCCGTCCTTCGCCCACTCGACGTCCATCGGGCGTCGGTAGTGGGCCTCGATTGCCATCGCCTGGCGCGCCAGTTCCAGCACCTCGGCGTCGGTCAGCGAAAACTGCCGGCGCTGCGCGGGCGGCGTGTCCTCGATCACGGTGGCGCCGTCGCGCCACACCATGCGGGTGGCCTTGCCGCCCAGTTCGCGCCGCACCACTGCCGGATAGCCCTTGGCGAGCATCGGCTTGTGAACGTAGAACTCGTCCGGGTTGACCGAGCCCTGCACCACGGTTTCGCCCAGTCCCCAGGCGGCGGTGATGAATACCACGTCGCGGAAGCCCGATTCGGTATCGAGCGTGAACAGCACCCCCGAGCAGGCAATGTCGGAGCGCACCATGCGCTGCACGCCGGCCGACAAGGCGACGGCGGCGTGCGCAAAGCCATGATGCACGCGATAGGCAATCGCACGGTCGTTGTAGAGCGAAGCGAAGACCTTTCTCACATAGCGCAGCAGGTCGTCGGCACCCTTCACGTGCAGGTAGGTTTCCTGCTGGCCGGCGAACGAGGCGTCGGGCAGGTCCTCGGCGGTGGCCGACGAGCGCACCGCCACCGACACGTTGTCGCCGAGCGCGGCATAGGCGGCGCGCAGGCCGGTTTCCAGCGCGGCCGGCAAGGCGGCCGCCTCGACCCAGGCGCGGATTTCCGCCCCGGCCGCGGCCAGTGCGGTCACGTCGGCAACGTCGAGCGGCGTCAGCCGCGCATCGATGCGCGCACGCAAGTCGTTGTGATCGAGGAAGTCCCAGAACGCCTGCGCCGTGGTGGCAAACCCGCCCGGCACCCTGACGCCGGCGCCCGCCAGGTTGGCGATCATTTCGCCGAGCGAGGCATTCTTGCCGCCGACGCGCGGCACATCGGCCATCGACAGGCTGTCCAGGGGAACGATATAGTCATCCGAGACCGGCATAATCCACTCCATGACAAAACGCATCGCATACTGCGTATCCGACCACACCGGAGTCACCGTCGAGGCGGTGGCGAAGAGCGTGCTGGCGCAGTTTCCTGCGCTTGAGTGTAGCCTGATTGCGCTGCCTTTCATCGACAGCCGGGAAAAGGCGCGCGAGGCGGCGGCGCGCATTGCAGCCACGCCCGGCGCGCTGGTGTTTTCCACCCTGACCGACCCGGCGCTGCGCGCCACGCTGCGAGATAGCGGCGTCCACCCGTTCGACGTCTTCGATTTCGTCGTCCCGGCCGTGGAAGCGGCACTGGGCCAGCCCGCCACCCCCAGGGGCGGGCATACCCACGGCATGGCCGGCGATTACGAATCGCGCATCGACGCGGTCAATTTCAGCCTGGCGCTGGACGACGGTCTGCAGCCGCAACGGCTCGATCAGGCCGACCTCATCCTGATCGGCGTCTCGCGCGTCGGCAAGACGCCCACCGCGCTCTATCTCGCCCTGCAATATGGCCTGCGCGTCGCCAACTATCCGCTGACGCCGGACGATCTCGAACGCGGTAGCCTGCCCGATGTCCTGCTCGCCCACCTGCCGCGGCTGCGCGCCCTGACCCTGTCGGGCGAACGGCTCGCCGCCATCCGCCAGGTGCGCTACCCCGACAGCCGCTACGCCAGCCTGACGCAATGCCGCGAGGAACTCGCCGCCGCCGCGCGGCTATTCCAGCAACATGCGGTGCCGGTGCTCGACGCCACCCGCATGTCGGTGGAGGAAATCGCGGCGCGCCTGCGCAGCCGGCCATAAGCCGCAGTGTCGCGGCCGTCCGCCGGGCGGCTTCATTTTTCGGGCTTGTATCCGTAAATCTTCGTGGAATCCACACACGCTGCCTCCATCGATGAACACGCCGACCCAGTACAGCGTGGTGCGGCCTGGGCACTGCACGACGCCATGAAGCCCAACCCGCTTTTTTTGCATGCCCGCTGAAACCGCCACCCTCATGCGTATGCAGGCCGCACGGCGCATCGCCCGCCCCACGGCCTGGAAACTGGCCCTGCTGGCGGGCTTTGTCACGCAGCTGCTGCTGATCGTGTTCGTCACCGCCATTGGCCTGCAGCAGCTGGGGGTGACCACGCGCAACCTCCATCAGGTGGTCGACGTGCACATGCGCAAGCAGAACTACACCAAGCGGATGGTGGTCGCCGCGCGCGAGCGCACGGTGATCCTGCTGATCCTGCCCCAGACCCGGGATCCATTCGAGCGCGAGAACCTGCTGCAGAAATTCCGCGAACAGGGCACGGATTTCATCGTCGCACGCCTGGCCCTGCTCGCCATGCCGCTGAGCGCGAGGGAAACGGAACTGGTGTCCCGACAAGGGCAGCTGACCGGCGCGGCCCAGCCCATCCAGCTGCAGGTCATCGACCTGATCAATGCCGATTTCATCGACGAGGCCACAGAACTGGTTCTCCACAAGGCCATCCCGATGCAGAACGAGGTGATGTCGGTCCTGTCCCAGCTCGAGAACGAGACCCAGGCGATTTCCTCAGCTGCCAGCGAAAAGGCACGCAAGGACCATGCGGCCGCGCGCTTCTGGATGTATCTGCTGTCGGGCGCCGCGCTGCTGGTGGGCCTGCTGGTGGCGGCGGTGGTGTTCTATTTCGCCGCGCGGATCAGCCGCGAACGCGAACAGCTGGTCAGCCTCGACACCCTGACCGGCCTGCCCAACCGCATGCTGTTCATGGACCGGCTGGAGCAGTCTCTGATCCGCGCCAAACGCTACAACACGCAGATCGGCGTAATGTTCATCGACCTCGACCGCTTCAAGCGCGTCAACGACACCCTGGGACACGCCAGCGGCGATCAGCTGATACGCGAAGTGGCCCGGCGGCTGCGCGAAACGGTGCGCGCCGACGATATCGTGGCGCGGCTGGGCGGCGACGAATTCGTCGTCGCGATCAGCGGCGTGGTCACGCTCAGTTCCATCCTGCAGGTGGTCGAGAAAATGCTCGCGACCGTGACCGTCCCCTACCAGCTCGACGGGCGCGAAATTTTCTGCAGCTGCAGCATCGGCATCAGCATCTATCCGCATGACGGCACCAGCGCCAGCAACCTGCTGAAGAATGCCGACACCGCGATGTATCACGCCAAGAACAGCGGCAGAAACCGTTTCCAGCTCTACGACGCAGCGATGAACGCGATGGCGGAGGAGCGGCTGCAGCTCGAAACCGAGCTGCACTACGCGCTGGAACGCAATGAATTCGTCTTTTATTACCAGCCGCAGCTCAATCTGGAAACCGGGCGCATCCACGCAGTCGAGGCGCTGATCCGCTGGCAGCACCCGCAAAAGGGGCTGCTGTCGCCGGCCAACTTCCTCGACATGCTGGACGAAACCGGCGACATCGTCAGCGTCGGCCGCAAGATGTTGCTGATCGCCTGCCGCCAGACGGCGATCTGGCATGCAGCCGGCTTCACCGACCTTGGCATCGCCGTCAACGTCTCCGGCAAGGAGTTCTGGCACAGCGGCCTCGTCGACAGCATCCGCAACGCCCTGACGCAATCCGGCCTGCCGCCGTCGGCGCTGCAGATCGAGCTGACCGAAGGCATTTTCATGGATGACGTCGACGCGGCGGAAGGCAAGGTTCAGGCGCTGAAGACGCTCGGCATCTCGGTTGCGGTCGACGATTTCGGCACCGGCTATTCGTCGCTGGCGCATCTGAAGCGCTTCCCGCTCGATGTGCTGAAAATCGACCGCTATTTCGTCAAGGACATCCACCACGCGCCGGCCAGCGAAGCCCTCGCCAGCTCGATCCTCGCGCTGAGCAAGGGGCTCAACCTCGGCATCGTCGCCGAAGGGATCGAGAATCGCGCGCAGCTCGAATCGCTGCGCAGGCTCGGCTGCCAGGTCGTGCAGGGTTACTTCATCAGCCGGCCGGTTCCCGCGGACGCCATCCGCGCGCTGCTGGGCAGGAACTGGCTGGACACCTTCCGCAACGACTGAAGCGCGCTGCGGGCTAGACCCGGCGCTGACGCACCGCCTCGAACACCGCCACTGCCAGCGCCGCCGACGCATTCAGCGATTCGATGCGGCCGGCCATCGGAATCTGCGCCCTGTGCGTTGCCGCGCTGCATACCGCGTCCGACAGTCCGGCGCCTTCGTTGCCGACGATCAGCGCAAGGGGCCCGGTGAGGTCGAGCGCATAGACGTCGCCGTCCCGGGACAGCGCCAGCGCCACGCTTTGCCCGGCAAACCCCTGCAGCCATGTCACCAGGTCGATGCCCTGTAGCATCGGCAGCACGAACTGCGCCCCCTGGCCGCCGCGCAATGCCTTGGGCGACCACGGATCGTGGCAGCCCCGCGACAGCACCGCCAGTGTGGCGCCGGCCGCCGCGCCGGTGCGCAGCATGGCGCCGAGATTGCCGGGGTCCTGGATGTCTTCCAGCGCAATGACGAACGGCACGCCCGCCGGGGCCGCCGGTGCCAGCCAGGCCGCCTCCGCCAGCACGCCGGCAGGCGTGGCGACCGGCGACAGCTCGGCAAACAGCGCATCGGGCAGCTGGATCCGTTTGGCCTCCGGGCAGCGCGCCGCCAGCGCGTCCGCACGCACGGCGTCGAACGAGACCGCGCGCACCAGCGTGTGCGGCTGGCCCCCGGCTTCAGCATAGGCCAGCAGCAGATGCTCGCCGTCGAGCAGCGTCATGCGCGCCTCGCGGCGGGCGCGCGCCGATTCCCCGAGCTTCTTCAGCCGCTTGAAAATCGGATTGTCGCGCGAGGTGATGGCGATTTCGGTCATACGCCCGATTATCCGCGATTCGCCATCGAGGCTACACTTCAGACTATGCGCATCGCCCTGATCACCCCCTACGGCCGCGAACATCGCAACGGCAACTGGCACACGGCCGCGCGCTGGGCGCGCTTTCTGCGCGAAGCCGGCCACACGGTGCGGGCGCAGGTGGAATGGGACGGCCGCAGCGCCGACCTGATGCTAGCGCTGCACGCGCGGCGCAGCTTTGCCTCGATCCGCGCGTTTGCCGAGCGCTACCCGAGCCGACCGCTGCTGCTGGCGCTGACCGGCACCGACCTCTATCGCGACATTCACGAAAACCGCGACGCCCAGCAGGCGCTGGAACTCGCGCACCTGCTGATCGTGCTGCAGGACCGCGGCGCCGACGAACTGCCGGCGCACCTGGTTGCAAGGACGCGGGTGGTCTACCAGTCGTCGCCCGACGTGGCCCGGCTGCGTGCGTCGCCGCGCAGCTTCGAGGTGCTGGTGATCGGCCACCTGCGTGCCGAAAAGGACCCCTTCCGTGCCGCGCTGGCCACCGCCTATCTGTCCGAGCATTCGCTGATCCAGGTAACGCATCTCGGGCGTGCGCTCGACAAGGACATGGCCGACACCGCGGAGCTGGCCCAGGTCAAGCTGCCGCGCTGGCACTGGGCCGGCGACGTGCCGCACAAAACCGTGTTGAAGCGCCTGGCACGGGCACAGCTGATGGTCATCAGCTCGGTCATGGAAGGCGGCGCCAACGTCATCTGCGAAGCGCTGGCGGCCGACGTGCCGGTGCTGGCATCGCACATCCCGGGCAACATCGGCATGCTGGGCGAGGACTATCCCGGCTATTTTCCGGTAGGCGACGAGCGCCAGCTGGCCCGGCTGATGGCGCAGGCCGAAAGCGACCCCGACTTTTATGCCCGGCTGCGCGATCATGCCCGCCGGCGACGCATGCTGATGCGGCCGGAGCAGGAAGCCAGCCGCCTGCGACAGGCCGTGGCCGAGTTCGAGCAGATCGCCAGCTGAACCTTCAGAGGTCGTGAACCAGCCGCCCGCGTGGGCTTTGCCCACCCTACCCATCTTCGCTTCGGCCGTAGGGTGGGCAAAGCCCACGCGGTCCCCGTTCCCCGGCCGCACTTGACGCGTCGCGTATGCTGTCAGGTCTTCACCCGAGGTTTTTCCCCATGCATGCCCCCGAACATTTCATCCCCGGCAAGGACGCCTCGCTCGAAGCGTCGATCGCCACCCTGCAGTCCAAACTGGAAGCGATCGGCTTCCACATCGAGGAGCGCTCCTGGCTCAACCCGGTGGAAGGCGTGTGGTCGGTACACATCCGCGACCGCGACTGCCCGCTCCTGTTCAGCAACGGCAAGGGCGCGTCGGAGCTGGCCGCGCGGGCGAGCGCGCTGGGCGAATATTTCGAGCGGCTGTCGACCAATTATTTCTGGACCCATTTCTATCTCGGCGAGACGATCGCCAACCGGGCTTACGTCCACCACCCCGACGAGCGCTGGTTCACCCTCGACGACGGCGACGACGCCTGGCCGCAAGGCCTGCTGACCCCAGAGCTGCACGATCTCTACAACCCGGATCAAGGCGTGCGCGCCGACCAGCTGATCGATCTCAACTCCGGCAACGCCGAACGCGGCATCTGCGCCATCCCCTACCAGCGCCTCTCCGACGGCCAGACCGTGTACTTCCCGGTCAACCTGATCGGCAACCTCTACGTCAGCAACGGCATGTCGGCCGGCAACACGCTGAAGGAGGCGCGCGCCCAGGCGCTGGCCGAAATCTTCGAGCGCCACATCAAGTTCCGCATCATCGAGGAAGGCCTGTGCCTGCCCGACGTGCCCGAGGACGTCATCGCGCGCTATCCGCACATCGCCGCCGGCATCCGCGGCCTGCGCGAAGCGGGCTTCGGCATCCTGGTGAAGGACGCCTCGCTCGGCGGCCAGTACCCGGTGATGAACGTCACCCTGCTGCACCCCCACGACCAGGGTTGCTTCGCCAGCTTCGGCGCGCATCCGCGCTTCGAGGTCGCGCTGGAGCGCGCGCTCACCGAATTATTGCAGGGCCGCGCGCTCGATTCGCTGGCGGGCTTCCCCGCCCCCGGCTTCGACCAGGCCGAAATCGCCGACCCGCAGAACCTGGAAATCCACTTCGTCGATTCCAGCGGCGTGATTTCCTGGCAGTTCCTGCGCGACACCCCCGACTTCGATTTCGTCGACTGGAACTTCGGCACCACCACCGACGAGGATTACCACTGGTCGGTCGACGCGCTGCACGCCGAAGGCCACGAGCTCTACATTGCCGACTTCACCCACCTCGGCGTCTACGCCTGCCGCATCCTGGTGCCCGGCGTCTCCGAGATTTACCCGTTCGAGGAACTCGAATTCGAGAACAACAGCGTCGGCAACCTGATCCGCCCCGCGCTCGCGCGCCTGCCCGAGCTGAGCGACGACGAATGCGCCGAGTTGCTGGATCTGATGGTCGAACTCGAACTCGCCGATGACCGCCTGGTGACCGTGCTGATCGGCCTCGCGCCCGATGCCGATTCGCCGTGGACCGACATCCGCGTCGGCGAGGTCAAGCTGCTGCTCGCGCTCGCCCTCGGCGACGACGACGCCATTCGCG
>DAHWJK010000245.1:0-9496 GCA_027344185.1 Thiobacillus sp.
GGCAGGTCGGAAGTGTCGAATGCCTGATACAGGTCCGTTGCCGCGAGGGGATGAACCTGCGACGGAATTGCGATCACGCGGTTACCCATGGCAATGGCCGGCAAAACCAGCGAGACGAAGCCGAGAAGAGGCAGCGCGGTCGGACAGGCTATGCCCATGACGCCGAGTGGCTCGTTCATCGCGAGCGTCACATGCGCGGTTTTTGTCTGGTGAACCGCGCCGTCGAACTTGTCTGCCTGGGCCGCATACCAGAAAATGCGGCGGATCGCAGTATCCACTTCTCGCCTCGCGGCATCGGCATTGCGGCCGAAAAGCTTCAGCCGTTCCGCGAAATCAGCAGTACGCGCAGAGAGATTTTCAGCCAAATAGTACAGCACCTGGGCGCGGTTGTGGCCGGTCTGCGCGCTCCAGCTCTCAGCCTTGCGCGCAGCTTCCACGGCGTTGCGAATGTCTTTGCGGTTACCGAGGCCAGCGAGGCCCACAGATCGGCCCTTGGCGCCGGGAACAGCATAGGAATAGCCGCTATCGGGCCGAGTCTGCTTACCGCCGATGTAAAGCTTTGCCGTTCGGTCGATGCCGGCCTGGATGATCGGGCCGGCCGGTACCGAAACCGGGGCCTGGAGCACATCTTCTTGCTTCTTCGCTGTCGGCGCCAGTTGGCGTAGATAAGCGCCCATGCCCTCACGGCCGCCCTCACGGCCGAAGCCGCTTTCTCGGTAGCCGCCGAATCCGGCCCCGGCGTCGAAGACGTTGGCACAATTCACCCAGACGACTCCGGCTTTGAGCTTGGCGGCGAGGTCGATGGCGAGGTTCACATTCTCTGACCAAACCGATGCGGCAAGGCCATAGCGGGTGTTGTTGGCAAGCGCTACTGCGTCGTCCGGAGTGCGGAAAGCAGTCAATGTCACGACGGGCCCGAAAATTTCCTCACTGGCGAGGATCGAAGCCGGCCTAACATTCGTCACAAGAGTGGGGGGGTAGAAACAGCCCCTTGGAGCTGCGCCCTGAACCAGTGTGGCGCCTTCGGCCACGCCTCGCTCGACAAGACCCTTGATCCGGGCTAGCTGAACCGGGTGAACGATGGCGCCCAGATCAGTAGATTTATCGAGTGGATCCCCCGTGATCAGCTTGTCCAGCCGGGCTCGCAACAGGTCCTCGAAACGTCTGGCGACTGATTCAGCGACAAGGATGCGGGATCCGGCACAGCAGACTTGACCCTGGTTGAACCAGATCGAATCCACCACACCCTCGACTGCGGCGTCGAGATCAGCGTCGGCGAAGACGATGAAGGGCGACTTGCCGCCGAGCTCCAGGGTCAGCGCCTTTCCGGATCCGGCAATCTGCTTGCGGATAACGCGGCCGACATCCGTCGATCCGGTGAAAGCGATCTTGTCGATGTCCTTATGGCCTGTTATCGCCGCGCCGGTCGTTCCGTCACCTGTCACGATATTAAGAACCCCGCCCGGCAATCCTGCCTCCTGCGCGATCTCCGCGAACGCGAGCGCCGTCAGCGGCGTGTATTCCGCTGGTTTCAGCACCACAGTATTGCCGGCGGCAAGCGCCGGAGCAACTTTCCAGGCGAGCATGAGTAGCGGGAAATTCCAGGGAATTACTTGGCCACAAACGCCGTGCGGCCTCATCCCTGGAAATTCATCTGCCAGAATCTCGGCCCATCCAGCGTGATGGTAGAAATGGCGTACCACCAGCGGAATATCTATGTCGCGGCTTTCACGAATCGGCTTGCCGTTGTCGACCGTCTCCAACACGGCGAGGAAGCGCGAATGCTGCTGAACATGCCGCGCCAGAGCATAGAGATATCTGGCACGTTCATGGCCGGAAAGCGCAGCCCATTTCGGCTGAGCGGCCCGGGCGGCGGCAACGGCAGCGTCCACGTCTGCCTCGCCCCCCTGTGAAACGTGAGCGATCACCTCCCCTGTTGCCGGGTTGGTTACCTCGAAAGGCGCCGCCGGCGCGGTGAAGCCGCCGCCTATGAAGTGGCCAAAACCCTTTTCGTGCCGTTTGAGCCATTCCATCACGATAGACGGATCCTCCGGTGCGGGACCGTAATCAAGGGTTTTCAGAATATTGGTAATCGTGTTCATGGCGTCGTCCTCAGGCAAGCGCGTGGCGGCTGGAGGAGGCATAGCGCCCCGTGACATAGTGTTCGAGCTGTCGCTCGATATCGCCCAGCATCGAAGACGCGCCGAGCCGGAAGAGATGGGGAGAGAGCCAGTTGGTTCCCATCTCCTCCTTCATCAGCACTTGCCAGGCCAGAGCATCCTTGGCCGAACGCATCCCCCCGGCCGGCTTGAATCCGATTTGGTGGCCGGTCACGTCGCGATAGTCGCGCAGCGCTCGGACCATCACCAGGCTCACCGGCAATGTCGCGTTGACGCCTTCCTTGCCTGTAGAGGTCTTGATGAAATCCGCGCCCGCCTGCATCGCGACCATGGCAGCCGAATATACGTTGCGCAGGGTCTGAAGATCGCCGGTGGCGAGAATCACCTTCAGGTGAGCCGCCCCGCAGGTCTGGCGCATGGCCGCAACCTCGTCATACAGCGCTTGCCAGTTGCCATTCAGGACGTGCTCGCGGGTGATGACAATGTCGATTTCGTCAGCCCCCTCCCTCACGGCGTAACGGATCTCCTCGAGCCGGAGCGGCAGCGGCATGAGACCGGCCGGAAAGCCGGTCGCGACTGAGGCAACGGGAATGCCGCTGCCTTCCAGAGCGCGGACGGCATGAGCGACCATTGTCGGATAAACGCAGACAGCGCCTGTCGTCACACCGAGCCTCTCGATGCCGAGACCTTCCACAATATGCGTTGCGAGCGGGCGGCGGGCCTTGGCACAGAGCCGGTGGACGCGCTCCTCTGTGTCGTCGCCGGAAAGCGTGGTGAGATCGATGCATCGTATGGCGTTGACCAGCCAGGCCGCCTGATAGGCTTTTTTGACCGAACGGCGCGACGGCAGCGAGCTCGCGCGCCTCTGGGCGGCGCTGGTGTTCACGGAGTGGCCGAGAAACATGTCCAGTTCGAGTGGCATGCCCGGGTTGCGCGGGTCGTTCGCCCTTTCTCTCGGGCCAGCCATGGCGGCGGCTTCTGGCGCAATCGAGGCGTTAGCGGTCATGGCAATGCTCCAATACGTATCGGGCGACAGCCTCGTCCGTGATGATGATGTTGATGATGGCAGCCCTTAAAGCACCAAGGGCGACACTGTGCTTTGCGGCGCCTGCGACGATCCCGATCACCCGCTCGCGCCTCTTCAGATCCGACAGAGCTAGCCCGATGGTGCGGGCATCGATCTCTTGGTCAACGATTTCACCCCTGCGATCGATGAAATGTCCGAGGACATCGCCGACCGCGCCAGCGTTAGTAAGGCTGTTCATCTCCTCGCGCAGAATGTTGCCCGAGCGGACAAGCACCGATTCCATGCCTGCGACACCCATCGAAAACGCGAGCAGCGGCGCCGAGCGAGCGCTTTTCATCACATTGGAGACGATGCGGTCTTTTTCCAGAACCTCGCGGGTCAGACGCTCGCCGACAATCGCCGGCACCGGCAGCGGTATCATCTTGCCATTGCCCTTGCGGGCGAAGGTCTCCGCCACGTCGTTGTGATGTGCGGCTCCGGGGATTGGCGCCACGGTGCCGTTGATCTGCACCACAGTCACGCCGTCGGCCCAGCGCGGCTGTAGCCAGTGGGCGACAGCGCCCATGGTCCGGCCCCAGGAGACGCCGATCGTCGTCGGCCTCGGCTTAATTGCGGCAAGGTAATGGCCCGCTGCTTGTGCCACTGCTTCGCTCGTCTCCGGCAGGTCGGACAACCCCGGAACCACCACGGCGTCGCGAAGGCCGAAAGCATTTATTAGTTCGGTCTCAAGATCCGGGTGGCGGAGATTGCGCGGCACAATCTCGATCCGGACGACGCCCAAATCGCGCGCTTCCTGCAGGAGACGGCTCACCTGCCAGCGGTTGAACCCCGTCTCGCTGGCAATTTCGGTCAGCGTGCGATCCTGCTGATACGCCATGCGGGCGATCTTGAGGAGGACATAATCCCGGCTTGCGTCGATGGGCAGCCGCTGGCTCCGGGCTTCGTTCTCAGCCGTCATTGCAGCTCCTTCCGGGGCCAGGAAATTCCGCGTCCGCCAGTTTGTGAAGCATTGGGGCAAGAATTTCCACAGCGGCGCGGTAATCGCCGAGCAAGCGGCGATATTGAGCATGGCGGGCGGCATCCGGCGCGGCAGGCCTGACCGCTGCCTGCAGAGCCCCGGCAGCGGTGACGAGGTCAGGAAACATTCCAAGCCCAACCGCGGCCGCCACAACACAGCCATAGAGTGTGAGATTGTCTGCCTCGGCGATTGCGACGTCCTTGCCGATTGCATCAATCGTTGCATGCAGCCAAAGCGGGTTGCGCTGGATCCCTCCCGCCAGAACGATGCGGTCGATCGAAACCCCTTGGCTCTCCAGATCGTGAATGACATTCGCCGCGCCGAGGGCAACCGCGGTGACCGCGGCACGGTAGATCGCGGCACGATCATGAGAGAGCGACAGGCCGAGGAAGGCGCCGCGCAATCTGGCATCGCGATAGGGTGTACGATTGCCCATCCAGAAATCGAGCGCCATCAACCCGGTCGCCTGCGGCTCGATCGCGCCGGCCGCTTCGAGCAGCGGCGGCAGGTCGGCGTCCCCGATGCCGAAAATGTCTTGCGACAGCCATTTCAGGATCGAGCCTGCGGATACCTGCCCACCCTCGATCATCCTAAATCCTGGCGTCAGCGCGTCAGGGTAAGGCCCCCAGACCCCGGCTACCTCCCGTCCGTCATCGGGCACCTGCGTCAAATGGACGTTGGACGTGCCGCCGATCAGCAGCATGGCACCGGGCATGAGGGTATTGGCACCGAAGGTGCCCATATGGGCATCGATACCGCCCTGCACGACGACCGGCATGCCCCGAATGCCGAGTTCACGCCTAACCTCTGGCAGCACGGGGGCGATCACCTCGCCAATCCGCGCAATTCGCTGCGGCAGGCGGCAAGCAAGTTCGGGAATCCCGAACATTTCGTAAAGCTCGGTGCAGAAGCGAAAGGCTCGGCTGTCGAAGTTCCACTTGCAGGTAGCGTTCATCAACGAACCGCACCACTCGCCCGTCAGTCGGAAATTTACATAGTCGAGCGCCTCGCAGACGATCTCGGTCCGATCCCAAAGCATGCGGTCATTCGCCGCTACCCACATCGCCTTCGGCACCAGCCATTCGACGGCATCCGATCCGCCGCTGAACTTCATCACCGGGTGGTCGACCTGGGTGAGCTCCGCTTCGGCCGTCGCGCGGGCGTCCATCCAGAGAATGGCGGGTGCGAGCGGCGTGCCCCGGCGGTCAGCCAGAACGACGGTCGAAGCGAAGGTGGCAACGGTAATCGCCGCGATCTGCGGGTTGGCGGCCTCGGCAAGCACGCGCGGAACGACGCGCGTCAGGGCGGACCACCAGTCATGTGGGTTCTGCTCCGCTCGGTTGGGCGGCAGATGTCTGGTCGGATAAGCCGCCTCTCCCTGCGCCACGATCCGCCCCTCGGCAAGATCGAACACCCCGGCGCGGGCGCCGTTGGTGCCGATATCGAGGCTCAGAACAGCCGTCATCCGCGCTCCTCCTTCAGTTTCCCTGGATCAGGGATGGAACAAAACTTTGGAGAAATGGATATCCCGTGCGGCGAAATGCTTGAACATTCCCGGCAGCTCGGAGAGATCGAGGTCGTGCGAGATCATGAATTCCCATTTCAGCTCGCCGGTGCCGAATTTTTCGAGCGTCGTGGTCCACTGCGCGCCGGGAAAGGGCGAACCGAAGCTGTTCCAGGAACCGTGAAGCGAGATTTCCTGACGCAGAAAATACTGAAAAACACTGTTGTTGAGGGTTACGTCCGGCACCGGGATCCCGATGAGGGAGACATGGCCGCCAGGCGCCGCAAGCGCCAAAGCGGCATTTATCGTTGCATCTAGCCCCACCGCCTCGATGACGACATCGGCGCGTTTTGCGTTTGCCGAAAGCCCAGTGGACATCAGGCACTGCGAGGCACCGGCCTCCCGGGCCAGTTCCAATTTCCGCGCCGACACGTCTACAGCAATAACCTCCGAGGCCCCCATCAGCCGCATCCATTGTATGGCATAGAGGCCGATAGGTCCGCAGCCCACCACCGCACCGGTCTGCCCCACAGTCATCCCGCCGGCCTTCCAGAGCGCATGCAGCGCAATAGAGGCAGGATCGGTCATGGCGATGGCTCGTGGATCCACGTGCTGGGGCGCCCTCAGGAGGTTGCCAACCGGAACCGCGACATATTCGGCATAAGCTCCGTCGCGGCGGCTGCCAAAATAGTCGTAGTCCCGGCAACGCGAAAAATTGCCGGTCTTGCACTGGTCGCATTCATGGCAGGGCATCAGCGGCGGCACGGCGACGAGTTCGCCCTTACTCCATCCCTCGACGCCTTCGCCAAGCTCGACGATGCGTCCCGAGAATTCATGCCCAGTGATCAACGGCATCTTCCAGGCGCCTTTCACCAGCATGCGCGGAAGGTCAGAGCCGCACACCCCGACCGATGCCACCCGCACGACGACTTCGCTGTGGCCGGCCACCGGCTTTTCGCGCTCCTCCAGACGGATGTCCCCGGGCTCATGAAGAACGATGGCGCGCATGGTTTTCTCCCGACGGTCTGACCAATTTACACGTTTGTGATATAAAACCACATATGTGATACAAATATCCAGAATGCTCGTCAATGACAATCTGATTTCGTTAGTACCGCAGAGGCCAAAAATCGGCTGAGGCGCCCACATAAGGTCGTCTGGAAAACACTTACGATTGATCGGTTGGCGTCCGGGCTGAGGCGGCGGCCGCGGGCTATTGTTCGAGCGGATTGCCGCTGACGAAGCCGCCATCGACTTCGATGCACATGCCGGTGATATAGGAGGCGGCCGGGGAGGCGAGGAACAGGCAGACGCCGATTAGGTCCTCGGTCGTACCCCAGCGGCCGAGCGCGGTGCGGCGCAAGACCGCCTCTGCCCCGAACGGAACGGACCAGATCGGTTTCGTCATTTCGGTCTTATGGTAGCCCGGTGCGATCGCGTTAACCCGGATACCTTCGCGTCCCCACTTATGGGCGAGCGCGCGGGTCAATCCCAGAATGCCGGTCTTGGATGCCGTATAGGCTGGCACGTCAGGATCCGCCAGAAAGGACAGCATGGAGGCGATGTTGATGACAGCCCCCTTTGCAGCGGCGAGCTGGCCATGCAGCCCCACGGCGAAGCGGAACTGGCTGCTGAGATTCACTTCCATCGTGTCGAGAAAGACGTCCTCGTCCCATTCGAGGCCGGCGCGGGCAATACCGGCGCCGTTCACCAGCACGTCGCAACGGCTTTGCCCGACGCAGAACGTTTTTGCCGCTTCACGGTCCCGCACATCGAGTTGCACGAAGCGAAGCTGCGGGTGCTCCCTCGACATGGCGGCGATCTTCTGAGCCGACGAGCCGGTGGCGACGACCTCGGCGCCCAGCGCCGCAAAACCGCGGGCAATGTCGAGGCCGATGCCACTCGTCGCACCGGTGAGGATGATTCGCCGGCCTGCGAACAGGTCGCTGCGGAATGTCTGGACGATGTCCTTCATGAAAGTCCTCCTAAATGATGAAGTTCCGGCCGCGCAGGTCAGGCAAGCTCGCGCAACGCGTCGACCACCATGTCCGGCGTCACCGTGATCGGCTCGTTATGGATGATGTCGCCGGGGCGGCAGGCGCGCTCGGCGACACGGCGGAGCTTCTCGTCGGTGACGGCGGCAATGCCTATGTCGGAAAGCCTCGTGGGCAAGCGCACGGCCTTGCAGTAGTCGCGTACTTTCTCGTACTCCGCGACATCGCCGTGAATCAGCAGTGTGCTCAGAACGCCGATAGCGACCTTTTCACCATGCAGGTAGCCATGCACGTCCTCCAGCTCACAAAGCCCGTGATGGATGGCGTGGGCGCCGGCTACGCCTCCCGATTCAAAGCCTGCACCGGACATCAGAATATTGGCTTCGACTACCTTCTCCAACGCTGGGCTGGTTTTCTTCCGGTCGCAATCGGCTAGGGCTTGGACACCGTGCTCGAAGATCGTGTCGCGGCAGAGGCGGGCGATTTCATAGACGAGGGCGGAACCATGGGTACCCCAGCAATTAGGTGCATCCGCCCTCCGGCTGCTTTCGGCCTCATACCAAGTAGCAAGTGCGTCCCCGATGCCGGCGGCAAGGAAACGGGCGGGAGCTTCCGCGACGATCTCGGTATCGACCAGCACAAGGTCCGGATTACGCGGCAGGAAATAGTCATGGTCGACGCTGTGGTCGTCACGATAGATCACTGCGAGGGCGGAGCAGGGTGCGTCCGAAGCGGCGATCGTCGGCACGATCACGGCGGGCAGATTGCCGAGCCGGCAGGCCACCGCCTTCGTCGTGTCAAGCGTCTTGCCGCCGCCGATGCCGATAATCAGTTCGGCTGCGATGTCCTGGCCGGCCAGCAACCCCCGGCCGATCTCTGCCTCGGAACATTCGCCACCATGGATGAGAATTGTCGGATCGATCCCCCTTGCGCCGGCGCGAATCCGCCCCTCCAGAAAGGTCGCGTTGCTATCAAGAAGGCATAGCGCTGTCTGGCCGAAGCATTTCACCTCCTGCCCCAGCCGGCTGATCAATCCTGGCGCCTGAAGATAGCGGCCCGGAAAACGGGCACCGGTGACATACATCGTCTTCCTGTCTTCCTTGTTTCACGCCTCGCTGCGTGCGGGTCCATCGGAATCGGCCGATGCAGCGAGGGCGTCGAGATCATCGTAGAAAGCCCGTGACGTGACACAGAGGCGGTCGAATACCGGCTGCATCCTGGCATAGAGCTCGGCCCAGCACAGGTCGGGAGTCACTTCGCGGCTGTAGCGCACGAGGCGGGAGACCGCCGCCGGCACGTCGCGGGCCGCGCCTGTCGCCACCGCGGCGAGCACCGCCGAACCGACGAGACCGCATTCGGGCTCTTCCGGAATCAGAATCGGCCGCTGGTATATGGCCGCTTTTATCCGCAGCCAGAGATCCGCCTTGGCGCCGCCGCCGGAGGCGATGAGAACCTCCGGGCGGATTCCGGTCGCGCGTTCCATCACACCGAGATGACGATTGACCGCGAAGGCGACGCCTTCGAGGACGGCGCGATGCAACTGCGGCAGGCGGTGGGCGGAGGACAGACCGAAGAACTGGGCGCGGGAATTGCGCTGGGTACCGAGCCGCTCACCGACGAGATACGGCAGAAAGAACAACCCGTCGGAACCGGCAGGCACCGACGCCGCCATCTCCAGTATCTCGCCATAGCCGATGTTTTCGTCGTGAAAGGCCCTGCGCGCCCACCGCGCCGAGTCACCGCCGGCTTCCAACAGAACGAACGCGCCCCAATTACCGTCCGGCATGCCGACATTGCTGATCTCTGAAAACCAGCATGGAGGCGCTGATTCAT
>DAHWJK010000254.1:0-4183 GCA_027344185.1 Thiobacillus sp.
GGCGAATACCTTTCTGCCCTTGCGAATTCGGCGGCCTTGTGCGGCAAGGCCTTCGCCTATCTGGTCTGGGGTGTGGAAGATGGAACGCACGCCCTAGTTGGCACCAACTTCGACCCTCAAGCAGCCAAGGTGGGCGGGGAGGAACTGGAAAATTGGTTGCTGCGTTCTCTTTCACCCAAGATACATTTCCATTTCTACCCCGTAGAGGTGGATGGATGTCCTCTTGTGTTGCTGGAGATTGGCCGCGCCTTCCGCCACCCTGTGCAGTTTCAGAACCAGGAGTTCATCCGGGTGGGTTCCTACAAAAAGAAATTGAAGGACTATCCGGAAAAGGAGCGGGCGCTTTGGCGTATTTTTGACCAAACACCTTTTGAGTCGATGGTCGCGGCCAGCGACCAGACCAGCGATGACGTCCTAAAGCTGCTGGATTACCCAGCTTACTTCGAACTGCTGGGGCGTCCGCTACCGGACAGTAAGCAGGGTATTCTCGATGCCTTGAAGATGGATGACCTGATTTGCCCGTCCGAATCTGGCAAATGGAACATCACCAACTTGGGGGCTATTCTGTTCGCCAAGCGGCTAGATGATTTCCGCTCCCTTAAACGCAAGGCCATGCGTGTGATTCAATACCGGGGCAGCAGCCGTGTCGAAACGATCAAGGAACAGGTTGGGGCCAAGGGTTATGCCAACGGCTTTGAAGGATTGATTGGTTTCATCAATGGCCTGCTGCCATCCAACGAGGTGATCGAGCAGGCGTTACGTAAGACTGTACCCATGTATCCTGAATTGGCAGTACGAGAGTTGGTGGCGAATGCGCTTATCCACCAAGACTTCTTTATTACTGGTTCCGGTCCGATGGTGGAGATATTCGACGACCGTATCGAGATCACCAATCCTGGTCTGCCTCTCGTGGACACGCAGCGATTCGTTGACACCCCACCCAAATCGCGTAATGAGGCACTGGCCTCTCTGCTACGTCGGGTTGGCATCTGCGAGGAACGTGGCAGTGGGGTCGACAAGGTGGTTTTCCAGACCGAGTATTACCAGTTGCCGGCGCCCAAGTTTGAAAGCACCGTCGACTCGGTCCGAGCGGTACTGTTCGCGCCCCGCCCTTTGAACCGAATGGACAAAGCGGATCGTGTCCGAACCTGTTATCTCCATGCCTGTTTGAAGTATGTGAACGGGGAATACATGACCAACACCTCTCTGCGGGAGCGGTTAGGAATTGAGCCCGCCAACAAATCCATGGTGTCCCGTTATATTCGGGAAGCTCTTGAGGATGACGCAATCAAGCTCCACGACGAAGCAGCCGCGATCAAACTCAGAAAGTATGTGCCATTCTGGGTGTAACGATTTCGTTGACGGGTCGTTGACTACACATTGGAATATCGATCCAAAAAAACAATAACTAATTGATAAATAATGATTTATTTTCTGTTGGCTCGTTGATGGGTAGTTCACCACCGCACTAAATTATGGGGCGGGCCTGAAAACCGATACCAGGTAAACCTGATTGTCGCGGCTATGACCTGGCTGCGATGGCTTACAGATGCCCCTCGACGTGACGTGAAAACTGGGCTGGCGACATCCTTCAGCATTGGCATGTCCGCATTGCTCTTGATGCCGCGCTTGCCGACTGTCTTATTGACCCGTCCGATTGGCTTCTTTTAGCAGGATAGGCAAACCCGATCAGTATTTGACCGGCGGGCCCTGCCACGAATCCTGCCGCGGCCGGGCACGGGCAATGGCCTGGGCGGCCGTGCGCCAGCCTTCGCAGGCGTTGCGTCCGGGACGGCGGCGCAGAAAATTGAGCACGCCCTTGCACTTGGCATAGAAGTGGAAGAACCGCAGCACGAAGTCTTTCTGTGCAGGGGTTGGCGGCTGGACGCTGCACACCAGCTTGTCGTCCACCATACCGCGGTCGGTCAGCGTGATCGCGCCCCATGCCCTGACCCGTATGCGGGTGCCGAGCGGCAGGCGCGGCCCGAGCACCAGCGCATCCAGCAGGTCGCCCTCGAGCCCCAGATAGTTCGGGACCGCGCCGTAATTGAACGGACACGGCAGCGGCGCGACGAAATCGATGTGGCCGGTGGCGCCGCGCTTCAGAAAACTGCCCCGCGGCACTTCGATCACCACGTCGACTTCAAGCGGTTCGGGGGCGTCAATGCGGGCTGAGGATGGCGGGGGGTTGACGTCGGTCATGCCGCAAGCCTACCCCAGGCCGCCGCACGCACCGAATCGGGTAGCGGCACTGGGCCGGATGGGCGGGCGCATCGTTCGGGCCGGCGGAATTTCCGTGCACCCTGGCACTCCCATGTTCAGCCCTGAACGCTGCGGAAACCCTTGCCCCGGCAAGGCCTTGCCGCAGGCAATCATTGCCGCATGCGGCCCGAGGGATTAAAATGCCGCACTTTTCGCTTGAATTTTGCGGCTTGCCCCTGGGCAGGCCGCTGTTGCCTGAGCATACGGAACCATGGAACGACAACGCTGGCTGGACGGGACGCTGTATTCGCCCGACTTCGAACAGGATAGCTGCGGCTTCGGCCTGATTGCGCAGATCGACAATCAGCCCAGCCATACGCTGGTGCGGAACGCGATCGGCTCGCTGGCGTGCATGACGCACCGCGGCGCGATCGCCGCCGACGGATTGTCGGGCGACGGCTGCGGCCTGTTGTTCAAGAAGCCGGATGCCTTCCTGCGCGCGGTGGCGGACGAAGCCGGCTTTGCGCTGGGGGAACTGTATGCCGCCGGCCTGCTGTTCCTGTCGCGCGATGCGGCACCGCAGGCGCATGCGCGCACCACGCTGAAAACCGAACTCGAGGCGCAGGGCCTGACGGTCGCCGGCTTCCGCCTGGTGCCGACCGATTCATCGGTGTGCGGCGAATCCGCGCTGGCCTCGTTGCCGCATATCGAAATGGTGTTCGTCAACGCGGCCACGGATATTAACGACGCGGGCTTGAGCGAGGACGATTTCGAACGCAAGCTCTACATCGCGCGCCGCCGCGCCGAAAAGGCGCTGGAAGCGAGCGACCCGGTGTTCTACCTGCCGACGCTGTCGTGCCGCGTGATCAGCTACAAGGGCCTGGTGATGCCGGACAACCTGCCGGTGTTCTACCCCGACCTCAACGACGCGCGCTTCGCGTCGAGCCTGGTCGTGTTCCACCAGCGCTTCTCCACCAACACCTGGCCGCAGTGGCGGCTGGCGCAGCCGTTCCGTTACCTCGCGCACAACGGCGAGATCAACACGGTGCAGGGCAACCGCAACTGGAGCCGCGCCCGCGAACAGAAGTTCGAAACCCCGCTGATCCCGAACATGGACGACATCCGTCCCATTGTAGGCACCAAGGGTTCCGATTCGATGAGCCTCGACAATATGGTCGAGGGTCTGGTGATGGGCGGCGCGGGCCTGTTCCGCGCGCTGCGCCTGGTGATTCCGCCGGCCTGGCAGAACGTCGAATCCATGGATCCCGACATCCGCGCCTTCTACGAATACAACTCGATGCACATGGAGCCGTGGGACGGCCCCGCCGGCGTGGTGCTGACCGACGGCCGCTACGCGGTCTGCACGCTCGACCGCAACGGCCTGCGGCCCGCGCGCTGGGTGCTGACCAAGGACCGCATCCTCACCATCGCCTCCGAAGTCGGCGTGTGGCAGATCGATCCGGCGAACGTGGAGCGCAAGGGCCGCGTCAAGCCCGGCCAGATGATCGCCGCCGACCTGAACACCGGCCGTTTGCTGATGCCGGAAGACATCGACAACGAACTGAAGGGCGCGCAGCCCTACCGCGAATGGCTGAAGGCCAGCGCGGTCAAGCTGGAGCTGTCGATCAACCAGGACGCCGACCTGCCGGTGATGGACGCGGCGAGCCTGCTGACACACCAGAAGCTCTTCAACGTCAGCTTCGAGGAACGCGACCAGATCATCCGCGTGCTCGCCGAGGACGGCGCCGAGGCGATCGGCTCGATGGGCGACGACACGCCGATGGCGGTGCTGTCCCAGAAAGTGCGCTCGCCCTTCGACTACCTGCGCCAGCAGTTCGCCCAGGTCACCAACCCGCCGATCGACCCGATCCGCGAGGCGATCGTGATGTCGCTCAACACCAGCTTCGGCCCCGAGCGCAACCTGTTCGAGGAAACCGCGGCGCACGCGCACCGGGTCGAAGTGCACACCCCGCTGCTGTCG
>DAHWJK010000266.1:0-20406 GCA_027344185.1 Thiobacillus sp.
GCTGTTGCGCACGGTGTCGAGGAACCAGTCGCGCTGGGTCGCGCCGAGCATGGTGCGGCTGGCGCTTTCCGCCTCGGCGCAACGCGAAGCGAGATAGCGCAATTCGGTGTCGCCGCCGCAGGGCGGGCCGTCGCGGTACAGGCGTTCGTCGGTCGCCACCAGTTCCATGAGAGTGCCGAAGCGGAAGCTGCGGTAGATCTTCAGCGACTCCAGGGGCGCCGCAGCGGGGTCGAAGGGAACGTCCGCCAAGCCGTATTCCACCCAGGCCTGGTTGGCCGCCTGCCGCAATTCGGGCGTGGGCGCGGCGGGGTCGGGGTTGTTGTCCGGGTGGTAATCCTGGTAGCCGTCGTTGGCGAACTCGTGATCGTCCCACAGCTGGATGAAGGTGAAGCGCTCGTGCACCGCCTGCAGGTCGGGGTCGGACTTGTACACGCGGTAGAGATGCCGGTAATCCTCCAGCCCGGCGGCCGCGCTGCCGCCGCTCGGCAGCGGCGGCACGGGGCGCACCTGGGCGTTCTGGAAGCTGGGGTCGGCGACGGTCTCGTAGATATAGTCGCCGAGAAAGACGACGAAGTCCGCGTCCTCCTTCGCCAGGTGCGCCAGCGCAGTGTAGTAGCCGTTGGAGTAATCCTGGCAGGAGAGGAAGGCGAACTTGATGCGATCGAGAGTGGCGCCGGCGTCCGGCAGGGTCTTGAAGCGCCCCGTGCGGCTCGCGCACTGGTTGTAGATGAAGCGGTAATAGTACGTCCGCAGCGGCTCCAGCTTCTTGTGCTGGAGCGGCAGCTTGACGGTGTAATCGCTGGCGCCGTCGAGCGTCGCCCGTCCGCGGATGACGATGCTGCCCGGGCGGAATTCGGGGTCGCCGGCGATCTCGAAGGCGACCGCGCCGGGCGCGGCCGGGTCCGCCATCGCGGCCGGGTCCACCCGCGTCCACAGCACGATCCCGTGCGGGCGCGGATCGCCGCTGCCGACGCCCAGGCTGAAAACGGGGCCGGGGTCGAGGGCCGGATCGATCAGGAAATCCTGCTCGTACGACAGCGGGTCCACGAAGCTGACCGGATTGCTGTAGCCGTCCAGCACGTCTTCCGCAGCACTGCGTCCGGACATCAGCCAGGCGACGGCGCCGGCCGTCCCCAGGCCCTTGAGAAAGTTTCTGCGGTTCATGTCGTTCCTGCCTTGTCGGATAACCAAGATTGGAAGGTAACCAAGGCCTGTTACATCGGCATGAACGATTTGCGGAAATCCGGCGCAATTTTGCCGGGACGGGAATCTGTCCGCCTGCTATTCACGTTCACCCCCATGGCACGCGCGTCGACGGCGACAGTCGCCGTCCCCTTCCTGTCATGCGCGTCCACCATCGAGTTCGACGGCGATCCCGCTCCCACGGGCGTGAGGCCCGAACTGACCGGCTCCGCGCCCGGCGGGTTTCCCGCCTTGCACGGCACGCGCGGCGAAGGCCGCTGAGGTTTCGATGCCCTTACCCGGGGATGTCCACGGCGACCTCGTTCTGCCCGAGGTTGAGCAGCGGATCGTATGCCGGTTCGAGCCGCAACAGGATGTCGTAATAATTGCGGATGTTCTCGGCAAAATGCAGCGCTTCGCCGCCGCGCGCGTAGCCGTATCGCGTCACGTTGGAATAGGTGCCGCGGCTCAGGTAGGGCAGCGCTTCCTTGACGTCGGCCCAGCTGTCGGGATCGCCGCCGCGCGCCTGCGCAATGCGGCGCGCATCTTCCATGTGTCCCTGGCCCTGGTTATAGGCGGCCAGTGCCAGCCAGGTGCGGTCGGGTTCGGCGATACGGGCCGGTAGCGCATCTTTCATCAGCGCCAGATACCGCGCGCCGCCGAGAATGCTCTGGCGGGGATCGAGACGGTTCGAAATGCCCATGCGGTCGGCGGTTTCTCCGGTCAGCATCATCAGTCCTCGAACCCCGGTCGTCGAGGTTGCCAGCGGATTCCACTGCGATTCCTGGTAACCGATCGCGGCCAGCAGGCGCCAGTCGATTCCGGTCAGCGTCTGCGCTTCCTGGAAATGGCGACGGAATTGGGGGAGGCGCAGCGGACGGCGTTGCAGGATGCCCAGGATGTCGCTGCTGCCAAGCCGCAGGACGTGGCCGAAATAACGTTCGTGGATGCGTCGGATGGTGCCGTCCTTGCGCGCCTGTTCGATGTAGCGTGCGAGCGCATTGCGCATCGCCTGCGAACTGCGGGGCGGCAGCGCCCACACGATTTTTTGCGTGTCGCCGATATCGAATGCCACGCCAAGGTCGGGGTAGAGGCTGCGCATCGGATCGAAATCCATGCCGCTGATCACCACTGCGTCGTAGTGGCCGGCTTGAAGTTGCGCCAGCAGCTCTTCCGGCCAGACGTTTTCCAGCGCAGCCCAGGAAATCCCCGTGTGCTTGCGCTTCTGCCGCATCAGGACCGGGGTATGGCCGGAACCGATGATCAGCGCCAGCCTCTTGTGTTCCAGATCGGCCATGCTGCGGGGCCGCCGCTCGCGGGTGCGGTACACGATGTGGATCGGCGTCTCGAACAGCACCGGGCCGGAAATCAGGTGGCGGTCCTTCACCACGGTTTGCGGCAGGATGGCGGCGGCCAGGTGGATGTGGTTGCTGTCGAGCAGTTCGAAAAGGGATTCGGGACGGTTCTTGATGGTCCAGTTCAGCGACCAGTTCTGCGCGCGCGCGAACGACTGGATCAGATCATGCTCGAACCCGGCCGGCTCGCCGTTGGCACCGATATAGTAGGAAGCCGGGCTGTTGCGGGTTCCTACCCACAATTCTCCCGAGACTTCGGGCGGCGGTACCGGACGGCTGCAAGCGGCCAGTGCCAAACTCAGCGCCAGCACCAAGCATCCTCCTCCGATATGCGCCGTTTTTCTTATGATCGGCATGAGCGCAGTCTGACCGAGAGTGAAATTTTCGTCCAGCGAGACGCGCGACTCGGGTACAATACGCGCCGTCGGAGAGGTGGCAGAGTGGTCGAATGTACCTGACTCGAAATCAGGCGTAGGTGCAAGCCTACCGTGGGTTCGAATCCCACCCTCTCCGCCATTCCCAACAAGCCCCGAACGTTTGGGTACAAGCACTGCAAGGCCTTCCAAAGAGTCATCATAGGAACACAGCTGGGAACATCCCGGCTAGACATCCTGCCGCATCGTCCGTCAAATCCCTACCGAAGTGCTTCCCTGCTACAACGGGAAAAACCTCCCTCGACTTGACACCCCGCATCACAAAAACGCGCCGCCGCTTCGTCCGCCTGATCGGGCACCTTGAACTGATCGCGCATCCAGTTCGCTGCCTGGGGTACACGTTTGCTCGAGTAAGGTGGGATGAAGATCAATGACCCCTTTGTCATCCGGGTCGGAGGGCCTCTGCCGTTCTGCAATTTTCTGCAACAATGCGTTCGATTGGGGTCGATCACTGCGACGATCTATACGGATTGGATCGGCCGGCAGTGCTGCTTTTTGGCCTAACTTTATCTACGTTTGAGGGATGGCAATGGACGCGGAAATCCAGGAAAGCGCATCGTGCGGTGGCACGGAGCTCAAAATCTTATTAGAGGTTTTGACTGCAGTAAAAAAAGGGGACTTCAAAGCGCGCATGCCGCTTGACTGGACGGGTGTGGAGGGCAAGATTGCCGATACGCTGAACGACATTATTGAATTGAACGACAAGGTGTCACGTGCGATAGGCCGTGCCGGCGAACTGGTCGGCAGGGATGGCAAACTGGCGGAGCGTGTGTCAGTTGGGGATCTGGATGGCGCCTGGGCGCACGAAATCGAGGCCGTGAATGGACTGATTTCCGACCTTGCCCGCCCAACGACAGAAATGGCACGAGTCATCGGCGCGGTAGCCAAGGGGGATCTTACCCAGCGGATGGTTCTCGAAGCGGATGGCATGCCACTCAAGGGCGAGTTTCTGCGCACATCAAAAATCGTCAACACCATGGTGGACCAGCTCGGCTCGTTCGCGTCGGAAGTGACGCGGGTGGCACGCGAGGTGGGCACCGAAGGCAAGCTGGGCGGGCAGGCGCTGGTGCCGGGCGTGGCCGGCACCTGGAAGGATTTGACCGAGAACGTGAATTCGATGGCCGGCAACCTGACGGGCCAGGTGCGGAACATCGCCGAGGTAACGACGGCGGTCGCCAACGGCAATCTGTCGAAGAAAATCACCGTCGACGTCAAAGGCGAGATTCTCGAGCTGAAGAACACCATCAACACCATGGTGGACCAGCTCGGCTCGTTCGCGTCGGAAGTGACGCGGGTGGCGCGCGAGGTGGGCACCGAAGGCAAGCTGGGCGGGCAGGCGCAGGTGCCGGGCGTATCGGGCACATGGAAAGGCTTGACCGACAACGTCAACCTGATGGCATCGAACCTGACCGATCAGGTCCGCGGTATCGCCCGCGTGGTCACTGCGGTCGCCAATGGCGATCTGAAGAAGAAACTGACCGTCGAGGCCGAGGGTGAAATCGCGGCCCTGACCGACACCATCAACAACCTGATCGATACCCTGGCGATCTTTACCGATCAGGTCACTGGGGTGGCGCGTGAAGTGGGGGTCGAAGGAAAACTGGGCGGTCAGGCCCGCGTGCCAGGCGCATCAGGCACGTGGCGGGACCTCACCGACAACGTCAACCAACTGGCCGCCAACCTGACCACCCAGGTGCGTGCCATTGCAGAAGTGGCTACCGCGGTGACCAAGGGCGACCTGACGCGCGAGATCGGCGTGGCGGCGGAGGGCGAGGTTGCAGTCCTCAAGGACAACATCAATGAGATGATCCGCAACCTCAAGGACACCACCGACAAGAATACCGAGCAGGACTGGCTCAAGACCAACCTCGCCCGATTCACGCGCATGCTGCAGGGTCAGCGCGAAATCATGACGGTCTACAAACTCATCCTGTCGGAGCTTGCGCCGCTGGTGAACGCCAGTCACGGCGTGTTCTATGGCATGCAGCAGGTGGAAAACGAAGAGCCGCGCCTTTCCTTGCAGGCAAGCTATGCCTACAAGGAACGCAAGAACCTGTCGAAGCATTTCAAACTTGGCGAAGGCCTGATCGGCGAATGCGCGCTTGAGAAGGAACGGATCCTGCTGACCAACGTGCCCAGCGATTATGTGCAGATCAGTTCCGGTTTGGGGCATGCGACGCCGCTGAACATCGTGGTCCTCCCTGTGATGTTCGAAGGCGACACCAAGGCGGTCATCGAATTGGCGTCATTCCAGCGTTTCAGCCCCACCCATTTGACCTTCCTCGAGCAGCTGACAGAGAGTATCGGCATCGTGCTGAACTCCATCGAGGTCAATTCCCGCACTGAGGCGCTGCTGCAGCAATCGCAAAAGATGGCGATGGCGCTGCAAAACCAGCAGGAGGAACTGCAGCAGACGAACGAGGAACTGGAACAAAAAGCGCGTCTGCTGGCCGATCAGAATGCCGCGGTCGAACGCAAGAACCAGGAAGTGGAAATCGCAAAACGTTCACTCGAGGAAAAAGCGGCCCAGCTGTCCCTGACGTCGAAATACAAGTCCGAATTCCTGGCAAACATGTCGCACGAATTGCGTACGCCGCTCAATAGCCTGCTTTTGCTTTCACAGCAGCTGCAGGAGAACCCTGACCAAAACCTGACCGAACGGCAGGTCGAATATGCGGCCACCATTTTCGCTTCAGGCAACGATTTGCTCAACCTCATCAACGACATTCTGGATCTCTCCAAGATCGAGTCCGGAACGGTGACGGCGGATATTGGAGAGCTGAAGCTGGATGAACTCCGCAATTTCGTCGAGCAAACCTTCCGTCATATCGCTGAAGACAAAAAACTCGGCTTTTCGATCGAGATCGAGAATGGGTTGCCGCCGGCGATCCTGACTGACGAGCGACGCGTCAAGCAGATTCTCAAAAATCTGCTATCCAATGCATTCAAGTTCACCGCCGAAGGCCAGGTTGGCATGAAGATCAGCCGCGCCATCGAAGGATGGAACCCTGCCAACCCGTCACTGAATAATGCGGAAAGGGTGATTGCTTTTACGGTCACCGATTCCGGCATCGGCATTGCAGCAGACAAGCAGCGGGTGATTTTTGAGGCCTTCCAGCAAGCCGATGGCACCACGAGCCGCAAATATGGCGGCACCGGACTTGGTCTGGCGATCAGCCGTGAACTGGCACGCTTGCTGGGCGGTGAAATCACCGTCTATAGCGTGGAAGGGCAGGGTACTGTATTCACCGTCTACCTGCCCGACCGTTTCATGACGTCCACGATGGTCAGCGACTATTTTCCGGAGCCGGACGCGAGCATCCTGCCGCAGCCCGTGGTGACGGAAGAGCGCAGATACAAGAAACGGGCGTCCAAACCCTCCATGTTTGCGCCAACCCTGCTGGTGCCGGAACCCATTCAGGATGACAGGGCCACGATCCAGCCGGGTGATCGGGTGATACTCATCATCGAAGATGAGCAACCTGTCGCCGCGATGTTGCAGGATTTTGCCCATGATCGCGGCTTCAAGACGCTGGTGGCAACGCAGGGGCAAGCTGCTCTGACGCTGGCCAGGGAATACCGCCCCGACGCCATTACGCTGGACATTCAATTGCCGGACATGAGCGGCTGGGCCATTCTCGACAAACTGAAACACGAGCCGATTACGCGCCACATTCCCGTTCATGTCATTTCGGAGAATGGCGAAGACGAACGCAGCCGTAAGCTCGGTGCGCTGGCAGGGATCCAAAAACCGGTGGTCAAGGAAGCGCTCGGCCAGTCTTTCGCACGAATCGAGGAATTCCTTGCGCATAAAGTCAAAAATGTTCTGGTTGTCGAAGACCAGCCGCTGGAATGCAAGCGCATCGTCGAGCTGATCAGCAATAGCGATGTCAATATTTCTACGGCGGCGACAGGAAGCGAAGCGCTTGCGGCGCTAAAACAGTCGCAATTTGATTGCCTGGTGCTCGATCTGGGCTTGCAGGACACCACCGGTTTCGAGGTGATCGAAGAGATCAAGAAGGACGTCGGGCTGCGCTCGCTGCCGATTATTGTGTATACGGCACGCGACCTCACCCGTGATGAGGAAGCACGGCTCAAAAAAGTAGTCAAATCCATCATTGTGAAAGATGTCCGCTCCCTTGATCGTCTGCTGGATGAGGTGACGTTGTTCCTGCATCAGGTCGAGAGCGATCTGCCGGAATTCAAACGCAAAATTCTCGAACAGATACGCAAGACCGATCCGATGCTGGCGGACAAGAAGGTATTGATCGTGGATGACGATGTGCGCAATATCTTTTCGCTGACCGCCGTTCTGGAGCGCCACCGCATGCAGGTACTGTCTGCCGAAAATGGTAAAAGCGCCATTGCCCTGTTGAAAAAGAATCCTGGCATCGACATTGTGTTGATGGACGTCATGATGCCCGAGATGGACGGATACGAAACCATGCGTGCCATTCGCAAACTGCCCAAATTCAAGGCCTTGCCGATCATTTCCTTGACGGCCAAGGCGATGAAGGGCGATCGTGAAAAATGCATTGAGGCGGGTGCGTCCGACTACATCACCAAACCTGTTAACACGGAACAATTGCTGTCCTTGCTGCGCGTATGGCTCTATCGTTGATCCGCCTCTGACAGCGAGTTGCAACCAATGAATGCCGGAAATGAGGATATAGAAAATATCGAGATCCGGATGCTGCTGGAAGCCGTCTTCCAATACTATGGATTCGATTTTCGGCAATATGCACCGGCTTCCCTCAAGCGCCGTATACGCAACTGCGTACGCGAAGAAAGAGTGAGTTCGGTGTCAGCCCTGCAGGAAAGGCTGCTGTACAACACGGCGGCGATGGAGCGTTTCCTGCAGGAACTCTCGATTAACGTCACCGCCCTGTTTCGCGACGCCAGCTTTTACCGTTCCTTTCGCGAGAGGGTATTGCCACGGTTGCGTACCTATCCCTTCATCCGCATATGGCACGCCGGATGCTCTAGTGGAGAAGAGGTGTACTCCCTGGCTATTTTGCTGCAGGAGGAGGGCCTGTACGACCGCGCGCGCCTGTATGCGACCGACATGAACGAAGTGGTACTGGGACACGCAAAGGATGGCGTTTACCCGCTGGAGAAAATGGAGATTTATGGCCAGAACTATCTCCATGCGGGGGGCAGCCAGGCGCTGTCGGACTACTACACCGCACAGTACGGGCGAGCCATTTTTCACAGCAGCTTGAAGAAGAACATCATCTGGTCCCAGCACAATCTGGTCACTGACGGCTCGTTCAACGAGTTTCATGTGATTTTGTGTCGCAACGTGTTGATTTATTTCGATCAGACCTTGCAGGCTCGCGTGCACCGATTGTTGTATGAAAGCCTGGCCCCTTTCGGCATGCTGGGGCTCGGCCAGATGGAGTCGATCCGATTCAGTGAACGTGAAGCATGTTACGAAACACTGGATGGCATGGAAAAGTGGTATAGCAAGGTACGCTGATCTCGGCTTGATCTGAGAGCCGTCGCTGAAGACGAGGCGAGGACAAAAAGGTGGAGTGGAGAACGATGGAATCAATAGCCAACAAAGCCAACATCCTGGTTGTGGACGACAACCCGGGCAAACGTCTTGCATTGGTATCTGTACTGGAGTCACTGAACCAGAACTGCGTCACTGCGGGATCTGGCGTCGATGCCTTGCGATGCCTGCTTGACCAGGAATTCGCAGTCATTCTGCTCGATGTACAGATGCCGGGCATGGATGGCTTTGAAACGGCGCGGCTGATTCGCAGCCGTCAGCGATCGGAGAGTACTCCCATCATTTTCATTACTGCTTATGTACGGGGTGAAATGGACATGCTGGAGGGCTATTCTCTGGGTGCCGTGGATTTCATTTTTACCCCGATAGTCCCGGAAATTCTCCGTGCAAAAGTCTCGGTATTCGTCGAACTGTCCAAGCAAATCCAGGCCATTAAACAGCACGAAGAGCATCTGGAACGCCTGGTTGAACTCCGCACTGCCGCTCTCACGGCAGAGATCGCCGAACGCAAGCAAGCGGAAGTGTCGATTCGCAAGCTCTCAAGTGCGATGGAAAAAGTCGCCGACTCGATATTCATCACCGATGCCAACGGGGTCATCGAGTACGTCAATGCCGCGTTTGTGATCGTCACGGGATATGAGCGGGATGAAGCCATCGGGAAGTCTCCACGGATCATCAAATCCGGCAATCACGATGAAAAGTTTTATGCGCAGATATGGGAAATCCTGCTTCGCGGCGAAGTCTATCGAAACGTCATCGTCAACCGCAGGAAAGACGGACAGCTATACCACGAGGCGGTGACCATCACTCCGCTGACAGATCCGCAGGGCAAGGTCACCCATTTCATCTCCTCCGGCAAGGACATGAGCGAAAGCATCCAGGCCCAGGAACGCCTCCAACATCTGGCTCACCATGATGCCCTGACGGGGCTGCCCAACCGCATGTTGTTTGTGGAGCGCCTGAAGCATGCGCTGCAACGCGCCCACCACCGCAAGCGTGCCGTCGCAGTCATGTTTCTTGACATGGATCGCTTCAAAATGGTCAATGACACGCTGGGTCATGAGGCGGGCGACCGGCTTCTGCAGGCCATGGCTTCGCGTCTGCTCGCGTGTGTGCGCGAGGGAGATACCATCGCTCGGTTCGGCGGCGATGAATTTGCCGGGTTGCTGAACGACGTTGCGTCGCCCGAAGATGTCGCGCCGATCGTGGGCAAATTTCTTGAGGCACTGGCACCCCCCTTCCTGATAGACGGGCATGAATTATTCGTGGGCGGCAGTATCGGCGTCAGTCTGTACCCGGACGATGGAGCTGATCCCCAGACCCTGATGAAGAATGCCGACACCGCCATGTACAGTGCAAAGCAGCGGGGCGGCAACAGCAGCGAATTTTACTTCGCCGGCATGAACGAGAATGCGCTGGCGCGTCTCGGTCTGGAAACCGGATTACGTCACGCCATCGATCGGCAGGAGTTCATCGTGAATTACCAACCGCAGATCGATTTGAAGACCGGACAAGTGGTTGGGTTTGAGACGTTGCTGCGCTGGGAGCGCCGGGACAGCGGGCCCGTTTCTCCGAAGGAGTTCATACCGGTTCTGGAGGAAACGGGTCTGATTGTCGCCGTCGGCGAATGGATGCTGCGTACTGCGTGCGAGCAGCATCGGGCCTGGCGAGAGGCCGGACTCCCTCCCCTCCGCTTGGCGGTGAATATTTCGAGTCGACAGTTTGAAGACAGTGACCTGGCAGAAACCTTGCGTCGCGTCATGCAGGACACCGCCATGTCGGCAGAATTTCTGGAGCTCGAGATTACGGAAAGCATCCTGATGAAAAATGCGGCTCGGGATATCGAAGCGTTGAGGGTGCTGAATGCGATGGGGATGCGATTTGCGATTGATGATTTTGGCACCGGCTATTCTTCATTGAGCTACCTGAAACGATTTCCAATCGATATTCTTAAGATCGACAAGGCGTTCATCCGCGATATCACCGACAACGGAGATGATGCGGCGATCGTCAAGGCCATCATCACCATGGCGCATAGTCTGGGTATCCAGGCGCTTGCCGAAGGGGTCGAAACTCGTGAGCAAGTGGAATTTCTAAGTCGGCAGGGCTGCGACCTCGCCCAGGGGTATTACTTCAGCGCGCCCTTGTCAGCCGGCGAGACCGAGCGAGTCCTGTTTGAAAAATACCCCGTTATTCCCGCCGTTAGGGAGAATGTGCTTTAACAGGGGGCACACCAAGGGGGAGGGAACCTGAAGTGTGTCCGGTTGGCGGCGCATCGCCCCTGACGAATCCGGTCAGGACGGTGCGCTGCGAGGCGTAAAACCGGCTTGTGCATCGTGCTAGACTCCCTCAAAACATGAGACAAGCATGGCCGAGGAGTCAGATCTTTCGCGTACCGAACCGGCAAGCCCGCGGCGCCTGCAAGAGGCGCGCAGTGCGGGCGATGTGCCGCGTTCGGCCGAATTTGCCGCGTGGGCGGTGCTGCTGTCGGCGCTGGGCGCGCTGAGCTGGCTGGCGCCGCGCCTGCTGCAGTCCCTGCAATCCCTGATCGAAGCGGCGTTCGCCCCGGGCGCCCATCCGCTTTCGCCGACTGTTCTCGAATCGCTCCAGACCGTGTTGTGGGTACTGGTGCCCTTGCTGGCGGTCATTTTTGCCGCCGCACTGGTGGCGCCGATGCTGCTTTCCGGCTGGGTCTATGCGCCGCAGCGCGCGCAGGCCGATTTGAGCCGGGCCCCTCTCCATCCTTACAAACCCCTGGCGCGGCTGTTCTCAGCCGATGCCTGGTTCGATGGCGGGCTGGTGCTGCTGAAGCTCGCGCTGATTGCGGCCGCGGTCGGCTGGGTGCTGACGGGAGAATGGCACGCGCTGCATGACCAGTCCGCCAACGCTGCGCTGGCACCGGCCGCGGCCTGGGTCGGGCGGGGCGTGCTGGCGCTGGCTGCGGCGCTGACGGTGGTTGCCGCGCTGGATGCGGGCTGGCGCTGGTGGCGCTATCTGCGCCGTCATGCGATGACCTGGCAGGAGGTGCTTGCCGAGGCGCGCGAAGCCGAGGGCAGTCCGGAAATGCGGGCGCAGCTGCGTGAACGCCAGCAGTCGGGGGCGAACGCCGGGGCCAAGGCGCGCCCTCAGCCTAATCCTCTCCCGGGGGGAGAGGGGACGAGCGCTCGGCCCGGATCGATTAACGAGGTGATCGGGTGAACGGGCAGGGCGTGATGGTGATGGGCATGCCGCTGAATCGGCTGGCGGTGCCGCTGCTGGTGCTGCTGATTCTGGCGATGATGATCCTGCCCTTGCCCACCTTCATGCTCGACGTGCTGTTCACGCTCAACATCGCGCTGGCGATGATCGTGATGCTGGTGAGTCTGAATGCGCGGCGGCCGCTCGATTTTTCGGTGTTCCCCACGGTGCTGCTGCTGACCACGCTGCTTCGTCTGTCGCTCAACGTCGCGTCCACCCGCATCATCCTGATGCAGGGCCACACCGGGCCGGACGCGGCGGGCAAGGTGATCGAATCCTTCGGTAACTTTCTGGTGGGCGGCAACTACGTCGTCGGCTTCGTGGTGTTCCTGATCCTGGTCATCATCAATTTCGTCGTCATCACCAAGGGCGCCGGGCGCATCGCCGAGGTGGCGGCGCGCTTCACGCTGGACTCGATGCCGGGCAAGCAGCTGGCAGTGGATGCAGACCTCAACGCGGGCTTCATCAACGAGTCCGAAGCGCGCAGCCGGCGTGCCGACATCGGTCGCGAAGCGGACTTCTATGGCGCGATGGACGGCGCCTCCAAGTTCGTGCGCGGCGACGCCATCGCCGGCATTGTCATCCTGGTGGTCAACCTGGTCGGCGGCGTGATGGTCGGGCTGTTCCAGCACGACCTGGGGCTGACCGAGGCGCTCGGGCGGTATGCGCTGCTGACGGTGGGCGACGGCCTGGTGACGCAGATTCCGGCGCTGATCATTTCGACTGCGGCGGGCATCGTGGTCAGCCGCGCGTCGAGCGAGCAGGATCTGTCGCGCGAGTTTTCCACCCAGATTTTCGGCCGCCCGCAGACGCTGTTCGTTGCCGCCGTCGTGCTGGGGGCGCTGGGCCTGATTCCGGGCACGCCGCATCTGGCCTTCCTGACAATTGCCGCGGTGCTGGGCGGACTGGGGGGATGGCTGCTGCGACGCCAGCGCGCGGTGCTTGCAGTCACGCCACTACTGGAGCCGATCGAGGAATTGCCCGCGCCGCTCGACGTCACCTGGGACGACATCCCGCCGGTCGACGTGTTGGCGCTCGAAGTCGGCTACCGGCTGATTCCGCTGGTCGACCGCAACCAGGGTGGTGAGGCGTTGGCGCGAATCACCGAGTCGCGCCGCCATTTTGCCGCCGACATGGGTTTGGTGGTCCCGCTCATCCGCGTGCGCGACAACCTCGAGCTCAAGCCCAACAGCTATCGCATCACGCTCAAGGGCGTGGTCGTGGCGCACGGCGAAATGCCGACCGGCCAGGTGCTGGCGGTGGACATGGGCGATGTGCTGGGTACGCTCGATGGCACGTCGGGCGCCGATCCGCTGACCGGGCTGCCGGGCATCTGGATCGAGACGGGGCGCGAGGAGGAAGCCGAATTGCGCGGCTTCGTCGTGCTGGAGCCGGCCGAGCTGATCGCCCGCCAGGTCGAGGCGGTGTTCCGCCAGCACGCGCCCGAACTCCTGGGACGCACCGAAGTGCAGCAGTTGCTCGACACGCTGGCGCGCACGCACCCGGGACTGGTCGAGGACGTGACGCCGCGTCATCTGCCGCTGACCACGGTGCAGACGGTGCTGCAGCAATTGATCGCGGAAAACGTCTCGATCCGCGACACCCGCACCCTGTTCGAAACGCTGGCGGCGCGTGCGCCCAGAAGCCAGGCCATCGACGAACTGCTGGAAACCGTGCGCGCCGCGCTCGGCCGCAGCATCGTCGACCGCCTGTTCGAAGGCAGCGATACGCTGCATGTGATCGGGCTGGCGCCGGCGACCGAAGCTCGCCTGTTCAATGAAATGGGCGACGAAGGCGAAGCGCTGCTGAGCCCGGCCACGCTGGAAGCGCTGAACCAGGCCGCCGAGCGCGCGCTGGCCGAACAGGAAAGCGCCGGCTACCCGCCGGTGCTGCTGACCTCGGCCGGTTTGCGCGCGGTTCTGTCGCGGCTGTTGCGGCGCAATCAGCCGCGGCTGGCGGTGATTGCCTTTGCCGAGGTGCCTGCCGATAAAATGGTGCGGGTGACTACGGAACTGAGCATGGGAGAAGCGGCATGAGCGTACAGGTATTCGTCGCCGCGAATGCGCGTGAAGGGTTGGCGCGCGTTCGTCGCGAACTCGGCGACGACGCCGTGGTGCTGTCGACGCGACCGCATCCGCAGGGCGTCGAACTGGTGGCCAGCGCCTACGGTGACCTGACCGTGGCGGCGGCAGGTGAAGCGGCAGACAGCGCCAGCGGTTCGCGCATCCTGCACGAGCTGTCGCGGCTGCGCGGCATGCTGCAAAACCAGCTGGCGGGTTTTGCCTGGGGCGCCGGGCGGCGGCGCGACCCGGTGCGGGTGGCGCTGCTGCAAACGCTGTTCGCCGCCGGCTTCGGCAGTGCACTCGCCCGCACGCTGGCGGCGCGCCTGCCGCGCGGGCTCGACACCGATGCCGGCCAGCGCTGGCTGCGTCAGGTGCTGATCCGCAATCTGCCGCTGCTGGGACGCGACGCCGATCTGCTGGCGCGGGGCGGCCGTTACGCGCTGGTCGGCCCCACCGGTTCTGGCAAGACCACCACGCTCGCCAAGCTCGCCGCGCGCGCGGTCGATGTCCACGGCGCCGACGCCGTGGCGCTGGTCGCGGCCGACACCTACCGCATCGGCGCCGCAGCGCAGCTTGGCGTCTATGCCGACCTGCTCGACGTGTCGCTGCATGTCGCGGACGCCCCGGCCCGGCTGACGCAGCTGCTGCCGGAGCTTGCGGCCAAAAAATTGGTGCTGATCGACACCGCCGGTTTTGCGCCGAACGATCCGCGCACGCGTGACGTGCATGCGCTCGACGCGCTGGGGGTGCGCCGCATCGTCGTGATGTCCGCGGCCCAGCAGGGCGCGGCGATCGAGCAGGCGATCGCGCGCTTCGGCCGGGGTGCGGCCGCCTGCATCCTGACCAAGCTCGACGAGACCCCGCAGCCGGGCGCCGCGCTCGACAGCCTGATCCGCCACCGCCTGCCGCTGGCCTATCTCAGCAGCGGCCAGCGGGTGCCGGAAGACCTGCACGCACCCAATGCCGCCTATCTGATCGACCGCGCGCTGAAAGGCGGCCAGCTGGCCACCCCGCATGCGCTCGACGCCGAGGACTGGCCGCTGTTTGCCGGCGTCGAGGCCGAGCGCAGCGAACGCCGTGCAGGCTGACCAGGCAGCCGGACTGCGGCGGCGCAAGGCGCGCCAGCCGCGGCGCTGCATTCACGGTTTCTTCGACTCCCCCGACGCCAGCACCCGCCTGGCACATGCCCTGCACCGGCTCGGACGGACGGTCCTCCTGATCGACCTGAATGGCCGCCTGTTTGATACTGCTGCGCCGCGCAGCCTGTTCGACTGGAAGCGCCAGATCGAGCGCGGGCAGCTTCACACGCTGCCGCAGCCCTATGGCGAGGGCTGGGTTGCGCCCGGCATGCCGGCCGACGAAGCAGGCTTGAGCGATAGATTGACCGGCTACGATTCGATGCTGTTCGATGCCGGCCGGCCGCACACCCTGCCCGGTCTGCTGGCAGGCGCAATCCATGATGCCGTTGTCGAAGTCGGTTGCAGCGATGAATCGATGCGCTACGCCTACGCGCTGATCAAGACCCTGATGCAGCGGGGCGGCGTATCCCGTATCGGCCTGCTGGGCGACGCCGGCGCCTGCGTCCAGGTGCAGGCCGCGTGTTGCCGCTTTATCGGGCAGGCCATGTCGCAGGTGCTTTTCGATGCGGCACGCGAAGATGCCCCATTTGCCGCGCTTGCCGTTAGAATGGCGGGCGATGAGACGCGCCTGGCGGCTCGCGACAAAACAGAACGCTCTGGAAACATGGCCTTGAAACATGGCGGTTAAACCCTCGTCGCAAGACGAACAAGTCACCAAGTACGCACCGCTGGTCAAGCGCATCGCGTACCACATGATGGCGCGGCTGCCGGCCAGCGTCGAAGTCGACGACCTGATCCAGGTCGGACTGATCGGTCTGCTGGACGCGGTCGGCCGCTTCGACGGCACCCAGGGCGCCCAGTTCGAGTCCTATGCCACCCAGCGCATACGCGGCGCCATGCTCGACGAGCTGCGCGAGGCCGACTGGCTGCCGCGCCACGTGCGGCAGAAATCGCGCCAGATCGAATCGGCCATCCACCGGCTGGAGCAGCGCAACGGCAAGTCGCCCACCGAACAGGAAATCTCCGCCGAGCTGGGTATGCCGATCGACCAGTACCAGTCGATGCTGGGCGACGTGAAATGTTCGCAGCTGCTGTATTACGAAGACTTCTCGGACGAAGACAGCGCCAGCTTCCTCGAGCGCTATCTGGTCGACGGCAGCAACGACCCGCTCTCGGTGCTGGAGGATGCCGGCTTCCGCGAGGGCCTGATCGCCGCGATCCATCATCTGCCCGAGCGCGAGCGCAGCATGATGGGCATGTACTACGAGCAGGATATGAACCTGAAGGAAATCGGCGCCGTGCTCGGCGTGTCCGAATCGCGCGTGTGCCAGTTGCATTCGCAGGCGGTGGCGCGTCTGCGTGCCCAGCTGAAAATATGGAAAGACTGATTGCAGCAGCGTCCCGCGGGGCGGAATGCGAATAAATCCGCGATAATGACGGCTTGTTCATCCTGCTCGCATCGCCCTCCATGAGCCAAGCCCCCCTCGCCAAAAACGCAGCTAAGAAAAAAGCCCTCGATTACCATCGCCTGCCGAAACCCGGCAAGCTGTCGGTCGAATCGTCCAAGCCCTGTTCCACCCAGCAAGACCTCTCGCTCGCCTACACCCCCGGAGTGGCGCAGCCGGTGCTGGAAATCGCGCGCAATCCGAAGACGGCCTACGACTATACCAACAAGGGCAACCTGGTCGCGGTGATCACCGACGGCACCGCCATTCTTGGCCTCGGCAATCTCGGGCCGCTCGCCGCCAAGCCGGTGATGGAAGGCAAGGGCGTGCTGTTCAAGCAGTTTGCCGGCATCGACGTCTACGACATCGAAGTCAACGCGAAGACGCCGCAGGACTTTATCAAGGTGGTGGAAGCGATCGCCCCCACCTTCGGCGGCATCAACCTCGAGGACATCGCCGCGCCCCACTGCTTCGAGATCGAAGCCGCGCTGAAGAAGTCGCTCGACATCCCGGTGTTCCACGACGACCAGCACGGCACCGCCGTCATCATCTGCGCCGGCCTGATCAATGCCCTGCACCTGCAGGGCAAGACCCTGGACACCGCGAAAATCGTCTGTCTGGGCGCCGGTGCGGCGGGCATCGCCTCGCTCAACCTGCTGGTCGCAATGGGCGCGAAAAAATCCAATATCCTGCTGGTCGATTCGAAAGGCGTGGTGCACAAGGGTCGCACCGACCTCAACAGTTTCAAGAAGACGTATGCGCGTCAGACCCAACTGCGCACCCTGGCCGACGCGATGGCCGGCGCCGATGCCTTCATCGGCGTGTCGGGCGCCAATTTGGTCAGCCCGGCGATGGTGAAGTCCATGGCCGACAAGCCAGTGGTTTTTGCGCTCGCCAACCCCAATCCGGAAATCCTGCCTGAGAAGGCGAAAGCCGCGCGCAGCGACCTGATCATGGCGACGGGACGCTCGGACTACCCCAACCAGGTCAACAACGTGCTGGGCTTTCCCTTCATCTTCCGCGGCGCGCTCGACGCGCACGCGAAGCAGATCACCGAGGCCATGCTGATCGCAGCGGTGCACGCACTGGCCGGCCTGGCGCGCGAGCCGGTGCCGGCTGCGGTGCTGAAGGCCTACAAGCTCACCAAGCTGAAATTCGGCCCCGACTACATCCTGCCCAAACCTTTCGATCCGCGTCTGGCGCAGCGGGTACCGCAGGCGGTGGCGAAAGCGGCCACGGTCAAGCCGAAGCAGGCCACGGGCAAGACAAACGGAGCGAAAAAAACCGCCCTAAAAAAAGTCGCGACAAAGAAACCCACAGCCAAGAAAGCCACAGTTAAAAAAGCCGTGACGAAAAAATCCTCGGCGCCAGCCCGGCGCCGTTAAGCCTGAGCCCCCTCGATACGGAACTGTGCCTTGAAACCCGCCGCGAGACCCGTTTACCTCGATCTGCGCCGCATCCATTTGCCGCTTCCCGGCTGGGTGTCGATCCTGCACCGGGTGTCGGGCGCTGTGCTGTTTCTTGCCTTGCCGCTGGGGGTGTGGGCCTTGTCGGTGTCGCTGGCGGATGAAGCGGGGTTTCAGCGATTTGCCGACGGACTGGCGCATCCGCTGGCCCGGCTGGTGCTGCTGGGCTTGATCTGGGCGTTTGCGCATCATCTGCTGGCGGGCGTGCGGCATCTGGCGATGGATGCGGACTGGGGCGTCGACTTGAAATCCGCGCGGCAGAGCAGCCTCATCGTGCTGTTCGCCAGCGGGCTCTTCACGCTGCTGGCCGCCTGGAGGCTGTTCGTATGAAATCGACCGCCGGCGCGCATACCGGCACCGGCAGCTGGCTGGTGCAGCGCGCCTCGGCGGTCGTGCTGGCGCTGGCCTTGCCCGGATTGGCGCTGTATGTGCTGGCCGCGCTTCCGCTCGACTTCAACGGCTGGCAGGCGCTATTCGCGCCGCCCTGGTTGCGCGTGCTGATGCTGCTGACGGCGGCGGCACTGGCGCTGCATGCCTGGGTGGGGATGCGCGACATTCTGATGGACTACGTCGCCTCCACCGGTCTGCGGCTGGCGCTCTACCTGACGGTGATCGTCACGCTGGCGGGCAGCGTGACGTGGCTTGCGGCTGTGTTGTGGCGCGCGGCATGAATACGCGCCGCTTCGATGCGCTGATCATCGGCGGCGGCGGCGCGGGCCTGCGTGCAGCGCTGCAGCTGGCGCGCTCCGACTACACCGTCGCGGTGGTGTCAAAGGTCTTCCCCACGCGTTCGCATACGGTGTCGGCGCAGGGCGGCATCACCGCCGCGCTCGCCAACGTCGACGACGACCGCTGGGAATGGCATATGTACGACACGGTCAAGGGCGGCGACTGGCTGGGCGACCAGGACGCGATCGAGTTCATGTGCCGCGAGGCTGCTACGGCGGTCTACGAACTCGAACACATGGGGCTGCCATTTTCCAGACTGGACAACGGCAAGATCTACCAGCGCCCGTTCGGCGGGCAGTCGAAAAACTTCGGCGGCGAGCAGGCCACCCGTACCTGCGCCGCCGCCGACCGCACCGGCCACGCGCTGCTGCATACGCTCTACCAGCAGAACATCGCCCACCGCACCCAGTTCTTCGACGAATACTTCGCGCTCGACCTGCTGCGCGACGCCGACGGCTACTGCCTTGGCGTGACGGCCATGTCCATCGAGACCGGCGAGCCGCTGCTGATCGAGGCGCGCACCACGCTGCTCGCCACCGGCGGGGCGGGGCGGGTGTTCTGGAACAGCAGCAACGCCATGATCAACACCGGCGACGGGCTTGGCATGGTGCTGCGCGCCGGCCTGCCGCTGCAGGATATGGAGTTCTGGCAGTTCCACCCGACCGGGATTGCCGGGGTCGGCTGCCTGATCACCGAAGGCGTGCGCGGCGAGGGCGGCTATCTCTTGAATAAAAAGGGCGAGCGCTTCATGGAACGCTACGCGCCACACGCCAAGGACCTCGCCGGACGCGACGTGGTCGCGCGCGCCATCGCGATCGAAATCGCCGAAGGCCGCGGCTGCGGGGCGCAAGCCGATTACATCGACCTCAAGCTCGACCACCTGGGCGAGGCGCTGATTGCCGAGAAGCTGCCCGGCATCCGCGACCTGTCGATCCGCTTCGCCGGCATCGACCCGGCCAAGGCGCCGATTCCGGTCGCGCCCACCGCGCACTACATGATGGGCGGCATCCCCACCAACCTGCACGGCCAGGTCGTCGCGCCCGCACGCTTCGGGCCCGAGGAGCCGGTGCCGGGCCTGTACGCCGTCGGCGAATGCGCCTGCGTCTCGGTGCACGGCGCCAACCGGCTCGGCGGCAACTCGCTGCTGGATCTGATCGTGTTCGGCCGCGCCGCCGGCAAGCACATGCAGGACTATCTGCGCGACAACCCCTATCCACGCCTGCTGCCGGAACACGCGGCCGACGCCAGCCAAGCCCGGCTCGCGCGCTGGGAGCGGCCCGGCAGCGAGCGCGTGGCGGCGATCGCCGATGATCTTCGGCGCATGATGCAGACACATGCCGGCGTGTTCCGCACCGACGCCGTCTTGCGCGCAGGTCTGGAAAAGCTGGATACGCTTGAAGCACGGTTGTCGCACGCCGGTTTGCAGGACACCAGCCGCGTTTTCAATACCGCGCGCATCGAGGCGCTCGAACTGGACAACCTGATCGGCGTGGCGCGCGCGACGCTGGTCTCGGCGCTCCATCGCACCGAGAGCCGCGGCGCGCACACGCGGGAGGATTTTCCGGCGCGCGACGACGAAAATTGGCTCAAGCACACGCTGTATTCGCTCGAGGGCGATCACGTGGATGCCAAACCGGTGCGGTTGAAGCCGCTGACGGTGGAGTCGATCAAGCCGAAGGAGAGGGTGTATTGATGGGGATTTGGCCTTCGCTTTCTTGGGTGGCAATGCAGGGGCTTCGCGTTTCGCCTGCGGGCGAGTTACTTTCTTTTGCGTGGCCAAAAGAAAGTAACCAAAGAAAAGGCCACCCCTGGTGTGTCGGCCTTCGGCTCCCCTGCGATGCTCGCCGCGCGGGGCGGCGCGGGAACTCGCCCTGGCGAGCCGCAAAAAACGCGGCTCGCTG
>DAHWJK010000268.1:0-8375 GCA_027344185.1 Thiobacillus sp.
GTAGGCCGGGCGCCAGTTGAGCCGTGTGGCGGGGAAGTTCAAGCCCAGCCGCCGCGTCGGGCATCCAGGTACTGACGCACCGCGACGAGGTCGGCGACGTTGCCGCCGAGCATGCGGTCGAGCGCGCTCCTGCCGCCGAAGCCCTCTGCGCTGTTGGGCTTTTTCACCCAGGCGTCAGCGGCGGCGGTGTCGGGCAGCAGGATCTGCAGCGCCTTGTAGATGCCCAGCAGGTAGGACAGGCGCTCGAGGGTGTCGCGCTTGAGGTCGGCGGACTCGGGGGCGGATTTCCACTTGAAGAAGGTGGACCGCCCCGGCGCGCCGAGCAGCACCATTTGTTCTTCCGTATTCAGGCCCCAGTCGCGCGCGATGTTGAAGAAGGCGCGCAGGCCGGCGGCGGAAAGCTCGCGGCGGCTGGGTTTGTTCTGGGCCTTGGCGGCAAGGGCGGCATGTTGCATATCAAGCTCGCTGGGTGTCGTGTGGAACTGGTATTGCCAATTTAGTCCAGATGTGGACTTATTGCAAGGCGGCGCGCCCGGCGAATTCGGCAGTGCGAAACGGGTGACATTACCCAAATGGGTAGTACCCGTTCAAATCGCTCAAGTATTGTCTAGATTGAAAAGCGTCTTCGGCTTTGACAGGAGATTGCCATGTCTGCACCCACCCCCCACGACACCCCCATGCTCGACCAACTGGAAAGCGGCCCGTGGCCGAGCTTCGTCACCGGCCTCAAGCGCCTGGCCAATGACAACGCCATGATGACCGACCTGATGGGCCAGCTGGAAACCTCGTACCAGACCCGCAAGGGTTTCTGGAAAGGCGGCACCGTTGGCGTGTTCGGTTACGGTGGCGGCATCATCCCGCGCTTTACCGAACTGAAGGACGAGTCCGGCAAGCCGCTCTTCCCCGAAGCGGCCGAGTTCCACACGCTGCGCGTGCAGCCGCCGGCCGGCATGCACTACAGCTCCGACCTGCTGCGCAAGCTGTGCGACGTCTGGGTCGACAACGGCGGCTCGGGCCTGATCGCGTTCCACGGCCAGTCCGGCGACATCATGTTCCAGGGCGTCAAGACCGAGAACGTGCAATCGGTGTTCAACGGCCTCAACGAAATGGGCTTCGACCTCGGCGGCGCCGGCCCCGCGCTGCGCACCTCAATGTCGTGCGTCGGCGCGGCGCGCTGCGAAATGTCCTGCTTCGACGAGGCGCGTGCGCTGCGCACCGTCATCAACAACAACCTCGACGACATGCACCGGCCGTCGCTGCCGTACAAGTTCAAGTTCAAGTTCTCCGGCTGCCCCAACGACTGCGTCAACGCGATCCAGCGTTCCGACATGGCGACCATCGGCACCTGGCGCGACAACATCCGCGTCAACGAAGCCCAGGTGCAGGACTACTACCAGGTGCACGGCATGCACGACCTCTACAACGACGTGGTCAGCCGCTGCCCGACCAAGGCCATCACGGTGGTGCCGTCCGGCGAGGTGAAAGCCGGCCCCCACCTGTCGGTGGCGCAGCTGGGCGACGGCAACGCGCTGTGCATCGACAACAAGAACTGCGTGCGCTGCATGCATTGCCTGAACGTCATTCCCGGCGGCCTGCTGCCCGGTAACGACAAGGGCGTCACCATCCTGATCGGCGGCAAGGGCGTGCTGAAGATCGGCGCCACCATGGGCACGGTGATCATCCCGTTCATGAAGCTGGAAACCGACGAGGATTTCGAGAAGCTGAACGAACTGGCGCGCAACGTGCTCGATTTCTTCGCGGAAAACGCGCTCGACCACGAGCGTACCGGCGAGATGATCGAGCGCATCGGCCTGGCCAACTTCCTCGAAGGCATGGACATCCCGGTTGATCCCAACATGATCCGCGAGCCGCGTTCCAACCCCTACTTCCGTTCCGACGACTGGGAAGAACAGGTGGCCAAGTGGGTGGAATACAAGCAGCAGGCGGCGGCCTGAAACCCGGTCGCGCCGGGGGGCTTGGCCTCGGCGCACGCCTGGACTAAACCGGACACGAGACGGCCACCAGGTTTAGGTGGCCGCCCACCGCATAGAGAGGCCTCATCATGGCTATCCGACCCCTGCTTTACGCGCTGACCGCCGCCGGTCTGCTGACGGGCGGCCTGCTGCTGACGCAATCCTCCGCCCCGGCTGCTGCGAAGGCCGATTTCGACCCGCTGCTGCAGGCGCAGGGCATCGCCTGCGTGGGGGGCGACAAGGGCCGACGGCTGATGGGCTATTACCAGAAGCTCGCGGCCACCAAGACCGAGGTGCGCCCTTTCCCGACCTCTGCGCCCGCCGGCGCCGATGCCGCGTCGACGCCGCCGCCACTGTGGGACAACCTCGGCACGTTGCATTTCTCGGTCAGCACGACGAACCCGCTTGCCCAGCGCTATTTCGACCAGGGACTGAAGCTGGCCTACGCCTTCAACCACGCCGAGGCGGCGCGGGCGTTCCGCCAGGCGCAACGCCTGGACCCGGAATGCGCCCTGTGCCACTGGGGCGAGGCACTGGTGCTGGGGCCCAACATCAATGCGCCGATGGACGTGTCGGCCAACGCCCCGGCGCTGGCCGCGATCGCACGGGCGCAGACACGGGCGAGCAAGGCCAGCGCGCGCGAACGCGATCTGATCGCGGCACTTGCCCGCCGCTATGCCAGCGACCCCAAGGCCGACCGTGCCGCGCTCAATGCGGCCTATGCGGAGGCGATGGGCAAGGCGGCCGCGCGCTATCCGCGCGATGCCGACATCGCGCTGCTGCATGTCGAGGCCTTGATGAATCTGTCTCCCTGGGATTACTGGGAAGCGGCCGGCGCGCGGCCCAAGGGGCGCACGGCCGAGATCCTGGCCGCGCTGGAAAAAGTACTGCAGCGCCAGCCCGACCATCCCGGCGCCATCCACTACTACATCCACATGGTGGAAGCCTCCACCGACCCCCGCCGCGCCCTGCCCTACGCCGACCGGCTCGGCAGCCAGATGCCCGGCGCGGGCCATCTGGTGCACATGCCGTTTCACATCTACTACCGCGTCGGTCAGTACAAGGACGCCATCGAGGCGAACAAGCGCGCGGTGGCGGCCGACGAGGCCTACCTCGCCGAGGCCCGTCCCGAGGGCATCTACCCGCTGGCCTACTACCCGCACAACATCCATTCGCTGATGACCTCGGCGCTGATGGCCGGCGATGGCCCAAGCGCGGTGGCGGCGGCAGAGAAGCTCGCGCGCGTGGTCAGCCAGGACGCCGGGCGCAGCATCGCCTGGGTGCAGCCGATCCTGGTGGCGCCCTACTTCGTGCACGCCCAGTTCAGTGACCCCGCCACGACGCTCGCCCTGCCCGATCCCGGCGACGAGCTGCCCTACGTCAAGGCGATGTGGCACTACGCGCGCGGCGTGGCGCATGCGTGGCGCGGCGAGCCGGCCGCCGCGCGTGCGGAAGTGGACGCCCTGCGACGCCTGGCGCAAGGCAGCGATTTTTCCGGGCTGGTCGTGGCCGGCATTCCTGCGCCCGACGTGATCGCGCTGGCGCAGCACGTGGTGCTGGGACGTATCGCGCAGGCAGCCGGCGACTGGGCGCAGGCGCGCGCCGCGTTCGAGCTGGCGGTGGCGCTGGAAGACACGCTCATCTACTCGGAACCGCCGTACTGGTATTACCCGGTGCGCCAATCGCTGGGCGCGGTTCTGCTGGCCGCCGGCAAGCCGGACGAGGCCGAGACGGTCTTCCGGCAGAGCCTGCTGCGCGCGCCCAACAACGGCTGGGCGCTGCACGGCCTGGCGGCAACCTACCAGAAGCTCGGCAAGCAGCGCGAGGCAGAGACCGCGCGCAAGCAGTTCGCGCGCGTCTGGCTCGGATCTGCGGCACCCGACCTCGCCCGGCTGTAGCCCGACGCGGCCGGGCTCAGCCGCGAAGTGCGCCAGCTTGTCGGCGATCTAGCCTTCGAGGCGGCGCTGGGGTGGGCTGGTACCAGCGGTTTCATGCTTGTTCAGACCGACTACAGCCTGCTATATACTTTGTTCATGAGTACCAAGTTATCCGCCTCCAACCTCCATCTGAGCGACCCTGCTCTGCGGAAGCGCAGTGTGCTCGAATCTGTGGCCACCTCCTCAGCAATCGAGGGTATCTGCGCGCCCTTTAGGAAGAACTCCCCGACTGTAAAGCCGGTGACAAAGAAGGCAGGCAGCGTAAAGGTCGTTAAAGCCAAAGCGTAGTAAAGCTTTCACACCATCTGGCCTACATGGCTTGGACGCGCAGCGTGCGCGCAATCACGCGCCGGAAGATTGCAGTCGTCGGTGCATAGTCCCGCCCGACTGCCGCGTGAATTGCGCCGATATAGCGTTTCTTCTCTTCTCCGCGAATCCCCCCGAAGTTCAATACCGGAAGCCCCGCCTGCAATCCCATCAGCGTCGCCACCAGGCGGGCGCAGCGCCCATTGCCCTCGCGAAAAGGATGAATCAGGATCAGCTCGGCATGCACCACGGCCAGCGCATAGGACTGTTCCTCAACCGTAGAAAATCGGCAGGGCGTGAACTGCCGCAACGGGCCGCGTTCCAGTTCTTTCATCAATCCTGGAATCAAATGGGCCGCGGCAAACATGAAGCCCTCCTTGCCGATATTGACCTGCCGGTATTCCCCGGCCCAGGTATAAATGCCTCCCAGCCACAGCCGATGCATGTGGCATATATCCTCGGCGCGGAAGCGTTGATCGACTTCGATCTCGTCGATCAAATGCTCGGTGGCTGCCAGCAGTCGTTCCGATTCCAGCCGCGCCATCTCGCGCACCGAGCGCACATCCGCCAGGTTGCACAGCACACGGCCCCGTGATCCCGGCTCGAACTCAGCCTCGGAGCCCTGTGCCATATAGCGGTTCTGCATCTCGGCCATCAAACCCTCATTCCTTTCCTGCTTCCTCCTCCAGCTTCTTCAAATGCGCCAGCTTCGCGGCGATCTTGCCTTCGAGCCCGCGCAGGGTGAATCAGCCCTGCGCCACCGGTCCAAGCGCCGCAACACGCTCGGCCACCGTCCGCGCAACGCGGATCAGGGCTGTTACCAGCGCATCGTCCACATCCAGGTCACCTTCGTATTCGGCCAGGTTGCGCTTCTTGTGCGCCTGGTCGAGCACGCGCCATTGCGCATTCTCGAGGCCGATGGTGTGCTCCAGACATTGGAACACCAGATAGCGATTCTCGGAGCGATAGCCGTGCCAGCGCAGCGCCGCCAATGACAAGGCATGTGCTGCGTTGTAGGCCAGGTCGAATCGGCTTTCGAGGGAGAGCGAGGCATTCTCGGCGTCACGCAGGCGCACCAGGCCGGAACGAACCAGACCATCGAACTCCGCCTGCGCCGGCGGCTCAGGCTTGAGCTTGCCGATGCGAGCCAGGTTATCCAGCGGAGAGGAGGCCATCGGAGTCATCTGTCAGCTGAACAAGCGCGCCGGCCAACACTTTGGTGAGAAACGGTTTGCCGCTCGTCCGGCGACGGCGAAACTCCGCGACGGTATACATGGTCGGGCTGACACGGCGGCCAAGCTGCTGCTCGACTGGCGTCAGCACTGCGTAGACCTGCTCCAGCGTCAGCTTGTCGGTCACGATCAACAGATCGATGTCGCTATTGGCCGTGTCGCTGCCCTTGGCCACCGAGCCATAAACCAGCGCCAGCCGCACGGTGTCACCGAGCGGCGCCAGCGCCGCACGCAGCACCTCTGCCGGGCCCAGCGTCTTGGTCACAATGCCACGCAGTTCCATGAAAATCGGCGCTGCCGGATTGGCCTGGTAATGCTTCTGGCTGCCGAGTCGCGACACGGTAACCAGCCCGCTTTCCACCAGCCGCTTCACCTCGCGCTGCACGGCGCCCGAGCCGGCGCCGATCAGGCCGATCAATTCGTTGGTGAAGAAGCTGCGCGCCGGCTGCCCGAACAGCAGCGCCAGCACGCGTTGCTGCGTCGCCGAAAACAAGGCATCAGCAATGCCTGTCCGCGCGGGTGCGGCCGCCCGTTTCGTGGCGGCGCGCGGCTTGAGAGACTTGTCTGTTTGCGCCATACCCATTTAGGGCATGTTAATACCCTTTTTGGGCATATTGCAAGCCTGCCGACGATTCAATGCGAATCCTCAGCCCTTCCCCGCTTCTTCATCCAGCTTCTTCAAATGCGCCAGCTTCTCGGCGATCTTGCCTTCGAGTCCGCGCGGGGTGGGCGCGTAGAACTGCTGTTCATCGATGTCGTCGGGGAAGTAGCGCTCGCCGGCGGCGTAGGCTTCGGGCTCGTCGTGGGCGTAGCGGTAGGCGCGGCCGTAGCCCAGCTCCTTCATCAGCTTGGTGGGGGCGTTGCGCAGGTGGATGGGGACGTCGTTGGAGGGGTTGGACTGCACGAAGGCGCGCGCGGCGTTGTAGGCGACGTAGGCGGCGTTGCTCTTGGGCGCGCAGGCGAGGTAGAGACAGGCCTGGGCGAGCGCAAGTTCGCCTTCGGGGGTGCCCAGTCGCTCGTAGGTTTCGACGGCGTCGAGCGCCAATCTGAGTGCGCGCGGGTCGGCCAGGCCGATGTCCTCGCTCGCCATGCGGATCAGCCGCCGGCCGAGGTAGCGCGGGTCGGCGCCGCCGTCGAGCATGCGCACCAGCCAGTACAGCGAGGCGTCGGGATCCGAGCCGCGCACGCTTTTGTGCAGCGCGGAAATCTGGTCGTAGAAGGCTTCGCCGCCCTTGTCGAAGCGGCGCATCGATTGCGCAAGCGCGTTCTCGACGAAAGCGGCGTCGACTTCTTCCACCTGCGAGGTGCGCGCGGCAGTGTCGAGTTGCTCCAGCAGGTTGAGCAGTTTCCGCGCATCGCCGTCGGCGTAGGCAGCCAGCAACTTGTCGACGCCCTCGCCCAGCTTCAGATCCGGCAGTTCGGTCAGCGCGCGCTGCATCAGCTGGCCGAGTTCGTCGGGGGTGAGCGATTTCAGCACGTAGACCTGGGCGCGCGACAGCAGCGCGCCGACCACCTCGAACGAGGGGTTTTCGGTGGTGGCGCCGATGAAGGTGAAGAGGCCGGATTCGACGTGCGGCAAAAACGCATCCTGCTGCGACTTGTTGAAGCGGTGGACTTCGTCGACGAACAGGATCGTGGTGCGGGCCAGGGTCTGGTTCATGCGCGCGCGCTCGACCGCTTCGCGGATGTCCTTGACGCCGGAGAGCACGGCCGAAATGGCGATGAAGTCGGCGCCGAAGGCCTGCGCCGTGAGCCGCGCCAGGGTGGTCTTGCCCACGCCCGGCGGCCCCCACAGGATCATCGAATGCAGCTTGCCGGAATCGAAGGCGAGCCGCAGCGGCTTGCCGGGGCCCAGCAGGTGGGTCTGCCCGACCACATCGGCCAGCGTGTGCGGGCGCAGCCGCTCGGCGAGCGGCGCGCGGGGATCGTCGCGCGCGGGCTCGGGGGTGTCGGTCTGGAACAGGTCGGGGGTGCTCATCTGGGCGAAATTATCCCCCAGAACGTCGGCGCCGTTGCGGGCGGTGCCGGCGCGATCACTCGCCGATGATGTCGGCGCCCTTGGGCGGGGTGAAGGTGAAGCGCGATGCCGGGATGGCTGGGTTGCGTACCATCTTGGTGAGTTTGAGCGTGGTGCGCTGGCCGAAGGTGTCGAAGAGTTCCATCTGCATCAGCAGATCGCCCTTGAAGCCCATGCGGATGCGCTCGAAGCTGGTGTCGCGGGTTTTCGGGGTGGCGTCCAGCCATTCCAGGCCGTCGGCAACGCCGGCGTCTTTCAGCGCGAAGTATTTCTCGATGGCATTGTCGCCGGCCAGGAGCGCCGCCGGGGTGCCAGCGATGACGTCGTCGAGCGACTTGACGGTGACCTGCTCGAGATCGGTGTCGTACAACCACAGCTTGACGCCGTCGCCAACGATCACCTGTTCGTAGGGCTTGTTGTAGTCCCAACGGAATTTGCCGGGGCGGGCAAAGGCCATCCTGCCGCTGGCCTGTTGCGTAACGCGGCCGTTCTTGTCGGCCACGGTCTGGGTGAAGTCGGCTTCGGCAGTCTTGGCGCCGGCGATGAAGCCTTTCAGGCGGTCGACGCCGCCGTCGTGGGCAAGCAAGGGTAGCGCGAGGGCACAGGCCGCAATAAAGTGTTTCAAGAAGGTTTCTCCTAAGTGGATCCGAAGGTCAGGCAATCAAACCCGGGCGGGGTTCCTGTGTTCCAAACAAAACCGCCCTGCACTATAGCGTGCAGGGCGGCCAGGGGTGAAATCTGCAATGCCCGGGCGATCAAGCCTTATGCAATCAGCGGCACGATCAGCAGCGCCACGATGTTGATGATCTTGATCAGCGGGTTGATGGCGGGGCCGGCGGTGTCCTTGTAGGGGTCGCCCACGGTGTCGCCGGTCACGGCGGCCTTGTGCGCGTCGGAGCCCTTGCCGCCG
>DAHWJK010000263.1:0-2017 GCA_027344185.1 Thiobacillus sp.
GATCGGCTCGTCGGCGGGGTCGCAGGTGGGCTGGCCGGTGACGAGGTCGAAGTAGCTGCCGTGCAGCGAGCACTTGATCTTGCCGTCCTTGATGCAGCCCAGATACAGCGAGTAGTCCTCGTGGCTGCACATTTCGTCGACAACGTAGTGGGTGCCGTTCGAATTGCACAATAACAGCCGGCGGCCATCGACGACGACGCGCTTCATCTGCGCCGGCTGGAGTTCGTCGGCAGCGGCGATGGCAACGTATCCGCCCATCACTGCACCCGCGCCACGGCACGGCCGGAATCCAGCACTGCGCGGATTTGCGCCGCCGCATCGGCGACGCTGGCGGCGCGCCCGACGTGATGCAGGATGATCGAGCCGGCCAGCACCAGCGAATCGTAGGTAGCACCTTTGTCGCCTTTCAGCGCCAGGATACCGGCCTCGGCCGCGGCGTGCGCGGTGGCCTTGATGTCGATGGCGGCGACGATTTCGTCGGCGCCTTCCTCGGTCGCCACGCTGCCGGGCAGCGGCACCGCGCGCACCGGCTGGTCGATGCCCAGGGCGACCGGATCGATGCTGGCTTCGACTTCCTCGCCGCGGTCGTGATAGTGGAAGTACTTGCCGGTCTGGCGCAGCGAAGGGATCACGCCGCCTTCGACGCCGCGAACGATGCAGGCGCTGTCGAAGCCGGCTTCGCGCGCGAGGTCGGCGTACACCGGCGGGTAAGGCTTGTGCACGTAGCCGGTGACGAAGCGGGTCAGCTTCCTGCCGGCGATGGGCCTGGACAGCACTTCCACCGTAGTCAGCACCTGGCGCTTGATCATCTGCGTGCGCAGCGGAATCAGCTTGTGCATGCCGGGATTGGACTGCGCCTGATCGACGTAGGTCCAGCCGATCGCCGGATCGGCGAGGCGCGCGGCGGCCTCTGCGGGACTCAGGTTGACCGGCACGCCGGCGGCTTCCAGCACGTGGCGCGCGGTGACGCCGTATTTGGGGCCGACCTTGTCGAGACCGTGACTCACCACATGCACCCCGAGTTCGGCCAGCAGGGGGCCGAGAAAAGGCGCGGCAGGCAGGCAGCGGGTGTAGCCGTCGTAGGGATCGCCGATATCCACCACTTCATCGACGTCGGCGGTGACGCGCTGCGTGGTTTCGAGCACCGCGTCGAGCACGCCGCGGTTCTCGTCCATCGTCTCGCGCTTCATCCGCAGCGCAATAAAGTAAATGCCCACCTGCACCGGGTCGATCAGGTTGTCGATGATGGCCTTGGTGCCCAGATGCGCCTCGGTGCGGCTGATGTCCTTGGACAGATCGGGCCCGGTGGCGATGCGCTGGATGATCGAGCGCATCAGCAGTTTGGGATCGGACGGCAGGGTGTCGGTGCTCATGGCGTGCTCCATTAGAAGTCCGAAGAATACTAATAGTCGACTAAATCAGTCAAGAATAGATCGCGGCCAGCAAGGTCAGTGTGAGCGCCTGCTCCGCCTGCGGCAGCGTCAGCTGCACGCCGAGGTCGCGGCATTGCGTCACCCGCATGCCGGCGTAGCCGCAGGGGTTGATCGCGCCAAACGGCGCCAGATCCATGTCGACGTTGAGCGCCAGGCCGTGATAAGTGCAGCCGTGCTTCACCCGCAGCCCGAGCGCGGCGATTTTCGCCCCGTCGACATAGACGCCCGGCGCGCCGGGCTGGCGCGCGGCCGCCACGCCCTGCGCCGCCAGCAGGTCGATCACCGCCTGCTCCATGCGCATCACCAGTTCGCGGATGCCGTAGCCGAGACGTCGCAGGTCGACCAGCACATAGGCCACGAGCTGGCCCGGCCCGTGATAGGTGATCTGGCCGCCGCGGTCGATCGGCACCACCGGAATGGCGGTGGCCGCGATCAGGTGCTCGGGCTTGCCGGCCTGCCCCTGGGTGTAGACCGGCGGATGCTCCAGCAGCCAGATCTCGTCCGGTGTATCGGCCGCACGCTGCGCAGTGAAATCCTGCATCGCCCGCCAGGTCGGCTCGTACGCGACCCGACCAAGGTTGCGG
>DAHWJK010000270.1:0-8593 GCA_027344185.1 Thiobacillus sp.
GTAGAACGGCGCCCCGCTGGCGTCCAGCGTGTGCGTGAACGGCTTGTGCCAGCTCAGGTTCTCGCGCGCCAGCCGCGCCCAGAACCCTTCGAAGTCCCGCTCGGCCTCGTCGACCAGCGCTCGGTACGCGTCCATCCCCGAAATACGCGCTCCCTGCACGGACTGCGCCGACGGGTAGTACGTCTTCAGGGTATGGGGCTCGGTGGCTTGTTGTTCGCTCATGATGCTTGTCTCCGGTCGCCTTGAAACGAAAGTACACCGTCGGCGCTGATGATCGCCGCGGCAATTTCCTCCACTGTGGTCCTCTTGCTCATCGCCTGGGACCTGATCATGCGGTAAGCCTCGGCGTCGTCCACGCCGTGCAGGCGGCTGAGGATGAGCTTGGCGTCGGCCACCTTGCGCGCCGCTTGCAGGCGTGCATTGGCCCGCTCGATGTGCTTTTGTTGCGCGCGGATCACCGAGCGCACCTCGCGCGCCACCACCAGCGTGCTCAACAGGCCGAAATTGCGGATCGGCAACGGCAGCACCGCGCGCGCCTGCGCCGCGATCACCGCGTTGATGATGGTCGGGTTCTCGAAATCGACGACCGCGATGACGGTCGGTGCATCGGCTCCCCGCAACCAGTCGAAGTCCACGCTCAGGGCGTCCGGCCGGATGGCCAGGAACACCACTTCCGTACGCTCGGGCAGGCTGCGCAAGGGCGGCCAGAATGCCTGCACCTGGCAGCCGATGCGCTGCAGCTGCTGGATCAGCAGCAAACCGTCTCGGTTGTCCGGATGAAACACCACGACCTTGATGTCGCGGAGCTCGCGCAGCTGCGCCTGTGCATCGAATACCCGGGGGTCCTCGGACCTCTCCACGCTCACCCCTCCAACTCCTCGATCTTGGCCGACCAGTCGCCCAGCGAGTGCGTCACCAGATAGGGGTCGGGTACCACCGCGCGCCGCGCCTCCCGCACGATGGTGAACTGACCCTTCGCGTTCACCCTGCCGACCCGCGGGTACAGGCAGGTGTGATGCGTGCTCGGCTCGATACGCACGCGCCCCTGCGGAGCGTCGAACTCGCTGCCCAGGATTTCCGGCAGCAACACGTCGATCTGGTCGCAGCCTGCGCGCGCCAACGCATTGGCGAAGATGTGCACCTGGAAGTACGAGGCCTCCCAGCACATGTTCGGGACACAGGTGCCCCTGAACTCGTTGAAATACTTGTCCAGGCAAAGCCGGTTGACTTCCGACGAGATGCTCTGGAAATACGGCGCCGCGGTGTAGTGCCCGGCAGCAACGTCGAAGCCCATCCTGGCAACCTCGGCCTCCGAAGTCGTGAGGCTTGCGATCGGCATTTCGCGCGCTTGCAGGCCGGCCTCGGCGAAGGCCTGGTACAAAAGGGTGGTCGAATCGCCGACGACCGTGGAAAAGATGAAATCCGGCCGCTTCTCCTTCAGATCGCGCGCGATCGCCTGGAAGTCTTCCATGCCGGCGGAAAGCGGCAGGTAGCGTTCGGCGACCACCTCCCCGCCACGATGCTGCAGCACCAGCTCGCGCATGATCCGGTTCGACTCGTAGGGGTAGATGTAGTTTGAACCGACCAGGTACACGCGCGGGCCGAAGTTGGACAGCATGAACTCGGCGAGCTGGACGCTGTTCTGGTTCGGAGCGGCCCCGGTGTAGATGACGTTCGCCGAGAACTCGAAGCCTTCATACAGCGTCGGATAGAAGAGCAGCCGGTTCCACTTCTCCACCACCGGGATCACCATCTTGCGGCTGCTGGACATGTAACAACCGAATACTACATTGACGCCATCCCGGGCAAACAGCCGCTCGGCGAGCCTGGCGTACTCCGCAGGCTCGGATTTCGCGTCGTGGATGATCGGCTCGATCATCCTTCCGCCCACTCCGCCGCGCTTGTTGATCTCGTCGATCGCAAACAAGGCCCCCTGCAGCTGCGAGTGGCCGATGGTGGAAATCACGCCGCTCGCCGAGAAGAGCAGACCGACCCTGATGTTTTCCTGGTTCAACACGATGTTCGCATTAGCTGTCCGACATCCAATCACCGACCGCGGCGGGCGTGCATGCCCGTACCGCGCGTCGCCGCATCACCGCCGCCACGCGAGCCGCGCATACACATCCACGATCTCCGTCGGGAGCATTTCCGCCCCCGGCATGATGCGATAGCCAGCGACTCCGAAAATGCGTGCGGCGTACTTCTCTCCGCCATCATCCAGAATGATGCCGTATACGTTGATCCCCCGTCTTCTCGCCTCGAGCACGGCGGCCCGCGCGTCCTCCACCAGGTAGTCGGCCGACACCACGTCGACATCACTCGGCGCACCATCGGTGACGACCAGGACCGCCGCGCTGGTCGCCTGTTCTCCGGCAACCCGAGCCACGGCATGGCGCACGGCCGCGCCCATGCGCGTCGAATACTCCGGAACAAGCCCCCGCAGTCTCGCCTGGAACCCAGCGTCCGGCGCGGCGCCGAAATCCAGCAGGCGCCGATAGCGTACCCGCTCGCGGGTGTCCGAACAGAATGCGTCCACGGCCACGCGATCCCCGGCGCCATGCAGCGCGGCAACCAGCTGCATGGCAGCGCGCTGCTCGATGCGCAGCACGCTGCCCCGACCATCCGGCAGCATGTCGCCGGTCGAGCGCGATGCGTCGAGCAACAGCACCATGCTCGCGCTCTCGTCCTCTCGGCTGTAGCCACGGAACACGCGCTGCTCCGGCGGGCGCCCGGCGCGCCGCTCGGCCATCGACTCCACCGCCGCGTTGAGATCGAGCTCGTCGCCTTCCCATTGGCGCGAGACACGACGAATGCGCCGCCGCAGCAGCTTGCCCGGAATCACGGTCATCGGAACATCCGCATGAGCCCACGCCGCGTCGGCTGCACGTCGCGGCGCACCGGCGTCGACTGCCTGCTCGAGCAAGGTGCACCAGCCCGGGCGCAGCAGTTCCAGGCGAAAGTCCCACTCCGGGTAGCTGAAGCTCACCGCCTCGGCCTGGCTCACCGGCTCACCGTCCGACGCTGCCGAATCCGGGCGCCCGACTGCAGCCTCGCCGCTGGCGCGAAACTCGGCCTGCAGGCGCACGGCCTCGGGCGGCGGCAGGTTGTCGGGCGGGAAATCCCACAGGTAGCTGTTGTCGTCCCGATATTCGGGGAGCGCTCGGTAGTCGCGCGCATTGAACTGCACGCGCAACTGGCCGAGGTCATTGGCCAGGATCGACGCGAAAGCCCTGAAGGCCTCATAGTCCTCGAGGTCGAGCGCCGCCTGTCGCTCGAAGCCTTCGCGCCCCTTGCGCACCCATGCGTGGGTGTCGCAGTAGTCCGGGTCGAGCAAGGCCAGATTCAATCGCAGCATCAGGCCCGGGAAATATCCGTCATGCTGCGCGCTGCGCGCGAGCTCGTGTCGCGCCGCGTCGACGAAGAGCTCGCGCAGGCCGGGGCAGCGGCGCATCAGCAGGTGCTCGACCCGTGCATCCTCGACCGCCGAGACCACCGCCAGACCCATCGGCTTGAGCGAGCCGGCCGGCCGCCGCGGCGGCGAAAAGAGCACATGCGCCACGGCATGCGCCAACGCGCCCAGGCAGAACCGGTAGGCCTCGTAGCCGCTCCGACTCGCGAAGCTCGCCGGCAGCAGCAGATGGGTCTCGTTGAGGATCGGAGCGCCGCCCCCCGTCTGCGCCGCGTCCGCGAGCTGAACGCGGTGCGCGAGTCCGCCGCCCAGGCCCGCAAACAGCAACTCGAGCCCTTGCAAGGATCCGGCCACCTCGAAGTGGCGCATCGAGGGCTCGCCCATCCCGAGGTCGGCGCTCGGCATCGCATGCATGCGCCGCGGCTCCTAGGCGCGTCGCGCGACGGGCTCGGCCGTCGCAGTCGCGCGCGGGAACTGGGCAGCGACGAATCCCTGCAGCGCCATGGCGATCTGCGGATCGTCGGTCAGCGCGTCGGCCATCGTCATGTCGCAGCTCTCGGCGGGCGTCACGCCCGAGGCGATGAGTTGCGCGGCGTATATCAGCATGCGTGTCGACACACCCTCGTCCAGACCACGGTTCTTCAGCGCGCGCGACCGATGCGCGATGGCCACCAATGCCTGCGCGACGGAGCTGTCGACACCCGCCTCGGCCGCCACGATGGAAGCCTCGAGCGACGCATCCGGGTAATCGAAGTTCAGTGCAGCGAAGCGTTGTCGCGTCGATGCCTTCATGTCCTTGCTGCGGCTCTGGTATCCCGGGTTGTAGGACACGACGAGCTGAAAATCCTCATGCGCCTGCACGACCTCTGCGCGCTTGTCCAGCGGCAGCATGCGTCGGGCGTCGGTGAGCGGATGGATGACCACGGTCGTGTCCTGGCGCGCCTCCACGATCTCGTCCAGATAGCAGATCGCGCCGTGGCGCACGGCATGGGTCAGCGGACCGTCGTGCCACTTGGTTCCCGTCTCGTCCAGCAGGTAGCGCCCGACGAGGTCGGAGGCGCTCATGTCCTCGTTGCAGGCAATGGTGATCAAGGGCCTGCCGAGCTTCCACGCCATGTACTCGATGAAACGGGTCTTTCCGCATCCGGTAGGCCCCTTGAGAACCATCGGCAGTCGGCGCTGGTAGGCACGTTCGAACAACGCGACCTCGTTGCCCGCCGCCTGGTAATAGGGCTCGTTCCGGATTCTGTAGGCTTCGAGGTCGAAGCTCATGACGCGCTCTCCTGATGACGGGCCGGCCCACCGGGGCCGGCCCCGGTTTGCTCAGCGGTGCTTGGCGGGCTCGTTGGGGATGCCTTCGATCGGGCATTCCTCGGTGCCGACGGTCGAGCGTGTGAAGCCCTCGACCATGTCGCGCGTGCCCTCCGGATCGTTCACCCACTTGCCGTAGAACTCGAACGGACATGCCGCCACCCCGCGGTTGCCCTCGCCGGAGTTGATCAACCCGGTGTAGCCGCGATGCACCAGCTTGAACAGATGGTTCTGCGACTGCATGTTCTTGCGCGCATCGCGGATCAGGCTGACCGACAGCTCGGCGTACTGCACACCCATGTCTTCCTCGCCGCACTCGCCCAGCGTGCGACCGTCGAAGCCGACGATGGCGGAATGTCCGAAGTACGAGTACACGCCATCGAAGCCCGTGGCGTTGGCCACCGCCACGTAGACGTTGTTCATGAAGGCCATCGCCTTGGACACCATCACCTGCTGGTCCTTCGCCGGGTACATGTACCCCTGCGAACGCACGATCAATTCGGCGCCGCGCATCGCGCAGTCACGCCAGATCTCGGGATAGTTGCCGTCGTCGCAGATGATCAGGCTGATCTTCAGCCCCTTCGGCCCGTCGCAGACGTAGGTGCAGTTGCCCGGGTACCAGCCCTCGATCGGCGTCCACGGCATGATCTTGCGGTACTTCTGCACGATCTCGCCCTTGTCGTTCATCAGGATCAGGGTGTTGTACGGCGCCTTGTTCGGATGCTCCTCATGGCGCTCCCCGGTCAGCGAGAACACCCCCCAGACCTTGGCCTTGCGGCAGGCCTCGGCGAAGATCTCGGTTTCATCCCCGGGAATCGTGGAAGCGGTCTCGTACATCTCCTTCGGGTCGTACATGATCCCGTGCGTGGAGTACTCCGGGAACACCACGAGGTCCATACCCGGCAGGCCGGACTTCATGCCCACGACCATGTCCGCGATCTTGCGCGCATTCGCAAGCACCTCGCTGCGCGTATGCAGACGCGGCATCTTGTAGTTGACGACCGCCACGCCCACGCAATCCTTGCTGCTCGAAATATCACCGTGCCTCATCGTTATACCCCTCGTATTGCATGAATCAAATGGTCAAGAACCGTTTTACTGTCTCTTCGTCCAAAGCTTCCCTCGACTCTTCGTGCACGACCCTCCCTCGATCCAGAACAATGAAACGATCCGCCAGCTCCATGGCGAAACTCAGAACCTGCTCCGACACCACGACCGCGAATCCGAGCTTCTGCTTCATCTCCCTCAGGGTCACCGCGAGTTCCTTGATGATCGACGGCTGAATTCCCTCGGTCGGCTCGTCCAGCACCAGCACCTTCGGCTCGGTCACCAGTGCCCTGGCAATCGCCAGCATCTGCTGCTGCCCTCCGGAGAGGTTGCCGCCGCGTCGCTTGCGCATGTCCTTCAGCAGCGGGAAGAAGTCGTAGACGTGGGATGGAATCTCGCGATGCCGCGAGTGCTCCAGCCCGGTCAGGATGTTTTCCTCGACCGTCAGACCGGAAAAGATCATCCGCCCCTGCGGCACGAAGCCGATGCCGGCTTGCGCGCGCTCGTAGCTGGCAAGGCCGGACAGGTCGCGGCCGTCGAGCCGGATGCTCCCGTGCCTGGCCGGCAGCATGCCGATCAGCGCCTTCATCACGGTCGTCTTGCCCATTCCGTTGCGACCCATGATGGCCAGCGCCGTGTTCTTTTCCACGGAAAACGAAACCCCATGCACGACATGCGATTCGCCGTATGCAACGTCCAGGCCGTTCACCTCTAGCATCGTCTTCTCCTCAGTGGCCCAGATAGACCTCGATCACCCGCGGATCCGCCTGCACCACCTCCGCCGGGCCTTCGGCCAGCAGGCGTCCCTGGTGCAGCACGGTGACCTTGTGCGCGATGCTCCGCACGAATTCCATGTCGTGCTCGATGACCACGATGGCGCGCCCGGTGGCAATCGTCTTCAGCAGCTCCGCCGTCTTCTCGCGCTCGGCCGGGCTCATGCCGGCCACCGGCTCGTCGAGCAACAGCAGCCTCGGTTGCTGCATCAGCAGCATGCCGATCTCCAGCCACTGCTTCTGGCCGTGGCTGAGTGCGCCGGCGCGTCGGGAAAGCTGGTCTTCCAGGTAGATCTCGGCGGCCACTTCGCGAATTCGCGCGCGCACCCTGTCGTCACGCTTGAACAACAGGCATGCGATGGGGCCTCGCCCTTCCGGGATCGAGATCTCCAGGTTTTCCTCGACCGTCAGTTCCTCGTAGACGGATGGGTTCTGGAACTTGCGCCCGACCCCCCTGCGCACGATCTCGAAGTCGGACAGCTTGGTGAGCTCCACGCCGTCCAGCTGGACACTTCCCGAAGACGGGCGTGTCTTGCCGCAGATCATGTCCAGCAGGGTCGTCTTGCCGGCGCCGTTCGGGCCGATGATCACGCGCAGCTCGCCGTGCTCGATGTCCAGCGAGACTCCGTCGACCGCCTTGAATCCATCGAAGGAGACACTGAGGTCGCGAACGCTCAGCGCTGCCTTCTCCCGCGACTGCGAAGCGTCCATGGCCATTCCTGGATAAGCTGCGATCGTTGCTTCCATCGCCGGTCCCCCGCTCATGCCGCAGCCTCCTCGGTGCGCATTGCCAGCCGCTTGACCAGCCCCATCAAGCCGCTCGGCATGACCGTGACGACCACGATGAACAAGGCGCCGAGCAGCAGCAGCCAGCCTTCCGGATAGTTGTTCGAGAGGTAGAACTCGAGCATCCCCACCCCGATCGAGCCGAGAATCGCCCCGGATACGGACATGCGACCTCCGACGGCCGCGAACACGACCATCTCGATGGACGTCGTGACGCCGACCACGGTGGGCGAGATCAGCCCCGCCTGGATGGTGAAGAACATGCCTCCCATGGACGCACTCAAGGCGCCCACCATGAACACGAAGGCCTTCACGGCGGCGGTGTTGTAGCCGGTGAAGCGCACCCGGTCCTCGCGGTCGCGAAGCGCGAGCAACACATTGCCCAGACGGCTGCTGCGAATCGTCAGCGCGAACAGCGCGAAGCCGAACAGCAGCACGAGTTCAACGTAGTAGATGGTGAACACCACACCCTCGCCGTACAGATTCGCACCGGCGATGCTGCTGAAATTCGTGATCCCGTTCTGCCCGCCGGTGTAGCTCTGCTGCCCGACGAGCAGCACCGTGAAGGTCAGCGCAAGAGCCAGCGTGACGATGGCGAAATACACGCCGCTCACTCGCTTCTTGAACACGAGGTACGAGAACACGTACGCGATCACCGCCGGGATCACCAGGCCTGCCGCGACGGCGAAGGCCAGACTGTGGAACGGCACCCACCAGCCCGGAAGGCTGCTCACCCCGCTCCAGGTCATGAAATCCGGCAGGGCGCCGGGCGCGGCCGCGAGCTTCAGATACATGGCCATCGCATAGCCGCCGAGTCCGAAGAACACACCCTGGCCGAGGCTCAGGATGCCGGAGAAGCCCCAGATCAGAACGATGCCGACGGCGACGAATGCGTAGGAGGCGTACTTCGCGATGAGGTTCAGATAGAAGCCATTGAGGGTCACGGGCAGCACCACGAACATCAGCAGGGCCAGCACTGCGAGCGAGATGCGCTCGATTCTTATATCCAGGCCTTTCATGGATTCACCTCCGAATCTTGTCCGAGAACAAACCGGTCGGCCTGAAATACAGCACGACGATGACGATTGCGAGCATGGTCATCTTCGCCATCGAACCGGAGAGAAAATATTCGAGCCACGATTGCGACTGGGCGATCGTGAAGGCCGAGAGAATCGTTCCCAGGATGCTCTGGACGCCGCCGAAGACGACGACGATGAACGCATTGACGATGTACATCTGGCCGGTTCCCGGGTTGGTCGAGCCGATC
>DAHWJK010000049.1:0-35105 GCA_027344185.1 Thiobacillus sp.
GGACGTTCGCTGCGCGTGAGCGCGGCCACCGGTGCGGGGGCGGGCGCGGCGGCCGGCGCCTCGTCGCTGCGCTTTCTCAGCCAGCCGAAAATGCGGTCGAACAGGCCGCCCTGCGGTGCGGGTGCAGCCTGTGCGGCGGGCACGACGGCGGCCACGGTCGGCATCGGCTGCTGCAGCGGCGCGATCGATTTGACCGCGGCCACCTGGCGTGCCGGTGCGGCTTCCTGCGCCGTCTGGTAGACGGATTCGGTTTCCGGCACCAGCGCCATTTTGTAGCTGGGCTCGGCCGCCCCGCTCAGATTCAGCTCGTCGTGACGCAGACGGGTGATGGTGTAATGCGGGGTTTCCATGTGGACGTTGGCGATCAGCACCACGTTCACCTTGAGCCGCGATTCCAGCGTGTGGATGTCGACGCGCTTCTCGTTCAGCAGGAAGGTGGCGACGTCGACCGGCAGCTGCACGTGCAGCGCGCCGGTGTTTTCCTTCATCGCCTCTTCCTGCAGGATGCGCAGGATGTGCAGCGCCGACGATTCGGTGCCGCGGATGTGGCCGGTGCCGTGGCATCGCGGGCAGGGGTTGTAGCTGGTTTCGCCGAGCGAGGGCTGCAGCCGTTGGCGCGACATTTCCAGCAGGCCGAAGCGCGAGATCTTGCCGGTCTGGACGCGGGCGCGGTCGTGATGCAGCGCATCGCGCAGGCGGTTCTCGACCTCGCGCTGATGCTTGGGGTTTTCCATGTCGATGAAGTCGATCACGATCAGGCCGCCGAGGTCGCGCAGGCGCATCTGGCGGGCGATTTCGTCGGCCGCTTCGAGGTTGGTGTTGTAGGCGGTCTGTTCGACGTCGCTGCCCTTGGTGGCGCGCGCCGAGTTGACGTCGACCGACACCAGCGCCTCGGTGTGGTCGATCACGATCGCGCCGCCGGCCGGCAGGTTGACCTGGCGCGAATACGCCGACTCGATCTGGTGTTCGATCTGGAAGCGCGAGAACAGCGGCACGTCGTCGTGGTAGAGCTTCACCTTGTTGACGTTGCCCGGCATCACGTTTTCCATGAATGCGCGCGCCTGTTCGTAGACGTCTTCGGTGTCGATCAGGATTTCGCCGATGTCGGCCGAGAAGTGGTCGCGAATCGCCCGGGTGATCAGGTTGGATTCGAGGTAGATCAGTTCGGGCGCCTTGATTTCTTTCGCCGCGCCGTCGATCGCTTCCCAGATGCGCAGCAGGTAACTGAGGTCCCACTGGAATTCCTCGGCGGAACGGCCGATGCCGGCAGTGCGGGCGATCAGGCTCATGCCTTCGGGGATGTCGAGCTGCGCCAGCGTGTCACGCAGTTCGTTGCGCTCCTCGCCCTCGATGCGGCGCGAAACGCCGCCGCCGCGCGGGTTGGTCGGCATCAGCACGACATAGCGGCCGGCCAGCGAGATGTAGGTGGTCAGCGCCGCGCCCTTGTTGCCGCGTTCGTCCTTTTCCACCTGGACCAAGAGTTCCTGGCCTTCTTTAAGGTTTTCGGGAACCTTGCCGCCGTTGGGCAGGCTGGTGCGGGAAATTTCCTTGAACGGCAAAAAGCCGTGGCGTTCGCAGCCGTAATCGACGAATGCGGCCTCCAGGCTGGGCTCGACGCGGGTGATGACACCCTTGTAGACGTTGCCCTTGCGTTGTTCCTTGCTGGCGGACTCGATGTCAAGGTCGACGAGTTTTTGCCCGTCGACGATGGCAACCCGGAGTTCTTCCGCCTGGGTTGCGTTGAATAGCATGCGCTTCATTGTTTACTCCCGCGCGCGTGCATACGGGACAGGGCAGACTGCCGCCTAGAGCGGGCGGCTCATGCGATCACGAATGGATTGAGGTGAAACGGCATGGAGGTTGGGTGTCCTGTTCCTGGAGAGTGTCACCGGCAATGCCGGGGCGGTCTTTCCGGTTCCCGCTGCAGGCTGGGCCTGGGCGTGAACGTTTATTTCGTATGCTTGTTGTCGCGTCATTGATAACATCGCTGCTTTGCCGACTGGCGGGGCGGGTGGTTTCGACTGTTCGCGTCAGCCTGATGTGGGCTGGGCGGCAGGAATCCAGACGGGCCGGGCAGGCGGCGGCCGGTGAGCGTTGTAACCGGCGTGATCTCAAAATTTCCGGCATGAATGCCGGATAAATGGGTCAGGCAAAACTCGGCCTGAACCGGCGGTAGTGTATATGAAAAAGAATGACTTAGAGAAAGATTCGGTCCGGCGCGTGAAGATCGACGACAGCGCCGACGGCCAGCGTCTGGACAACTTTCTGATGTCCCGGCTCAAGGGTGTGCCCAAAAGCCGCATCTACAAGCTGGTGCGGGGGGGCGAGGTGCGCATCAACGGCGGCCGCGTCGAGGTCAGCCACCGCCTGCAGCTGGGAGACGAGGTTCGCATTCCGCCGGTGCGCGTCGCCGTGCCGGTCATCACCCCCGCCACCCACCTGCCTCAGGGCGGCATCCGCCTGCTGCCGCACCTCCTCTATCGCGACGATGCCCTGATCGCGCTGAACAAGCCGTCCGGCATGGCAGTGCATGGCGGCAGCGGCATTTCGCGCAGGGTGCTCGAGCAGATGCGGCTGGAACTGCCGGAATGCCGGTATATGGAGCTGGTGCACCGGCTCGACCGCGAGACCTCCGGCGTGCTGCTGATCGCGCTGAAGCGCCGCGCGCTGACCGGGCTGCATACGGCGATGCGCGACGGCAGGATCGAGAAGCGCTACTTGACGTTGGTGGCCGGGCGCTGGCCGAACCCGGTGCAGCACGTGAAGCTGCCGCTGCACAAGCGCGTCACCGACGACGGCGAAAAGCGCGTCACCGTGCGCGACGAGGGGCAGACCGCGCACACCATCTTCCGCCGCCTGCAGCAATTCGCGGATTTCACCCTGCTGGAAGCGGAACTGAAGACCGGGCGGACCCATCAGATTCGCGTCCACACCTCGCATCTCGGCTTTCCGATCGCGGGCGACGACAAATACGGCGATTTCGAACTCAACAAGCGGCTGATGAAGCAGGGACTGAAGCGCATGTTCCTGCATGCAGCCCAGCTCAGCTTCGAACACCCGATTTCGGGCGAGCGGCTGCTGATCGAAGCGCCGCTGCCCGCCGAACTGGCGACATTTCTGGATGCTTTAAACAATGCCCAAGCAATTTGACCTGCTGATTTTCGACTGGGACGGCACCCTGATGGATTCCGCCGGGGTGATCGTCGATTCGATCCAGCGCGCCTGCGAGGACATTGGTCTGCCGGCGCCGGGCGATCGCGCCTCGCGCCAGATCATCGGCCTCGGCCTGATCCAGGCACTGCAGACCCTGTTGCCGGATTTGCCGGCCGACGACTATCCGCGCCTGGTCGAGCGTTACCGCCACCATTACCTCGGTCGTGACGACCAGATTCCGCTGTTCGCCGGGGTGGACAGCGGAATCCGCGAGCTGCATGCCAGCGGCTTCACGCTCGCGGTGGCCACCGGCAAAAGCCGCCTCGGCCTGTCCCGCGCGCTCGAGAGCAGCGGGCTGGAGTCGTGGTTTGCCGCCACCCGCTGCGCCGACCAGACGCATTCCAAGCCGCACCCGGCGATGGTGCTGGAGCTGATCGCCGAACTCGACGCCGACCCGGCGCGAACGCTGGTGATCGGCGACACCAGCCACGACCTGCTGATGGCGTCGAGTGCCGGCGTCGCCAGCCTGGGCGTGACCTATGGCGCGCATCTGGCGGACGACCTGCATCCGCATGCGCCGCTGGCCCTGCTGGACAGTTTCGACGAGGTGTATGCGTGGCTGGCCGCGAACGCCTGATCTGCGCCGCCGCCGACCTGGCTGAACTGGGCCGTGGCGTGCGCTTCGAGGTGATGCGCGCCGGCCAGCCGCAGCCGGCCTTCGTGGTCCGCTTCGGCGGCCAGCCGCGCGCCTTCCTCAACCAGTGCGGCCACGTGCCGGTGGAACTCGACTGGCAGGAGGGGGAATTCTTCGACGACTCGCGGCTATACTTGATCTGCTCCACCCACGGCGCGCTCTACCATCCCGCGAGCGGGCAGTGTGTGGGTGGGCGCTGCGCCGGGCGCGGTCTGATTTCCCTGTCGGTCGTCGAACGCGACGGCCATGTTTATCTGATGGAAGAACAATGAGCGAGCAACAAGACCCCAACTGGGAACGCAGCGTGCTGGAAAAACTGGCCCTGTCCGCGATCCAGGAACAACGCCGCAGCCGCCACTGGAGCATCCTGTTCAAGACGCTCGGTTTTCTGTACCTCTTCATCGTGCTGTTTCTGGCCGCCGGCTGGTTTCAGGGCGACGGCGTCAGCATTCCCAAGGAACACACCGCACTGGTCGACCTGCAGGGCGTGATCTCGTCCGACGCTACCAGTTCCGATTCGATCATCTCCAGCCTGCAGGGCGCCTTTGACGACAAGAACACCCGCGGCGTGATCCTGCGCATCAACAGCCCCGGCGGCAGTCCGGTCCAGGCCGGGCAGATCTACGACGAGATCAAGCGCCTGCGCGCCAAGCATCCCGATGTGCCCTTGTACGCCGTGGTCGACGATATCTGCGCCTCCGGCGGCTATTACGTCGCCGCCGGCGCCGACAGGATCTTTGTCGACAAGGCCAGCATCGTCGGCTCGATCGGCGTGCTGATGGATGGCTTCGGCTTCACCCAGGCCGTGGAGAAACTCGGCGTCGAGCGCCGCCTGCTCACCGCCGGCGAGAACAAGGGCTTCCTCGACCCGTTCTCCCCGGTCGATCCCGAGCAGCAGGTGTACGCCAAGCAGATGCTGGAGGAAATCCACGGCCAGTTCATCGCCGTGGTGCGCGAAGGCCGCGGCAATCGCCTGAAGGAAACCCCGGAGACCTTCAGCGGCCTGGTGTGGAGCGGCGAAACCAGCATCGAGCTGGGGCTCGCCGACGCACTCGGGTCGGTGGAGTCGGTCGCGCGCGACGTCATCAAGGCAGAGCACATTGTCGACTACACCGAGCGTCCCGGCTTCGCCGAGCGCCTCGCCGGCCGTTTTGGCGCCAGCATGGCGAAGGCGTGGTCGCCGTTCGGCCAGGCGGGCGTCAACCTGCATTGAACGACGCGCCGTATCGGCCCATTCCCTGCGCCCAGCACGAGCGGCTCGAGTTTGCCGCGCTGACGCAGCAATGGCTGGTCGTGCGCGTGGACGGCGAGGCGCAACGCCTGCTGCCGCTGGATGTGTATACGCGGGACGGCGCCGAGTGGCTGAAGGCGCAGACGCCCGCCGGCGAGCAGCGGGTCCTGCGGCTCGACCGCCTGCAGTTCTAAGCGCTATACCCCGATTCCGAACACCACCAGCCGGTCCTTGACGGCGTCGGTCCGGCCGCGCCAGGCTTTTGCGCTGCGGGTCTGGATCAACTGGCCGGGCAGGCTGAGGTCGGCGCCGACGCTGATCAGCGTGTCGGGTGCCAGCGTGGTGGCCAGGGCGTCCAGCAGCGCTGCGCTGCGATAAGGCGTTTCGATGAAGAGCTGGGTGGCGCGATCGCGCTGCGAGATTTTTTCCAGTGCGCGAATCTGCTGGCTGCGCTCGGGTTCCTTCGCCGGCAGATAGCCGTGGAAGGCGAAGCGCTGGCCGCCCAGCCCCGAGGCCATCAGTGCCAGCAGAATCGACGACGGTCCGATCAGCGGCACCACCGCAATGTTTTCCCGATGGGCAGCCAGCACGAGTGTAGCGCCTGGGTCGGCCACCGCAGGGCAGCCGGCCTCGGACAGCAGGCCGACGTCATGGCCTGCCTTGAGCGGCGCCAGCAGGGCGGGAAGAGCGGCAGGGGGAGTGTGTTCGTTGAGTTCCTCGATCTGCAGCGCCTGGAGGGGCTGCGGGTGTCCCATCGCCTTCAGGTGCGCGCGCGCCGTTTTGGCGCGTTCGACGACGAAGTGGTCAAGACGGCGCGCGACCGCGAGGGTGTCGGGTGGCAGGCACGCATCCGGGCTGACCGGCCCCAGCGGCACCGGGATCAGGTAGAGGCTTGCCATGTGAGCACGTCGATGCCTTCGTTCATGAGCATTTCGGTCAGCGCCATCAACGGCAGGCCGATCAGCGCCGTGGGGTCGGGGCTGTCCATGCGTTCCATCAGCGCGATGCCGAGCGATTCGCTCTTGGCCGAGCCGGCGCAGTCGTAGGGCGTTTCCTTTTCGAGATAGGCCGCGATTTGCGCGTCGGAAAGCGGACGGATGTGCACCACGGTCGGCACGTCGCGCGTCTGCGCGTGGCCCGTGCGGCTGTTGAGCAGGGTGAGCGCTGTATGGAACACCATCGCGCGGCCCTGCATTTTTTTCAGCTGGGCAAAAGCATGTTCGTAGTTGCCGGGCTTGCCGAGCTGTTCGCTGTCGAGCATCGGCACTTGGTCGGAGCCGATGATCAGCGCGTCGGGATAAGCGCTTGCGGCGGCCTGCGCCTTCAGCACCGACAGGCGCAGCGCGGTGGCCGAGGGCGTCTCGTCCGGCAGCGGGGTTTCATCGACGTCCGGCGACAGGATGTCGAACGGCAGATGCAGGCGCGCCAAGAGGTCGCGCCGGTAGCGCGAGGTGGAGGCCAGAACCAGCTTCATCGCGGATTATTCCGGCTGGATTTCCACCAACGCCATGTCGGGCGTCACCGCGTCGCCCTTCTTGGCGGAGATGCTGATGACGACGCCGGCAATCGGCGCCTGCACTTCGTTTTCCATTTTCATCGCCTCGATCACCAGGATGCCGTCGCCGGCCTTGACCGTCTGCCCGATGCTGACCAGCACGTCGACGATGGTGCCGGGCATGGCGGCGGTGACGTGGCCGGGATGGGTGGCGCGCGGCTTCTGGCCCGCGGCAGGCGCAGCGGCGGCCTTGCGCGGCGCGTCGCCGCCGCTGGAGACGGCGACCTCGTTCAGCGACTCGACCAGCACTTCTTCGGTGACCCCGTCGATCGCCACGAAATAGGGCCGCTGGGCGGAGTCGCTGCGGCCGCTGCCCGACAGCTTGATGTGATAGGTCTCGCCGTGCAGCGTGATCTTGAATTCATCGGCGGCATAGTGCGGCGCGCATTCCTGCTGCGAGCCGCTGCCGGGCGGCAGCAGCTGCTCGGGCTTGAGGCTGCCGGCGGCGCGCTCCTGCAGCCAGACCTTGCCGATTTCGGGGAACATGGCATAGGTCAGCACGTCCTCGTCGGATTTGGCCAGGCCCTCGATTTCGCCGCGCAGCTTGTCGAGTTCGTCGCCCAGCAGGTCAGCCGGACGGCAGGTGGTGACCTCGAGGTCGCCGATCGCCATCTTGCGGACTTCCTCGTTGATGTGGCCCGGCGCCTGGCCGTAGCGGCCCTGCAGATAGAGCTTCACCTCGTTGGTGATCGACTTGTAGCGCGCGCCGGTCAGCACATTCAACGCGGCCTGGGTGCCGACGATCTGCGAGGTGGGTGTCACCAGCGGCGGGAAGCCGAGGTCCTCGCGCACCCGCGGGATTTCCTCGAGCACGGCGTCCATGCGGTCGATCGCGCCTTGCTCCTTCAGCTGGTTGGCGAGGTTAGAAATCATCCCGCCCGGCACCTGGTTGATCAGCACGCGCGTGTCGGTGCCGGCGAATTCCGATTCATACTGCCAGTATTTCTTGCGCACCCCCTTGAAATAGGCCGAGATCTCCTCGATCAGCGGCAGCGACAGGCCGGTGTCATAGGCGGTGCCGGCAAGCGCGGCGACCAGGCTCTGCGTGGTGGGGTGGCTGGCGCCCTCGGCAAACGCGCCGACGCAGGTGTCGATGATGGTGGCGCCGGCTTCCACCGCCTTCAGGTGCGTCATGTGCGCGAGGCCGGAGGTCGCGTGGCTGTGGGTGTGGATCGGCAGGTGGGTGGCTTCGCGGATCGCGCACACCAGATCGTATGCGGTGTAGGGCGTGAGCAGGCCCGCCATGTCCTTGATCGCGATGGTGTCGCAGCCCATCTCGGTCAGACCTTTGGCGAGCGTGACGAAATGCGGAATGTCGTGTACCGGGCTGGTGGTGTAGCAGACCGTGCCTTCGGCGTGCTTGCCGGCGGCTTTGACCGCTTCGATCGAGACGCTGAGATTACGCAGGTCGTTCATCGCGTCGAACACGCGGAACACGTCGACGCCATTGTCGGCGGATTTCTGCACGAAGGCGCGCACCACGTCGTCGGAATAGTTGCGGTAGCCCAGGAGATTTTGGCCGCGCAGCAGCATCTGGATCGGCGTGTTAGGCAGCGCTTTCCTCAGCTTGCGCAGGCGTTCCCACGGGTCTTCGCGCAGGAAACGCACGCAGGCATCGAACGTGGCGCCGCCCCAGGCCTCCAGCGACCAGAAGCCGACCGCGTCGAGCTTGCTGCAGATCGGCAGCATGTCTTCGGTGCGCATGCGGGTGGCGATGAGCGACTGGTGGCCGTCGCGCAGGACGAGGTCGGTGATGTGTACTTTGGCCATAGTTTACGTTTACAAACCCTGGTGTGCGGCGATGGCGGCGGCGATGGCGGCAGCCATCACCTCCGGCGGTTTCTTTTCGGTGTACTGGATGAGTTCGGGGTGCATGTCGACGAAGCTGGTGTTGAAACGACCGCTGCGGAACTCGGGATTCTTCAGGATTTCCTGGTAGTAGGGAATCGTCGTCTTCACACCGTAGACCAACATGTCGGCCAGCGCGCGCTGGCCGCGTGCCAGCGCGGATTCCCAGGTCAGGTTCCACACCGTGAGCTTGGCGCACATCGAGTCGAAGTAGGGCGGGATCACGTAGTCGGTGTAGATCGCTGCGTCGACGCGCACGCCGGGGCCGCCCGGCGAATAGTAGCGGGTGATGCGGCCGAGGCTGGGGAGATACTCGTTCTTCGGATCCTCGGCGTTGACGCGGAACTCGATGGCAAAACCGCGATGCTTGATGTCTTCCTGCTTGTATTGCAGCGGCTGGCCGTCGGCGATGCGGATCTGCTCCTGCACGATGTCGACGCCGGTAATGGTCTCGGTGATCGGATGCTCGACCTGCAGCCGCGTGTTCATTTCCATGAAATAGAACTGGTTGTCGGCATCGAGCAGGAATTCCACCGTGCCGGCATTGACGTAGCCCACCGCCTTGGCGGCGCGCACCGCCAGCTTGCCGATGTACTGGCGCTGCGCCTCGGTGAGCTGCGGGCTGGGCGCGATCTCGATCAACTTCTGGTTTCGACGCTGGATCGAGCAGTCGCGTTCGAACAGATGGATCACGTTGCCCTGGGTGTCGCCCAGGATCTGCACTTCGATGTGCTTGGGCTGCACCACGCATTTTTCGACGAAGACCTCGGGCTTGCCGAAGGCCTTGCTGGCTTCCGACACCACGCGGTCGTAGTTCTTCAGCAGGTCGTCCTCGCTGTCGCAGCGGCGGATGCCGCGCCCGCCGCCGCCGTTGGTGGCCTTGAGCATCACCGGATAGCCGATCTTGCCGGCCAGCGTGCGCGCTTCCCCGACGCTTTCCAGATTGCGGTCGGAGCCGGGCACCACCGGGATGCCGGCGGCGATCATGGCGTTCCGGGCCTGGATTTTGTCGCCCATGCGGCGGATCACCTCGGGCGAGGGCCCGATGAAGCGGATGCCGCGGCGTGCACAGATGGTCGCCAGATCGGGGTTTTCCGACAGGAAACCGTAGCCCGGATGCAGCGCGTCGCAACCCGACGCGGCGGCCAGGTTGACCAGCGTGTGTGCGTTCAGATAGCCCAGAATCGGGTCCTTGCCGATGTGATAGGCCTCGTCGGCCTTCTTCACATGCAGGGCGTGGCGGTCGGCGTCGGTGTAGATGGCGACCGACTTGATCCCCAGCTCGGCGCAGGCGCGCACGATGCGGACGGCGATCTCGCCCCGGTTGGCGACCAGTATTTTCTTAAGCATGGCCACCGTTTCTTTGACAAAAATAACGCGAAATCATATCATTGCGGGCTAATGTTTAACCGGGTGCGTCCTGTCGGGTCTGTCCGACGCCGTGCCAGTATGTTGATTGGATGCGCCCAGTGTCGATTTGCCATGCTCCAGCCTGTTGAAATCGACCCCGGGCGTTTCTGCCGCGAGGGGCAGACGTGGGAAACCCGGACCGAGGTGTCTGCGTTTCCGCGTCTCGCTCTGGAATTTACGCAAGGCGAGCTGTTCTGTCGAGTCGCCGGCCGGACCGATGCGCGCGGGGGCCGGTCGCTCAGGCTGGCGATCAGCGGCGAAGTCGAACTGATCTGCCAGCGCTGCATGGGACCCTTGCGGCACACGGTCGAGATCGGCCGCACGCTGCACCTGGCGCGCAACGAAGCGGAGCTGGAACGGCTGGATGCGTTGCCCGACAGCGATGCGATCCTGATCGGCGAGACGCTGAACCTGGTCGATCTGGTTGAGGATGAAGTGTTGTTGAGCCTGCCGTTGGCAGCGATGCACGCAGAAGGTGAATGCCCCGTCTGAGGGGCACACGAAATTTTTTTAGGAGCAAGAAATGGCAGTCCAGCAGAACAAAAAGTCCCCGTCCAAGCGTGGCATGCACCGCTCGCACGATTTTCTGACCAACCCGCCGCTGGCCGTCGAGCCGACCACGGGCGAAGCCCATCTGCGTCACCATATCAGCCCCAACGGCTTTTATCGTGGCCGCAAGGTCGTCAAGGCCAAAGGCGAATAATTCCCTGGCGCGCTGCGCTGCAGTCATTAGACGGCCTGGCGCGCTTGATTCAGCCCACGCTTCCGGCTGTATGAGAAACATCACAGTCGCCATTGATGTCATGGGGGGCGATCACGGCCCGCATGTCACCATCCCGGCGGCGATCCGTTGTCTTGCGCGCTACCCCGACCTGGGTGTCATTCTGGTCGGGCCGCAGGACGTCATCGCCGCCGAGCTCAAGGCGCGCCGTGCCACACCCGGCCCCCGTCTGATCGTGCGCCACGCCAGCCAAGTGGTTGCGATGGACGAGGCGCCCGCGCTGGCGCTGCGCGGCAAAAAAGACTCCTCCATGCGCATTGCCATCGACCTCGTCAAGTCCGGCGAGGCCGACGCCTGCGTGTCGGCCGGCAACACCGGTGCCCTGATGGCGACCGCGCGCTTCGTCCTCAAAACCCTGCCCGGCATCGACCGTCCCGCCATTGCGGCCGTGATGCCGACGATCAAGGGGCATGCGCTGGTGCTGGACATGGGCGCCAACGTCGACTGCACGGCCGAACACCTGCTGCAGTTCGGCGTCATGGGCGCGATGCTGGTATCGGCCGTCGAGCACCGGACGAACCCGAGCGTGGGCCTGCTGAACATCGGCGAGGAAGACATCAAGGGCAATGAAGTGGTGAAGCAGGCCGCCGAACTGCTGCGCGCGAGCCACCTGAACTTCTACGGCAACGTCGAGGGCGACGACATTTTCAAGGGCACCACCGATGTGGTGGTGTGCGACGGCTTTGTCGGCAACGTCACGCTGAAAGCCTCCGAAGGCCTGGCCAAGATGATATCCACCACGCTCAAGGCCGAGTTCAAGCGCAACCTGCTGAGCCGCATTGCCGGCCTGATCGCGCTTCCGGTGCTGAAGGCCTTCAAACAGCGGCTCGATCCGCGCCGCTACAATGGCGCCACCCTGCTGGGACTGAAAGGCGTGGTGGTGAAAAGCCACGGCTCGGCCGACCGCTATGCATTCGAGCATGCGATCGAGACCGCCAGCGACGAAGTCCGCAACAAAGTGCTGGAGCGCATCAGCGACCAGATTCAACTTATTCAACGGGTAGCCGCTTGACCTATTCCCGCATTCTTGGCACCGGCAGCTATCTTCCGGCCCGCATCCTGACCAACGCCGATCTCGAAAAACTGGTGGAGACCAACGATCAATGGATCGTTGATCGCACCGGCATCCGCGAACGGCATATCGCCGCCGAAGGCGAGTTCACCAGCGATCTGGGCGTCGAGGCGGCGCGTGCCGCGCTCGATGCGGCAGGCCTGGCAATCGATGACATCGACCTGCTGCTGGTTGCCACCACCACGCCCGATCTGGTGTTTCCCAGCACCGCCTGCATCATGCAGTCCAAGCTCGGTATGACCAACGGCAGGCCCGCGTTCGACCTGCAGGCGGTGTGCAGCGGTTTTATCTACGCCTTGAGCGTGGCCGACCAGTTCATCAAAACCGGTGCGGCCAGATACGTTCTGGTGGTCGGCGCCGAAACCCTGTCGCGCATTACCGACTGGAACGACCGCGGCAACTGCATTCTGTGGGGCGACGGCGCCGGCGCTTTGGTGCTGGGCGCATCGACCGAACCCGGCATCATCGCGACCCATATCCACGCCGACGGCCGTCACAAGGAATTGCTGCGCACCACCAGCGGCGCCTCGACCGGCATGAAAGAGCCCGCGCTGATGCGCATGGAAGGCAACGCCGTGTTCAAGATGGCAGTCAATACGCTCGACCGCATTGTCGACGAGACGCTGGAAGCCAATGGCCTGCAGAAATCCGATATCGACTGGCTGGTGCCGCACCAGGCCAACATCCGCATCATTGCTGCCACCGCGAAGAAGCTCGGCATGAGCATGGACAACGTGGTGACCACTGTCGCCGGCCATGGCAATACCTCGGCCGCCTCGGTGCCGCTGGCGTTCGATGTGGCGGTGCGCGACGGCCGCATCAAGCGCGGCCAAACCGTGATGATGGAAGCTTTCGGCGGCGGCTTCACATGGGGCTCCGTGCTCCTGAAGTATTAAGGAATGAACCCGATGAAACTGGCTTTCGTATTCCCCGGGCAAGGCTCGCAATCGGTCGGCATGCTGCAGGGCCTCGCCGCGCGACCTGAAGTGCGCCTCATCTTTTCCGAAGCCTCCGACGCGTTGAGTCAGGACCTGTGGACGCTCGTGAGCGAAGGGCCGGCCGACGCGCTGAACCAGACCGTCAACACGCAGCCCGCCATGCTCGCCGCCGATATCGCGACCTGGCGCGTGTGGCAGGCGATGGGCGGACCGCAGCCCGAGTGGCTGGCCGGGCACAGCCTTGGCGAATATGCCGCGCTTGTCGCGGCGGGCGCGCTGAGCTTCCCCGATGCCGTCAAGCTGGTGCGCTTCCGCGCCGAGGCGATGCAGGCGGCAGTACCCGAGGGCAGCGGCGCGATGGCGGCGATCCTCGGCCTCGACGATGACATTGTACGGGCCGTGTGCCTGGAGGCGGCAGCCGGCGACGTGGTCGAAGCGGTCAATCTCAATTCGCCTGGTCAGGTGGTGATTGCCGGCAGCCGCACGGCGGTCGAGCGCGCGATGGTGCTGGCGAAAGAAAAGGGCGCCAAACGCGCGCTGCCGTTGCCGGTGTCGGTTCCTTCGCATTCCTCGCTGATGCTGCCGGCCGCCGAGAAGCTGCTGGCGCACCTGCAGGACGTGGCGATCGTCGCGCCGACGATTCCGGTGCTGCACAACACTGACGTCGAGACGCACGCCAGCCCGGAAGCCATACGCGTGGCGCTGGCCAGGCAATTGCATACCCCGGTGCGCTGGGTCGAAACCGTCCTGGCGCTGAAAGCCGCCGGCGCCGAGCGTGTGATCGAATGCGGCCCTGGCAAGGTGCTGGCCGGTCTGACCAAGCGCATCGACGACAGCCTGCCTGCCGTGGCGCTGGTCGACGAAACCAGCCTCGCAGCTGCACTCAGTCAATAAGGAGACATCATGCTTCAAGGACAAATCGCCCTCGTGACCGGCGCCAGCCGCGGAATCGGCCAGGCCATCGCGCTGGCGCTCGGCAAGACAGGCGCCACCGTGATCGGCACCGCCACCAGCGATAAGGGCGCGCAGGCGATCAGCGATTACCTTGCAGCGGCCGGCATCCAGGGCGGCGGCAAGAAGCTCAACGTCACCGACGCCGCCGAAGTCGACGCCGTGATCGCAGCCATCGAAAAGGATTTCGGCGCGATCGGCATTCTGGTCAACAACGCCGGCATCACCCGCGACAACCTGCTGATGCGGATGAAGGACGAGGAGTGGGACGACATCATGGCCACCAACCTGACCTCGGTGTTCCGCCTGTCGCGCGCGGTGCTGCGGGCGATGATGAAGGCACGCAGCGGCCGCATCATTTCCATCGCCTCGGTGGTCGGCGCGATGGGCAATGCCGGGCAGACCAACTACAGCGCGGCCAAGGCCGGCATCATGGGCTTCACCAAGTCGCTGGCGCGCGAAGTCGGCAGCCGCAACATCACCGTCAACTGCGTCGCGCCGGGCTTCATCGACACCGACATGACGCGCGCGCTGCCCGAGGCGCAGCGCCAGACGCTGCTGGCGCACATCCCGCTGGGGCGCCTCGGCGCAGCGGAAGACATTGCGCAGGCAGTCGCGTTTCTGGCCTCACCTGCAGCAGGGTATATCTCGGGCACTACATTACATGTCAACGGCGGCATGTACATGGCGTAATCGCCCCCTAAAGTTTGGTAAAATCGTCCGGCTTCAATTTTGTTGAAGCCTTATTTCAAGAGAGGATCAGGAATGGATAACGTACAGCGTGTAATCAAAGTCGTCGCCGAGCAACTGGGCGTGAACGAGGCAGACATCAAGAACGAGTCTTCCTTCGTCGGCGACCTGGGCGCTGACTCGCTCGACACCGTTGAACTGGTGATGGCGCTGGAAGAAGAGTTCGGTTGTGAAATTCCCGATGAAGAGGCCGAGAAGATCACCACCGTTCAGCAGGCCATTGATTACGTCAACAGCCACTCGAGCTGATCACCCGCGCAATTGATCGGTCTTCGCCCATTCGGTGAGCCGCATCAAGCCAGCGCAGATTTCAATGTGGATCGATTTGGCATGCGCCAAGCCCGCCCTGCATCGACAGGCGGACCTGCCAGCCGGCCGTTCAATTCCGGTTGTGCCGAATCCCTGAAGAAGGACTGACTTTTGTCCAAACGTCGCGTCGTCGTCACCGGCCTGGGGATCATTTCCCCGGTCGGCAACACCATCCCCGAAGCGTGGGAGAATCTGGTGGCTGGCCGCACCGGCATCGCCCGCATCGAACGCTTTGATCCGTCCCCCTTCGCTTCCCAGATGGCGGGCGAAGTCAAAAATTTCGATGTTGATCAGTATCTCAACCCGAAAGAAGCCCGCCGCATGGATACCTTCATCCAGTACGGCATGGCGGCCGGCATCCAGGCGATCCGCGACTCGGGCATCGAAATCACCGATGCCAATGCCGAGCGTATCGGCATCAACATCGGCTCCGGAATCGGCGGCCTGCCGCTGATCGAGGAAACGCACACTTTGTTGCAGGAATCCGGCCCACGGAAGATTTCTCCCTTCTTCATTCCGGGTTCCATCATCAACATGATTTCCGGCAACCTCTCGATTTTGTATGGGATCAAGGGGCCCAATCTGGCGGTGGTCACCGCCTGCACCACCGGCCTGCATGCGGTGGGCTTGTCGGCGCGGATGATCGAGCACGGCGATGCCGACATGATGGTTGCCGGCGGCGCCGAGTGCGCCATTTCGCCGCTGGGCGTCGGCGGCTTTTCCGCCGCGCGCGCGCTGTCCACCCGCAACGACGACCCGGCCACCGCCAGTCGTCCGTGGGACAAGGACCGCGACGGCTTCGTGCTGGGCGAAGGCGCCGGCGTGCTGATGCTGGAGGAATACGAGCATGCCAAGGCGCGCGGCGCAAAAATCTACGCCGAAGTCTCGGGCTTCGGCATGAGCGGCGACGCCTACCACATGACGGCACCGAGTACCGACGGGCCCAAGCGCTCGATGCTGAACGCGCTGCGTGATGCGGGCATCAATCCCGACCAGATTCATTACATCAACGCGCACGGCACCTCGACCCCGCTGGGCGACAAGAACGAGACCGATGCGATCAAGCTCGCGCTCGGCGATGCGGCCTACAAGGCGGTGGTGAACTCGACCAAGTCGATGACCGGGCACCTGCTCGGCGGCGCCGGCGGGGTGGAGTCGGTGTTTACCGTGCTAGCAGTCCACCACCAGATCTCGCCGCCCACCATCAACATCTTCTCGCAAGACCCGGCATGCGACCTCGATTATTGCGCCAACACGGCGCGTGAACTCAAGATCGACGCCGCGCTCAAGAACAACTTCGGGTTCGGCGGAACCAACGGCTCGCTGGTCTTCAAGCGCGTTTGACCGTCGCCGCCGCGGAGTGCATGCATACGCCCGAAATCCGGGAATGGCCGCTGCGGCCCGGTCAGCCGCCGCCTGACCTGATCGGGCTGCAGGCGGCCCAGCCGCAGCGCTATCCCGGACTCTTTCTCAGCAGCGGCGATAGCGGCTGGGATGTGCTGTTCGCCTTTCCACAGGACCTCACCCGCATCGACGCCGCTGACGGCCTGTCACGCCTGCAGGCGCACCCGGCGATGCAGCGCCGGATCGAGCCGTCCGGCGCGGCGTTCCCACTGCCGTTCAGCGGCGGCTGGTTGTGCGCATGGGCCTATGAACTGGGCGGGCTGTTCGAGCCCAGCGTCGGCGCGACCGTCGACGACGCCCACTTCCCGGTGGCGTGGCTGCTGCGCATTCCGGCGGCGATCCTGTTCGATCGCGCGAGCGGCCGTTGCCTGTTGCTGGCCGAAGCCGGCCAGACCGCCCTGTTCGATCGGATGCAGGACGATCTGGCCACGGCCGCGTCGCCGCTGGCCGCGGTGCCGGCCCTGCGCGCGCTGCGGGAAGACGACCCGGCCGCGTTTCTGGCAGGCGTCGCCCGCATCCAGGATTACATCCGTGCCGGCGACGTGTTCCAGGTCAACCTGTCGCGCGGCTGGCGCGCCGAATTCGCGGCGCCGGTCCCTGCCGCCGCGCTGCTGGAACGCCTGATGCGAAAAAACCCGGCGCCGTTTTCCGCGCTGGTGCAGATGGAAGACTGGGCGATCGTGAGTTCGTCGCCGGAGCGGCTGGCGCGGCTCGCGCGCGACGGCGTGCTCGAAACCCGCCCGATTGCCGGCACCCACCCGCGCAGCGAAGATGCGGCGGAGGACGCCGCGCTGCGTGCGCGCCTTGCAGCCCATCCGAAGGAGCGCGCCGAACATGTGATGCTGGTCGATCTCGAGCGCAACGACCTCGGGAGAGTCTGCGAACCGGGCAGCGTGGAGGTGGCGGCGCTGATGGAAATCGCCAGCTACCGCCACGTCCATCACATCGAATCGACCGTGCGTGGCCGGCTGCGCGACGGCATCAGCGTGTTCGACACCTTGCGCGCGGTGTTTCCCGGCGGCACCATTACCGGCTGTCCCAAGGTGCGCACCATGCAGATCATCCGCGAACTCGAGCAGACCCCGCGGCGCAGCTATACCGGCAGCGTCGGCTATATCAACTGCGACGGCAGCTTCGACTTCAACATCCTGATCCGCAGCTTTCTGTTGCGCGGGGATACGGCCGATTTTCGCGCCGGCGCCGGCATCGTTGCCGATTCGGTGGCGACGCGCGAACTCGATGAAACGCGTGCCAAGGCGCGCGGCCTGTTGCGCGCGCTAGAACCTGGAAACGGCAGTTGACCGCTCATCTGCCTTCGTCAATTCGCAAGGATGCCCAATGAGTGCCTCCGACATGCTTTTCCCTATGGGTAATCCGCTACACACCCGATTGCACGGTTTTCGGCTCTCCTGGCTGCGTTGTTCCTCCTTGCGGGGAATGACCCCGCCGCGTCGTCACGCCTTGCCAGGCAACCCAAAAACCGCACACTCAGGCGTGCCCAACTGTCGTTTCCAGGTTCCGGCATGATCCTCGTCAACGGCCAGTCTTGCGACAGCATCGACGCGCGCGACCGCGGGCTCGCCTACGGCGATGGCGTTTTCCGTACGCTGCGCACGCAGGCGGGTCAGCCGTTGTGGTGGTCCGACCATTACGCCGCGCTCGCTGCCGACTGTGCGGCACTGAAGCTGGCGTGTCCGGACCAAGCGGTGTTGCACGCAGAAGCCTGCGCTGTGGCCGAAGCCGGGACGGGCGTCGTCAAGATCGTGATCACGCGTGGCGTCGGCATGCGCGGCTACGCCTCATCCGGCGGGATGCCTATCACACGGCTGGTGTTGTCGGCGCCGCTGCCGGCGCATGCACGTGACGATGCGCCGCAAGCGATTACGGCGCGCTGGTGCAGCCTGCGGCTCGCGCGCCAGCCGCGGCTGGCCGGCGTCAAACATCTGAACCGGCTGGAGAACGTGCTGGCGCGGGCCGAATGGGACGACCCGGACATTGTCGAGGGCCTGCTATGCGATATCGACGGCATGGTGGTCGGCGGCGTCATGAGCAATCTCTTCTGGGCGCGGGACGGCGTGCTGTTCACGCCGGATCTCGGGCAGTGCGGCGTCGCCGGCGTGGCACGCGCGCGTCTGCTGCGCGCGGCGGCGCGCCGCGGCATCCCCACCCGTATCGAACGCCTGCCGCCTGCCGCTATACTCGCGGCTGACGAGTTGATGATCTGCAACAGTCTGATCGGCGTGCGCCGAGTGGCCCGGCTGGACGACGCGAACTGGTTGCCCGCCGGTTGGACCGAGACCCTGAGTACAGCCTTGTATGAAGTATGAAGACAATTAAACGACTGCTCGCGCTGGCGCTGATTGCCGCGCTGATGCTGGCAGGCGGACTGGCCTGGTACGCCAGCCAGCCGCTGCGCATCGAGGCCTTGCCGAAAACCATCAACGTCGTGCCCGGCACGCACCTGCGGCAGCTGAGCACGCTGCTCGAGCGCGAAGGGGTGATCGACAATGCCCCGCTGTTCTGGCTGATGGCGCGCGCGATGGGCCGCGGCGACGCGCTCAAGGTGGGCGTCTACACCTTCGACCGGCCGCCGACGCCGCTGGCGCTGCTGGCCAGAATCGAGCGCGGCGAGGTATCGCAGATCGCGCTACAGTTGATCGAGGGCTGGAACTGGCGCGAGGTGCGCGCCGCGCTCGCCGCACAACCGCTGCTGAAGAATGACAGCGCCGGCATGAGTGACGCCGAGCTGATGCAGGCGATCGGCGCGCAGGAAAGCCATCCCGAAGGCCTGTTTTTCCCCGACACCTATTTCTTCGCGCCGCACGCATCCGATCTCAGCGTGTTGCGGCGCGCCTATCGCCTGCAGCAGGAGAAACTGATGGCGGCGTGGGAAAGCCGCGCGCCGGGCCTGCCGTATGCGACGCCGTACGAGGCGCTGATCATGGCGTCGATCGTGGAAAAGGAAACCGGCGCCGCGTTCGAGCGCCCGCAAATCGCCGGCGTGTTCGTCAACCGCCTCAAGCTGCGGATGCGCCTGCAGACCGACCCCACCGTGATCTATGGCGTGGGCACGCGTTACGACGGCAACCTGCGCAGGATCGACCTGCAGACCGACACGCCCTACAACACCTACACCCGCAGCGGACTGCCGCCGACGCCGATTGCGATGCCCGGCGAGGCGGCGATCCGGGCCGCGCTCAACCCGGCGAAGACCGATGCGCTGTATTTCGTCTCGCGCAACGACGGCTCCCATGTGTTTTCCAGCACCCTCGAGGCGCACAACCGCGCCGTCAACCGCTACCAGAGACGATGAGCATGCCCGGCAGATTCATCACCCTTGAAGGCGTCGACGGCGCCGGAAAGAGCACGCATCTGGACTTCGTCGCCGACTGGCTGCGCCGGCAGGGCAGGGAGGTCGTCGTCACCCGCGAACCCGGCGGCACGCCGCTCGGCGAAACCCTGCGCGAACTGCTGCTGCATCAGCCGATGGATCCCGATACCGAACTGCTGCTGATGTTCGCCGCGCGCCAGCAGCATCTGGCCGAACTGATTTTGCCGACGCTGGCGCGCGGTACCTGGGTGGTATCCGACCGCTTCACCGACGCCAGCTATGCCTACCAGTGCGGCGGGCGCGGCATCGCGGCCGACCGCATCGCCGCGCTGGAGACATGGGTGCAGCGCGGCTTTGCGCCCGACCTCACGCTGCTGTTCGACGTGCCGCCCGAGGTGGCCGGGGCGCGCCGCTCGGCTGCGCGCGCGGCCGACCGGTTCGAGCGCGAGGCCGACAGTTTTTTCAGCCGCGTGCGCAATGCCTATCTCGAGCGCGCGCAGGCCGAACCGGCGCGCATCCGCGTGCTGGACGCGCGCCAGAGCATTGCCGAACTGCAGGCCGGAATCGGTCGCCTTTTGCAGGATCTGGCGTGAGCGCCCCCTATCCCTGGCTGGATGCCGCCTGGCAGCGTCTGCTGGCCACCCGCTCCCGTCCGGCGCAGGCCCTGTTACTGACCGGGCCGCGCGGCGTCGGCAAGGGCGCGCTGGCGCTGGCGTGGGCGCAGGCCCTGCTGTGCGAGGCGCCGCAGCCCGACGGCGCGGCCTGCGGCCAGTGCGCAGCCTGCCACTGGTTCGAAACCGGCGGCCATCCCGATTTCCGGTTGGTCAGCCTGCAGGAAAAAACCACCCAGGACGGCGAAACCCGTCTGGCCACGGCGATCGAGGTCGAGCAGGCGCGCGAGGCGGTCGATTACGTCCAGTTGTCCACCTACCGGGCCGGTTACCGGGTGGTGCTGGTGAACCCGGCGGACAGCCTCAACCTGGCGGCCGCCAATGCACTGTTAAAGGTGCTGGAGGAACCGCCGTTAAATACGGTGTTCGTCCTGGTGTCGGATCAGCCGCGGCGTCTGCTGCCGACCATACGCAGCCGCTGCACCCGGCTCGACATCGGCCTGCCCCCGCTTGGCCTTGCCGCACAGTGGCTGGCCGCGCAGGGCGTGGGCGATGCGACCCGGCTGCTGGCGCTTTCCGGCGGCACCCCGCTCGATGCCCGGCGCTGGGCCGAGGGCGGCGAACTGGACGAGCGCCGTGGCGTGCTGGAAGGTCTGGCGCGTCCCGAAAAGCTCGATCCGGTGACCCTGAGCGAGCGCTGGAAAGCCGTCAGTCCGCAGACCTGGCACACCGTGGTGTACAAGTGGCTGGGCGACCTGCTGGCGGTCAGGCTGCGCGGCAGCGTGCAGTTTAACCGCGACTTTGCCGACGTGCTGGCGCAGCTGGGCCAGCAGGCCGACCTGGCGAAGCTGCTCGCGCTGGCCCGCCTGCAGGCGAACGAAGGCAGGACGCTGGCCCATCCGCTGAACCGGGCCTTGCAGCTGGAGGCCTGGCTGATCCAGTACCGGCACGTGTTTGATTGAGAGAGAGCAACGATGAACGCAACCGCCAACGATGTAACAGGACAGGTCCGCCCCGGCGTGCTGTCGCTGTCGATCAAGGAAAAGTCCGCCCTGTTCGCAGCCTACATGCCGTTCGTCAAGGGCGGCGGCCTGTTCATTCCCACCAGCAAGAGCTACAAGATGGGCGAGGAAGTGTTCATGCTGCTGACGCTGATGGAGGACCCCGTCAAGCTGCCGGTGTCCGGCAAGGTGGTCTGGGTGACGCCCACCGGTGCGCACGGCAGCCGCACCCAGGGCGTCGGCGTGCAGTTCGCGTTCAACGAAAGCGGCAAGGCGGCGCAACACAAGATTGAAGGTTTGCTCGGCGGTTCGTTAAAATCGGTACGTCCCACGCACACCATGTAGCATTTCAGCCGCCTGGCGGTGCGCCGGTTTTTTTGACGAAGACGCGTTTGCCCGCGTACGCACCGCATGTATATCGACTCCCACTGCCACATCAATTTCCCCGACCTTGCCGGCAGGCTGCCCGCGGTGTTCGCGCGCATGGCTGCCAACCAGGTCAGCCATGCGCTGTGCATCAGCGTGGAGCTGGAAAAATTCCCCGAGATCCGAAGCCTCGCCGAAACGCATCCCAATGTGTATGCCTCGGTCGGTGTGCATCCCGATCACGAGGATTGCACCGAGCCGACAGTGGACGAACTGGTTGCGCTGGCCGATCACCCGAAGGTGGTGGCGATCGGCGAGACCGGACTGGATTATTTCCGCCTGACCGGAGACCTCGAATGGCAGCGCGAACGTTTCCGCACCCACATCCGTGCCGCGCGAACCTGTCACAAACCGCTGGTGATCCATACCCGTTCCGCCGCCGCCGACACCCTGCGTATCATGCAGGAAGAGCATGCGAGCGAAGCGGGCGGCGTGATGCACTGCTTCACCGAGAGTTTGGCGGTGGCCGAGGCGGCCATCGAGCAGGGGTTCTACATTTCGTTTTCCGGTATCGTCACCTTCAAGAATGCCGCCAGCCTGCGCGAGGTGGCCGCTGCCATACCGCTGGAGCGCATGCTGATCGAGACGGATTCGCCCTATCTGGCGCCGGTGCCGCATCGTGGGCAGACCAACGAGCCGGGCTACGTCATGCATGTGGCCGAGGAAATCGCGCGGGTGCGCGGAATGCACGTCGAGGCGGTGGGTGAGGCGACCACGCAGAACTTCTTTCGTCTGTTCGCCGCGGCGCGTCCCTGAGTCGGGCTGCGCGCGCCTGGCGCACGGCTTCCAGTGCGCGAGCGAAGGCGGATCCGCGCGGGTGAGCGGTTAGAAACCGTTGCGCGGCTGAGTCTGGGCGAGGGCGTTGCGGTCGACGGCCTGCGGCCTGTGCAGGTAATAACCCTGCCCGTAGTCCACCCCGATTTCCTGCAGTGCCCTAAGCGTAGCCTCGTCCTCGATGAATTCGGCCACGCAGGCGATTTTCAGCGTTTTGGCGATCTGGGTGATCGCGACCACAATGGAGTGGTCGTGGTCGTCGTGCACCATGTTGCGCACAAAGCTGCCGTCGATCTTCAGGTAATCCACCGGCAGCATCTTGAGATAGCCGAAGGAACTGAGGCCGCTGCCGAAATCGTCGAGCGAGAACTGGCAGCCCATTTTCTTCAGCTCGGTCATGAAACGGGCCGCATGCGATACGTTTCGGATGGCCGCGGTTTCGGTAATCTCGAACGTGATCAGGCCGGGCCTGACGCCACTGCGCAGAATTTCGCGCCGGACGAAATCGAGCAGGTCCTCCTGCCCGAGCGATTGCCCGGACAGGTTGATCGCGTAGCTGGCCATGTCCAGCGTCTTGCCGTGGGCGGCGATCAGCTTGAGCGCATTGCGGATCACCCAGCGGTCGATGTCCGGCATGTGGCGAAAGCGTTCGGCCGCCGGGATCAGGCGCCCCGGCAGGATCAGCGAACCGTCCTCTTCCAGCATGCGCACCAGCAGTTCGCAATGGGGTGCGCCACCGGCCGGGTCGAGCGGCAGAATTTTCTGGTAATGCAGTACGAAGCGGTCATTCTCCAGCGCATTGGGAATGCGCACCGACCACTGCATTTCCAGCTGACGCCGCGCCTGTTCGACGTCGTCGAGATTGGAAATGTGAATCTGGTTGCGGCCTTTGTCCTTCGCCACGAAACAGGCGATGTCGGCGTTGCTGAAGACTTCCGCCGCGGTGCCGGTGTCCGGCCGGATGGGTACCACGCCGATGCTGATGCCCACCTCGAAGGTCTGTCCCTCCCACAGGTAGCGGTAGTCGCGCACCCGGTTGCGGATATCCTCGGCCAGTGCGCGCGCCTCGTTCATCGGCACATTGCGCAGCAGCACACCGAATTCGTCGCCCCCGAGGCGGGCGACGGTGTCGGTGTCGCGCACCCGATGCTGAATCATCGTGGCCAGTTCAATCAGCAGGCCGTCGCCGGCGATATGGCCACAGGTGTCGTTGACCACCTTGAACTGGTCGAGGTCCATGTAGCAGAACGCATGGTCGGTGCCGTCGGTCTTGGCATCCTTCAGGACGTCACCGATCTGGCGTTCGAACTCGCGGCGGTTGATCAGTCCGGTCAGCACGTCGTGGGTGGCCTGGTAGGCCAGCTTGCGCGAGGCCTCGCGGGCCTCGGTCACGTCGTGGAACACCAGAACGGCGCCGATGGTCTTGCCGTTCTTGCCGCGGATCGGCGCCGCGGTTTCCTCGACCGCGTACTGGTTGCCATCGGCGCTCACGAGCTGGGCGTGGTTGGCGCCGCTGATCAGGGTGTCCTCGGCGAGGCAGAGGCGCACGGGATTCGCGAGCGGGCTGCCGGTAGCCTGGTCCTGCACCCGGTAGAGAATTTCGATGGGTTTGCCGGTGGCGTTGGCGAGCCCGTAGCCGGTCAGCGTTTCCGCCACCGGGTTCAGATAGCGCACGCGGCCCTCGAGATCGGTGGTGATGACGCCGTCGCCGATGGAATGCAGCGTTACTTCGGCACGCTCCTTTTCCTCGTGCAGCGCCTGCTCGGACTGGTGGAGCGCTTCGATCCGGTTGCGGATCGCCTCGGTCATGGTATTGAAGTTGCTGGCCAGCACGCCGATTTCGTCGCGGCTGGTCACCGGAATAAAAAGACCGTAGTCGCCTGCGCTGACTTTCCGGGTGGCCGCCAGCAGCGACTTGATATGACGCGTCAGCAGATAACCGGCCAGCCCCAGCGCAAGCAGCGTGAACAGGATTTCCGCGCCGGCGATCAGCAGGCTCTGGCGCAGGATGTTGTTTTTCGAGGCGATATAGGTCGCCAGCGACAGGCCGTAGCGCGCATAGCCCACGGTTTCGCCGGCGAGCGTGATCGGGATGCTGGTGTCGTAGACCAGATCGCCCATGCTTTGCCGGATGTCACGATCGAGTTCGGGCATGTTGAGCGGGTCGACCCTGCCGGCCTGTGCATAGACGACGTGCTTGTCGTCGTAGACGACGACATAATCGAGTTCGGCGGCCTTGCTGCTGACCAGCTGGTTGAGGATTTCCCGGATCGAGGCATGGTCGCGCTCGAACAGGCGGGCGCCGAGCGAGGCGTTGAACAGCGGGTTGACGGTCTGCAGCCGCGCCTCGGTGCGTTCCGCCATCACGTTGGTCATCAGGCGCACGCTGTTGGCGATCAAGAGTCCCAGCATCGTCACCTCGATCAGGATGCTGACGATGACCAGTCGAGTGCGGATGGAATGGAAGAAGGGAGTGGTGCTGTCGGTCACGGCCGGGCCGGCGCGGTGAGAATGCGGGTATAAGGGTCCATCCGCCGCATCACCCGGTCGTCGATGTGCTTGAATTTTTCGTAGCCGGTGGTGGCAAAGTAGGGCTCGCTACCGGGGACCCGATGGAAGTCGAGCAGCAGACCCTTGATCCGGGCGACATCCGGCGCCGACAGGCGTTTGTTCGCCATCAGCAGAAAACCCGGCAATTCTTCGGTGGTGCCGATTACCCGCAGGCGGTTCTTCTGCTCGTCAGCCAGCACCCGCCACAGCAGCGTGCCGGTCACCGAAGCATCGGCCTCGCCGCGCACGGGCGCGTGCATGGCGTTGTTGTGCGTGCGGGTCTCGATGATCGTCACCGACTCGCCGGGAACCAGGCCTTTCTGCCTGAGCAGCTGTTCCGCCATCTGGTAGATGATCGAGACCTTTTGCGCAATCATCACGGACTTGCCCTTAAGGTCCTCGATCCTGTGGATATTCGAATCCTTGCGGGCGAGGAAAATGCCCTGCACAGCGTGGCCGGTCTGCGCCAGGCGCAGGTAGCCGTCGCGGGTTTCGGCCAGGCGGCCGAGATGGGGCGCGGTGATGATGATGTCGTACTGCCCCGCTTGGGTGCGATCGATGAAGGCCTGGAAGTCCGGCGCGGTGACCAGGGTGATGGGACGTTCCAGGCTTCTGGCGAGATATTCCTTGAGCGGGGTGTGGAAGGCGGCCAGCTGGCCCGGCGAGACATAGGGAAACACCCCCAGGATCAGCGGCGTTTTTTCGCTGGCCGCAGCACAAAACGAATTCAACGCCAGAACCGTCATCAGCATGACGGACTGTACCCATCGTTTCATCGCTCGACTCCTCCTCCTCGTGCATCCCTGGACGGCTTTCACAACGAACCGATGCGGTCCGTGTACGCTACCCGTCGCCTATCCCGGGGCAACGGGTAATTTACGGCAATTTGGGGGAATATTGAACAATGACACGGGTTTTTCTACCCTGCGGTCTGTGCCAGACGGCGGAGGACATGTGCCGCCGCACGCAGGCCGAAGCTGGCGGTGACGCATACGGACGAACCGAAACCGGCGCAGTTGAGTCCGTGCAGCGCCGCGTCCTCGGGCCGCTCGTCGCATACGGCGGCTTCGGCCTCGGGGTAGGCGAGCGGCTCGGTGGAATACACACAGTCGACGCCGAGCTTGCGGCCGGCTGCAGGGTAGCCGTGTTCGCGGCGCAAACGACCGCGCACCTTGGCGAGCAGCGGATCCTCGGTGGTGCGGGCAAGATCGCCCAGCGCGATGCGGCCGGGGTCGGTTTGCCCGCCCGCGGCGCCCACGCAGACCAGCTTCATGCGCTGCCGCCGGCAGTGGACAATCAGCGCGACCTTGGCGCGGGCGTTGTCGATGGCGTCCACCACGTAATCGAAGTCGCCTGCGAGCAGCTGCGCCACATTGTCGGGACTCAGGAATTCCTCCACCCCCGTCACCCGGCAGTACGGGTTGATGGCGTGGATGCGTTCGGCCATGGCCTGGGTTTTTGACTTGCCAAGTTCGTGCGTCAGCGCATGCACCTGGCGGTTGATATTGGATTCGGCCAGATGATCGGGGTCGATCAGGGTCAGCCGGCCGATGGCGGTCCGCGCCAGCGCTTCGGCCGTCCAGGCGCCAACGCCGCCGATGCCGATGACGCAGACATGCGATTGCTGAAAGCGCGCCAGCGCTGCCGCGCCGTACAGCCGGCGCACGCCGCCGAAACGCCGTTCGAAATCGATCGCGTGTTCGCCGGAAAAGAGTTCAGTCATGCAGCGGAAGGAAAGGGGGCGCGAAAAGTCAGCGGCCGGGGAGACCCGGCCGCTGAGGTTTACAGACTGGCGCTTTCCAATTCGAACTGGATCGCCTGGATGCCGGCCTTGGCGCAGGCTTCATCCTGCGCGCCGGTGGCGGCACCCGAGATGCCGATGGCGCCGATGATGTTGCCGGCAGCCTCAATAGGCAAGCCGCCTGCGGAGAACACCAGACCGTCGATCTTGCCGACCGAGAATGGCTGGGTGAAGCGGTTTTCCATGGCCGAGGTGGCGGCATTGAAGTTGACTGCGGTGTTGGCTTTTTGCTTGCTGATTTCCAGCGTGATGCGAGGCGCCAGGGTATCGCGCAACACCGCCATCGGATCGCCGCTGCGGTCCACCACGGTGACACCGATCTGGATGCCTTCCTTGCGGCAGGCGTCGAGCGCGGCGCGCGCCATTTTTTCCGAGGCCTCGACCGTGAGCCGCGGGATCTTGACGATGACCGGGACGTCAGCGGCCAGGGCGGGAGAGGCGAAAAACACGGCACAGCTGGCAACGATCAGTAAGGGTTTGCGCATGTTCATGTCTCCTCTGTGCAGTAGAAGCAAGGCGGGTCCAGCTCCGGAATCTCCGGGTCCCGGTCGTGAACCCGGAGTTTACTGCCCGAAGAAGGATTTCACCTTGTCCATGAACGATTGCGCGCGCGGGTTGTTGTTGCGCCCCGGGCTCAGCGCCTCGAATTCCCGCAGCAATTCGCGCTGACGCTCGGACAGGTTGACCGGCGTTTCGATCTGCATGTGGCACAAGAGATCGCCCGGCGCATGACTGCGCACGCCCTTGATGCCCTTGCCGCGCAGGCGGAACACCTTCCCCGACTGCGTTTCGGCCGGAATCTTGATCTTGGCGTGGCCTTCCAGCGTGGGGATCTCGACCTCGCCGCCGAGCGCGGCGGTGGCAAAGCTGATCGGCATTTCGCAATGCAGGTCGTCGCCGTCGCGCTTGAACACCGGGTGGTCTTTGAGGTGAATCACCACATAGAGGTCGCCCGCCGGGCCGCCGTTGACGCCGGCTTCGCCCTCGCCGCCGAGGCGGATGCGGTCGCCGCTGTCGACCCCGGCCGGAATTTTCACCGACAGCGTCTTGTGTTTCTTGACACGGCCTTCGCCGTGGCAGGCGGTACAGGGATCGGCCACCATCTTGCCGGTTCCGCTGCAGCGCGGGCAGGTCTGCTGCACCGAGAAAAAGCCCTGCTGGATGCGCACCTGGCCGTGACCGCCGCAGGTGGTGCAGGTGGTCGGCGTGGTGCCCGGCCTGGCACCGCTGCCGTGGCAGGTGCCGCATTCCTCCAGCGTCGGGATGCGGATCTTGGTCTCGGTGCCGCGCGCGGCTTCTTCCAGCCCGATTTCCAGGTTGTAGCGCAGGTCGGCACCGCGGTAGACGCGGTCGCGGCGATTGCCGCCCGCACCGCCGCCGAAGATGTCGCCGAAGATGTCGGAAAAGGCATCGGAAAAGCCGCTGGCGCCGCCGTAGCCGCCGCCCATGCCGGCCTGCTGGTCGACCCCGGCATGGCCGAACTGGTCGTAGGCCGCGCGCTTGTCGGCGTCGGACAGGACTTCATAGGCCAGCTTGGCTTCCTTGAATTTTTCTTCCGCACCCTTGTCGTCCGGATTGCGGTCGGGGTGGTGCTTCATGGCCAGCTTGCGGTAGGCCTTCTTGATGTCTTCGTCCGAGGCATTCTTGGCGAGACCGAGGACTTCGTAGTAGTCGCGTTTGGACATAGGAAAAACCACGTGTGGAGTATCGATAGGCCGGGCCTCTCCCGTGCCGCCAGGCGCGCCGTGCGAACCCTGACTGGATGTGGGGCCGTTCGGGCCGGAATCAAGAGGCGCGAGGCGTTAACAAATTGCCGTAGGCACGGCCGGCGTTGGCGGCGAGCCATCAAAGCCGGGCGCAAGTGTAGCGGATATCGGGCTGGAGGTCGCGCCTCAGCGCACCGAGCCGAAGGACGGGTCTGCATCGTGCGGTGCTTCGGGCAGGCCGGCGAGTCGCATGCCGACGCGCACCGGACCGCCCGGGAACAGGGTGTACAGCCACTGGCCGCCGCCCTCGGCCGCGAAATGCGTTTCGAGCTTTCGCAGGATCTCGCGGGCATCCTGCCGGCTGCCGCCCTGGACGATCACGTAATCGCGCAGCCAGTCCAGCACCCGAAGATGGTCCTCGTTGAGCTCGATGCCTTCCGCACGGCCCAGGTCGCAAGCGATCTCATGCGACCAGTCGTCGAGTTCAACCCAGTCGCCGTAGTAGTTCTGTATGAGTTGTCGGCCCCCTGCGGCGGCCAGAATGGGGTGCGTCATGGCGGCCTCCTTTCACTCGACCTTGATGCTGACCGACCGGGGCTTGCCGGCGTGCTGCTTGGGCAAGTCCACCTTGAGGACGCCATTGCGGTAACTGGCTACCGCTTCCTCCGCCTTGACCGCCACCGGCAGCGGCACCGTGCGGCGGAAGGCGCCGTAGGCACATTGCATCACCCGCCAGCGACCCTCGGTGTTTTCACTTTGGAAACGTTTCTCGCCAGATACGATCAGGGCATCGTCCAGTACCCTGATATCCAGGGCCTCTTTTTCCAGTCCGGGAACTTCCAGCCTAACCACCAGGCGCTGGTCGTCCTCGAACACGTCGCCGCCCAGCATCGACCAGCCGCGGGTGGGAAGCCAGGATGCATCGTCTACGCTGGCGGCGTCGGGCAGGTCGGTCTTTTCGCCCGGCCTGAACCGGGTCAGCGCGCCGCTCGCCGACTGCAGCAGGTGCCGCCAGCCTTCAGCGAGACTGTCCCAGAATGCGCCCACGTTTTCTTTTAGGTTTTCCAGTTTCATGATGATCTCCCGTTGCAAAAGCCGGACGTATCGTTAGCCGGCGCGGTTCAGGCCGCCTGGACGGCGATCTTGCGCGGCTGCGCGTGCGCCGCCTTGGGGATACGCAGCTTGAGGATTCCATTGCTGAATTCGGCACCCGCTTTCTCGCTGTCCAGTTCTCTTGAAAGCGTGAATGTCCGCCGGTAACGCGGCAGGCTCACCTCGGCGTGACTCGCCTCCATGTCTTCGGGCATGGCCAGTACGACCTCGCCTTCGATCGTGAGGGTGTCGGCGTCGAGCTGCAGGTTGAGTTTGTCTTTCGGCACGCCCGGGAGATCGGCGTACAGCGTGATGCCGTCGGCATCCTCAATGACGTCGACCGGGGGCAGCAGCGCGGCGTCGCTGCTGGGGGTGTTGGCAATTCGGGTATTGCCGTCGCGGGTTCTGTCGTTCATGGCGAGTCTCCTTAATGAATGGCAATGCGGCGGGGCTGAGCTGCCGCGGTACGGGGAATGCTGATGCTGAGCACGCCGTCGCGGTAGCGGGCGGACACCCGGTCGACGTCGATATCGTCGGGCAGCGCCACCGTGCGGCGAAAACGACCGGCGAAGCGTTCGTCGATGTGCAGGGTGCTTTTCTCCGGCACGGTGTCGCGCTTGCGTTCGCCGCTGATGCTAAGCACGCCCTTCTCAACCTGGACGTCGAGGCTGTCGGCATCGATACCGGGTGCGAACGCGTAGATTTCGACCGATTGCGGCACACTGCCCACATTCATGGCTGGAAAGCCGCGCGACATGCCGCGGATACTGGGCGACAGATCGACGCCCTGCTGGATTTCACGCTGCAGGCGGTCGATTTCCGCGAACAGGTCGCGGGGAAACAAGCTACGGTACAACATGTTCGTGTCCTCCTTTTCCTATTCAGGATGCCGAGGCAGCCCCATGCTGCCCCGGCTGGTTGGAAGATAGGGTGAGTCGAACCGATTTCAATAGCTTGAAATTTCCTGCCGGTTTCCCATATGAATGGAAAAGCCAACTACGGGCGAGGGACGCTGCATCATGCAATTCAGGAACTATTACGATGTGCTCGGGGTGGCGCGGGATGCCACCGCGGACGATATCAAGAAAGCGTTCCGCAAGCTGGCGCGCAAGTATCACCCCGATATCTCCAGGGAGCCGGAGGCGGAACGACGCATGCAAGAGGTCAACGAAGCCTACGCCGTCCTGTCCGACCCGGAAAAGCGCGCTGCCTATGACCAGCTCGGCAACACATACCGGCCCGGCGAAGAATTTCACCCGCCGCCTGATTGGGACGCCGGTTTTGAATTCTCGAACCATGGTTTTTCATCCAGTGACGAGGCGAGCGGATTCTCCGACTTCTTCGAGCAGATTTTTGGCCGTGCCGGAGGCTACTCCTGGGAGGGCCAAACGCGGCGGGCAACGCATCGCGGCCAGGGCGCGGACCATCGCGCCCGCATTTATCTCGACCTGGACGACGCCTACAACGGCGCCACCCGGCAGATCACGCTGCGCGCTCCCAAGCTCGACGCGCAAGGGCGGGTGACGCTGCAAACACGCACACTGAACGTGAAGATTCCGCGCGGCGTGAAAGAAGGCCAGGTCATCCGTCTGGCCGGTCAGGGAACGCCCGGTGCCGGCGGCGCACGCGCCGGCGACTTGTTGCTGGAAGTGCACTTCAAGCCGCACACGCGTTTCCGGGTGGACGGTCGCGATCTCTACCTGAGCCTGCCGGTCGCCCCCTGGGAGGCGGCGCGGGGTGCCGTCGTCGAGGTCGATCTGCCAGGCGGTTACGTCAAGGTGCGCATTCCCGAAGGTGCGCAAAGCGGCAAACAGTTGCGGGTGCGCGGAAAGGGCATTCCGGGCGAGCCGCCAGGCGACCTGCTACTGACCCTGGAGATTGCGTTGCCGCCAGCGAACACGCCGAAAGCCCGGGCACTGTACGAGCAGATGGCCAGCGATCTGGCATTCGACCCAAGGCAATCGAGGTGATCCATGCGCGATGACGAGATCCTGAGCGGCAGTTTGATGGACGATACCTGGCTCACATTGGAGCAGGTGGCGGCCGCCTGCGGCGTCGAGCCGGCATGGCTTGCCCGCCATCTGGACGATGGCCTGTTTCCCCACGCCGAAGGCATGTCGGGCGTATGGCGTTTTTCCAGCGCCGCGCTCGACCGCGCCCGCCGCATGTACCGCATCGAACGGGATTTCGATGCGGTCCCCGAACTGGCCGCGCTGACGGCCGACCTGCTCGAGGAAATCGACCGGATGCGCGCCCGCCTGCGCTGCCTCGAACGGCAATGAGGAAGCTTGGGGTTGGCGCATGGCCCTGGCAAGAGGGTCGGTTGTCGTGCCTGCCTGACAGCGGGCAGGCGGCTGCGAATGCACGGTAAACGCGGAGACACGACAATGGATCCATCATCCACCCGAAAACGCACGCTCTATGCGATGTCGCGCGAACAATGGGCATTGATGTCCTTCTACGAGCGCTTCGAGCAGATCGTGGCCCTGATTCTCTCGCTGGTGATCGCTGTCATCATCGCGATCTCTCTTCTGCAACTGGTGCGTACGGTTTTCGGGCTGCTTTTCCTGGAGGCCTTCAATCCCCTCGATCACCGCGTCTTCCAGACCGTATTCGGCATGATCATGACGCTGTTGATCGCGATGGAATTCAAGCATTCGATCATCAAGGTCGCACTGCGCCGAGACAACATCATTCAGGTCAAGACTGTGGTGCTGATTGCGTTGATCGCGCTCGCCCGCAAATTCGTCATACTCGATCCTGAAGCCCAACCCGAGAAAATCGTTGCGTTGGCGTTGGCAAGCCTGGCGCTGGGGGTTGTCTACTGGCTGCTGCGGGAGCGGGACGATCGCACCGACGGGTCGAACAGCGCTCTCCACCGCCAGGACGCGCATAAGGTCGGCCCTGCCGGCGGCCAGCCCCCGTGCCCGCAACCCGGTAAGCAAAACAAGTTGATTGTTCGAGACTGAAGCATGGAGGGTCGCTTTCTGTCGCGCCTATTCTGGCTGACGCTGGCTGCCGGTCTGCTGATTCTGCTCGCACGCGGCTTTCCCGGTTTTTCGAACGCACTCGGCGATCGACCGGATGCGGCGCCGCGTGTCGTGACGCCGCGCGGCGATCTGGCGGCGGACGAAAAGACCACGATCGGCCTGTTCGAGCAAACCCGCGATTCGGTGGTGTTCATCACGACCAAAACGCAAGTGCTGGATTTCTGGACGCGCAACGTGTTCACCGTTCCGCGCGGCACCGGTTCCGGCTTCATCTGGGATGCCGCCGGCCATATCGTCACCAACTACCACGTGGTGGAAAATGCCAGCGAGGCAACGGTCAAGCTGGCTGACGGTCGCAGTTTCAGAGCCGCGCTGATCGGCGCCTCGCCAGGCCACGATATCGCAGTGCTCAGAATTGGTATTGGCTTCAGGCGGCCGCCACCGGTGACCCTAGGCAGCAGTCGCGACCTGAAAGTGGGTCAGAAGGTGTTTGCAATCGGCAATCCCTTCGGGCTCGACTGGACGCTGACGACGGGTATCGTTTCCGCGCTCGACCGTTCCATCGGCGGAAATGGCGGCGTGATCGACCACCTGATCCAGACCGACGCGGCGATCAACCCTGGCAACTCAGGAGGCCCGTTGCTCGATTCGGCCGGCCGGCTCATCGGCATCACCACAGCCATCTACAGTCCCAGCGGCGCCAGCGCCGGCATCGGTTTCGCAGTGCCGGTGGACACGGTGAATCGGGTCATTCCCCAGATTATCAAGCAAGGCAGATATGTGCGGCCCGCTCTCGGTATCGAGGTGGACGAAGGAATCAATCAGCGGCTGGCGCAACTGCTGGGCGTCGAGGGTGTCTTCGTCCTTGGCGTGAACCCGGGGTCCGCGGCCGAGGCGGCGGGACTCGAGGGTGCGACGCTGTCAAGCGACGGCGGCATCGCGCCCCGGGATATCATTGTCGCGATCGAGGGCAGGCGAATTGCAACGGTGGCCGAATTGCTGGCCCGTATCGACGATCATGCCGTGGGCGACACTGTGACACTGACGATCCTGCGTGACGGCAAGGAGCTACAGCTGCCGGTTGTGCTGCAACCCGGACTGTAGACGCGCCGTTTTCCGCCGCACAAAAGGAAAAGTCGCGCACAGCGCGACTTTTCCTCGTTCCTAACCCCTGGTTCCTAGCCTCTCACTTGTCCTTCACCTCTTCGAACTCGGCGTCGACCACATTGTCGTCGGCCGCAGCGCTGCCGTCGCCTGCCGCACCCGCAGCACCGGGCTGGGCCTGGGGCTGCTCGGTCTTGTACATCTCTTCGGCCAGTTTGTGGCTGGCGGTGGCGAGCGCCTGAGTCTTGGCTTCAATGGTGTCCTTGTCGCCTTCCCGGACGGCCTCCTCGCACGCCTTCAGCGCAGCCTCGATCGCGGCCTTCTCGTCGGCCGATACCTTGTCGCCGTACTCGGCCAGCGATTTTTTCACCGAGTGGATCATGCCGTCGGCGGCGTTGCGCGCGGTCGCCAGTTCCACCGCCTTGTGGTCCTCGGCGGCGTTGGCTTCGGCGTCCTTTACCATGCGCTGGATTTCCTCTTCGGTGAGACCCGACGACGCCTGGATCTTGATCTTGTTTTCCTTGCCGGTGGCCTTGTCCTTGGCCGACACGTGCAGGATGCCGTTGGCGTCGATGTCGAAAGTGACCTCGATCTGCGGCATGCCGCGCGGCGCGGGCGGGATGTCGGACAGGTTGAACTGGCCGAGGCTCTTGTTGCCCGAAGCGATTTCGCGCTCGCCCTGCAGCACGTGCACCGTCACCGCGCTCTGGTTGTCGTCGGCGGTGGAGAACACCTGGCTCGCCTTGGTCGGGCTCGTCGTATTCTTCGGGATCAGCTTGGTCATCACGCCGCCCAGGGTTTCGATGCCCAGCGACAACGGAGTAACGTCGAGCAGCAGCACGTCCTTCACCTCGCCCTTCAGCACGCCGCCCTGGATTGCGGCACCCACGGCGACAGCTTCGTCCGGGTTGACGTCGCGACGCGGGTCCTTGCCGAAGAAGTCCTTCACCGCATCCATCACCTTCGGCATGCGGGTCTGGCCGCCGACCAGGATGACGTCGTCGATCTGCGAGGTGGTCAGCCCGGCATCCTTCAGCGCCATTTTGCATGGCTCGATGGTGCGGGTGATCAGGTCTTCCACCAGCGCCTCGAACTTGGCGCGGGTGATCTTCACCGCCAGGTGCTTGGGACCGGAGGCGTCCGCCGTGATGTAGGGCAGGTTGACTTCGGTCTGCTGCGACGAAGACAGCTCGATCTTGGCCTTCTCGGCGGCTTCCTTCAGGCGCTGCAACGCGAGCACGTCCTTCTTGATGTCGACGCCCGAGTCTTTCTTGAATTCTTCGGCGATGTAGTCGATCAGGCGCTGGTCGAAATCTTCTCCGCCCAGGAAGGTGTCGCCGTTGGTCGAGAGCACCTCGAACTGGTGCTCGCCGTCCATTTCGGCAATTTCAATAATGGAAATGTCGAAGGTTCCGCCGCCGAGGTCGTACACGGCAATCTTGCGGTCGCCTTCCTTCTTGTCCATGCCGAAGGCGAGCGCGGCCGCGGTCGGCTCGTTGATGATGCGCTTGACGTCCAGGCCGGCGATCCGGCCGGCATCCTTGGTCGCCTGGCGCTGGCTGTCGTTGAAGTAGGCAGGCACCGTGATGACGGCTTCGGTCACTTCCTCGCCCAGATAGTCCT
>DAHWJK010000071.1:0-3024 GCA_027344185.1 Thiobacillus sp.
CACCACCTTGCCGCGGTAATCGGCCAGGCGGTGGGTCTTGCCGTTGATGTCCTGCAAGCTGAATGCCGGCGCCGGGCGTGGCGGCTCCACCACCGCGAGCGCATGGTCCTGCACCGGGTCGGCGGCATGCGCAGCGCGCGCCGCGCCAACGGCCAGCAGCCCGGCGCCGCCGAGCCAGGACAGCACCTGGCGGCGCTCAGGGTTGGGTATGCGGGGCTGCTGCGCATTGCGGACCGGCCAATGTGGCTTGGTGTTGCGTTCCATGTTCACTCCAGAAAAAAACAAGTTTGAACCGTGCATTGCGCGGCAAGTCGACGGTGGTGAACCCTTGGGCCCAATCTCCGGGCTGCAGGGTTTGCTGCGCCGGCAGAATCGACCAGTCCGAACGCACGCCCAGTGGCTTCCAGCGTTGCAGCCATTGGGTCTTGGTGATCAGCGGGTGCTGCCGGCCGTCCGGGGTCACCGCTTTCCAGTCGGCCACGTCGTAAGTGATGGGGACTTTGACGTTGTTGCGGATCGAGGTTCCGAACACGCAGACCCGGGCAATGGCATCGATGGCCTTGGGTGGATAGCCCATGTTCTCGTAGAAGGCGCGCACACTGTCTGGGCTGAGCTGGATCAACTGCACGGTGAAAGCGTGCCTGGCGTTCGTCCACGACGGTTGCGCTGCACTCGCTGCTGCGGCCGGGACGGCATCCGCAGCCAAGGCGCCGGGCGGAAGCGCGGCACAGGCAAGGGCGACGAGCAGGGGAAAAACACGACCATCCATCGTTCAACTCCGTAAGAAAAACGCGAGCGGGGCCCGTTCTACAGGCGGAAAAGCGCTGAAGCGATGTGATTATTGGGTCGTCGCAACGATCGTTGCCGGTGGAAGGCATAGCCCTTTGTCGGCGCAAGCCTGGATTTTCACCTGTAGGCGGACATCGCGCAGCCTTGACAGACCTGGCAGAGCGATGCGTGTACCGCTCTCGTAGACCCGTATGGTCTTGCCGTCGATATGTAGGCCGATGTCTTGACCGGGTGGATAGAGAGGTTGGATATCTAACGTACGGCCACTGCGTTGCGCGACCACCGTGACAGGAATCAAGTAGGGCGCCGACGGCGGATTGGCGTAGACATGCCAACCCGCGTCGATGTGCAGCGTCACCACCGCATTGGGGCCATTGATCGCGGCACTGGCGCCAACCTTGGCGGAGGAATCGACCAGATCGCCGGCAGCAGACGGGGTCAAGCCAGGGTCGGGATGCGCAGCATGGAACAGCAATGCAGCGCCGATCAAGACGGTCAGGGCAATGAGCGAGACGACGGCCATGCGCCGGAGTTTTGGCTTCATCGAAATTCCTTTATGGGTGGATGGCATTCAAACCTCGGACGAGCGCGTCGGCCGAGAACAGTCCGGAAAGATGGCCGATTTCTCGCCCATGTGGATTCAAGATCGCCACGAACGGCAGGCCAGCCCCACCGTAGGCGGCAAGGAGACTTTGCAGTTCTGGGTTCGGGCGGGTTAGGTCGACCTGCAAGGGAACGACACCGCGGGTGCGCAGGGCTTGCACAACGCGCGCGTCGCCATAGACGGTTTGCTCCAGAAACTTGCAGTTCAGGCACCACTGTGCGGTGAACTCGACCAGCGCAGGGCGATGCAGATTGGCAATCTCGGCGATCTGTGTTGCCTCAAGCGGCTGCCAGGGGATGCCCTGCGATGGGACGGGCCAGATCCCTGCACTCAGATAGACCAAAGCCAGTGCGGGCAAGCTCGAAAGTGGCGCGGCCCAGCGCGAGGCGTGATCTGCGGCGCGAAGGCTCGTTGCGAGTACCCACAGCATGACCCCGGCAAGAAATGCGAACCATAGTGTCTTGTCGACGCTGGCGGGAAACAGGCTTTGCGCGAAAAAGATCGCGGCGCCGGCAAGCAGCCAACCGAAGCTTTGACGCACGATACCAGTCCAAGCCCCTCCACGTGGCAGCCGATCGAGAAGTCCGGGCTTCAGAAGCAGAATGGCGTAGGGCAGGGCCATGCCAAGACCGATCGCGATGAATATCATCACGATATCGACGGTTGGCCGGGTGAGGGCAAACACAAGGATCCCACCCAGCAAGGGGCCGGTGCAGGGCGTCGACAAAAGGGCACTGACCAAGCCGGAGACCAGCGGCTCGGCAAAACGCCCACCTCCCATTCTCGCGATGAGGGGAGGAATCGGCAAACCGCGGCCCGTGAAATTCATCACCGCCATCACCAGCAGGATGATGACCAGGCCGATCAGCACGGCTCGCGATTGGAACAGCACGCCCCATTGAAGATGCAGGAGAGCTGTTGCCAGCCCCAGAGGTGTGAAAAACAACAGGGACCCCGCAGCGAACAGACCGGCGGACAAAGCACGTGTCGCCGGCTTTGCGCCAGCGGCGCGCAGGATGGTTCGGACCTTGATTGGAATGACCGGCAGCACGCAAGGCGTCAGGTTGAGAAGCATGCCTGCGCCCAACGCGAGTATGACTTCGAGGAGGAGTGAGTTGTCCATGGGGTTCGGGCCCTCAAGCGCTCGTCGCAAGCTCGTGTTGGATCAGCCGATCGAGTTCAGAAAAGTCTGGCTCGCCGAGAATCCGCTTGACGATGTTCCCTTGCTTATCGACCAGAAACGTGGTCGGAGTCAGGCGCACGTCGTAAAACTCGCGAGCCAGACGGCCGCCCACGTCTTTGGCAACCTCGAACGGCAAATGCCGGGTCGCGGCGTAATCGGTGACATAGGGCAGCGGGTCATAGCTCATATCCACCGCGATGAACTCGAAATTCCTTCCCTTGAATCGCTCGTACGTCTTGACCATTTGGGGCATTTCCTTGATGCAGGTGGCACAGCTCGTGGCCCAGAAATTCACCAGATACACCTGGCCTCGCAGGGAAGAGGTCGAAAGGGTTCTTCCAGACAGCAGCACAAACGTCGCCTGCGGGACAGCCGGCTTCCTGGCCAGGACAAAATAGGCCATGCCGGCCATGACGAACGCCACAGTGGCGGCAATTGTGAAACGCAC
>DAHWJK010000077.1:0-2085 GCA_027344185.1 Thiobacillus sp.
AGTAGGGCGTGTCGTTGCCCTCGAGAAAGCGCAGCAGCAGCGTGCCCGCCACCGCCAGCGCGAGCAGCAAGATGCCCAGGCTGATCCAGCGGCGCACGCGGCTGCGCGGGCGCGCGCCCAGCAGCTCGTCCACCTGCGACGGCGTTGCCGGTTCAGTCACCGCTGCAGTTCCTCGGCGCGGGTTGCGTCGCGCCCCGGTTTGGCGTCGGCGCCGGCAGGCTTGCGCGCTTCATCGCCAGCGCCTCGGCGCTGAGCAGGCCGATCGCCGCGTCGGCCGCGTCGGCGCGCGCCGCCACTCGCGCCAGGCGCACGCGCAAAGCGGCCGTCTCGGCCACGTACAGGGTCGCGAAGTCGCCGGTCCCCAGGTGGTAGGCCGTGCGGGCGTCGGCGACGGTGCGCATGGCGTCGGTCTCGAGCTGCTGCAGTGCGGCCGCCCGTGCCGTCGCCTGCGCCAGCGCGGCGCGCTCGCGCGCAATGCGCGGGCGGGTATGCGCATCCCGCGATGCCGCGGAACTCGCCGCCGGCACGACCAGCTGCGGCGGGCCCGCGCCGTCGTCGACATCGCGTCGCAGTCGCTGCGGCGGCACCCCGCTGCGCCGCGCCAGCGTGTCCGTCGCGATGCCCAGGCGCGTGTGCGTGCCGGCCAGTGCACTGGCATTGATCCCCAGCAGGGTCGCGGCAAGCCCGGTGTCGACGCCCGTCACGATGCCGGCCTCGCGTCGCCAGTGCGCGATGTCGGAATCGTTGCGAAAGTGCCGCTGGAAGTCCTCGCGCAGGCGAAGCGCTGCCTGCAGGCGCCGCACCCGTACATAGGCCCGCGCGATCGAGGCGGCCTTGCGCTGGCGCGCGTCGGCCAGTTGCTGCGCCGACGCGCCGAGGTCCGGCGGCGTATAGCCCAGCAGACGCGCCGCCCATTGCCGCAGACCGTGCTGTCGCGAGCGCGCACGCGCGTGCTCGAGCGACTGCGCATCGCGGCGCAGTCGCGGGTCGGTTTGCAGTCCGTGGTCGACCAGGCGCGACAGCAGCGGGTCGCCGGCGTCGCGCCACCACGGCAGGCTCACGGCGCGATCGACTCCGGCACGCCCGGCAGCCTGCGGACCCGCCGCAACGGGCGGCGCGGCGCATCCGCCCAGTTCGCACAGGAGCAGCAGCATGGTCAGGAAGGCCGGAATGTTCCAGCCGGGAAGAATGCTTCGCACCCTCTGCAGGCGTCAGGGATTACAGGGATTGTCAGACTTCTATTGTAAAGGAGCCATGCCGTCTCGAGGCTTCGCCGCGGCGGCCGCGAACGCAAGCCCGCGCGGCCCGTCGGGCTACGGGCGGCGCAATCGGTGCCCGCGGCGGGCGAGCCGCAATTGCGTCCCGGGGCCGCCTCGAAGACCCGGGTCCGGCGTGAGCAGTCCATGCAGCAGTTGTGCCAGCGCAAGCACGGCCAGCAGCAGGAAGATCGCCGCGAAGCTGTCGCGCATCGAGTCGGCCAGCGGCCCCGCGCCGGCGAGGGCGCGGGCGGCGGCGGCACCCCCCTGTTGCTGCGATGCCTGCATCAACTGGCGAGCCGACGCATCGCTGCCGGCAAGCACCCCGCCGCACAGGGCCACGCCGATGGCCTGCCCCAGCATGCGCGACAGGTAGAAGAGGGAGGTCGCGCTGCCGCGCATCGAGCCGTCGACGGTGGATTGCAGCGTGACCGACAAGGCCACGCTGCAGGCACCCAGGCCGCTGCCGAGCAGGCCCAGCGTGAGCAGTACGCTCCAGGGGCTCTCGGCGACGCGCGCGACCTGGCACAAGCCCAGCGTGCCGGCCAGCACCGCCGCCGCTCCGAGGTTCGCGAAGCGGCGGTGGCTGCCGGCCCGCATCCACAGCCCGATGCCGATGCCGCTGAAGGTCCAGCTCAGGGTCATGACCGCCACCGTCGAGCTGATCGTCAGGTAGTCGGCCTGCAGGACGAGGGCCGTGAAGCTCGGCACGTACACGGTCATGCCCATCGCGATCGCGCCGCACAGGAAGGCCGAGACCATCGCCAGCGCGACGATCGGCGTGCGCAGCAAGGCATGCGGAATCAGCGGGTCGGTGCTGCGACGCTGC
>DAHWJK010000103.1:0-6216 GCA_027344185.1 Thiobacillus sp.
TTGGCTGCGACGTGCGATCATCGGAAGGGACTGAAGCCATCAGGCCGTACAGTCATCGGCGTCTTGGTTTTGACTTTTCCCCCCTTACAGCCCCGCCGAAAATCGAGCCTGCCGGGCGGATCAGCGGCGAAGGTGTTTGAGCCCCCCCACAAAAAACAACACAAAACAGCAAGGCGGGGCGAGTTCTTCGCCGCCCGTCTGGTGGGCTCGATTTTCGGGAATTCGGGGATGTCGGGGTCGCCTTTTCTTGGGTTACTTTCTTTTGGCGAGATAAAAGAAAGTGACTAGCTGCCGGGCTACCCCCGGCCAACGGCCAGTAGCACAGCGATGGATCAACCACTGGCGTGCTTCACGCTCAGCTCAACTGGATTGCTTCGCTGTGCTCGCAATGACGGGTCAAAGCCTTACGCCAGCGTATCCAGCGGCTTCGGCGCCCCGATCAAATACCCCTGCACGCAATCCACCCCCATCTCCTCCAGCTTCGCCAGCGTCTCCGCATCCTCGACAAACCCCGCCACCGTGCGAATCCCGAGGAAGCTGCCGGTTTCCATGATGGAGCGCACCAGCGCCTCGTCGATCATGCTGGTGGAAATTTCCCGCACCAGGGCGCGATCGATTTTCAGGTGATCGAGTTTCATGCTCTTCAGGCTGGTATAGGAACTGCTGCCTACGCCAAAGTCGTCGAGGGTGAAGCGGCAGCCGTGGCGCTGCAGCTGGCGCATGAACATCTGGGTCTGGGCGTGGCCTTCGGCGGCGTCGGCTTCGCTGATTTCGAAAATCAGCTTGTCGCCGGGGATGTCGCCGTGCGACAGCTCGGACAACAGGAACTTCAGGAACAGCGGATTGATGACGGACTGGCCGGACAGATTGATCGAGAGTCCGCCGATTCGGGCCAGGCTGTCGGCATGGTCGCGCATCCACTGCAGCACGCGCCGGACGACCCAGCGGTCGATTTCGGTGATGCGCTGCAGCCGCTCGGCCACGTCGATCAGGTCGCGCGTGGGGAAGGTGTGCTCGGCCTGGGTGACCGGGTGCAACAGCACTTCGTAATACAACGGGGTGCGCGCGACCGACGCGTCCGTATGCGCTGCGCTGTCCTGCTGGGCATCGGCAATGGCAACCACCGGCTGGCAGTCCAGACTGAGCTGGTTGTTGGCGAGGATGGACGTCAGTTCGTGCGCCCATTGCGCCAGTGCCATCACGCCGCTGTCGTCTGTCTGGCCGCCGTATTCTACGACCGCATTTCCCGATTCGCGTGCGCGTGCGCAGGCGGCGCTGGCATTGTCGTAATAGGTTTCGGGGCTGAGCCAGTCGCTGGCCCACATCAGGCCGGCCACCGCATGAATGCGGTAGCGAATGCCGTTGATTTCCTGCGGCTGCGCAGCAATGACGCTGACCAGCGACGCGGCCTGGGTCCGGGCGGCGGCACAGTCGGCGGCCGCGACCCAGAATGCCAGTGCGGCTTCGCCCGCGCGTGCGAACAGCGTGCCGGGGGGCAGATGAGCAGGCAACATCTGGGCGAGATCGCGCAGGATCGGAATGCGGATGTCGCTTGTGGCCGCATCGCCCGCAGGGGTGCCGATGTCGAGCTGGACGACGCCGATGGCGCAGCCCCTGTCGCGCGACGGGCTCCTCAGCCAGTCGCGCCGGATGGAGCGGAAGAAATGCTTGCGGTTGGCGAGTCCGGTGGCGGTGTCGTGCGTGGCCTGCCACACCAGATCGCGCTGCATCTTCTGAATCATTGCGCTATAGGAACGGTCCATCAGCGGCAGTTCCAGGTCTTCGGTCCAGCGTGCCTCGCCGGACTCCAGCGATCGCAGCAGGTCCTGGCGCTTGATGTCGAGCTTCTTGATGCCGCGGTAGTTGGCGAACACGTACACCGGCAGCGGGTCGCCGATCCACACCAGATTGAGCGGGGTATCGAAGGTGTTGAACAGCAGCCAGTCGCCGACCCGCAGGCGCCCGGCCAGCATGTCCTGCGCCTCGCTCAGGGGCTCGCTGGTGGCATCGTTGAGGCGGGCGGCGATCGGGCTGTGCTGTTGCTGTGCGCTGTCCGTATCGAAGAGCGCACTGGCAAGCTGGTCGACGATGCGGTCCTGCGCAAACTTGTCGGCGCAGACCTGGGTCAGCGCCTGATCGATGCGTTGCAGCAGCGCCTGCACAGCGGCGGCGCTGGGCGGGTTGGCCCGTTCCGGGTCCAGCCAGGTGCACAGCTGTTGCAGGAATTGCCAGGCCTCGCGTGCTTCGTGGCTGTCGGCGCCATGGCGCATTTCGGCGATCAGCAGCACGTTGCGCCAGCCGCCGTTCAACAGTTCGATCACGGCATTGGGCACCTTGCGTTCGCCCATGCGCGCCAGCAGTTCGCGCAGGATGCGCTGCTTGACCACGTCGGCGTGCTGGCGGCCTTCGCACATGGCCTGCAGGCGGGATACGCGCGCGGTGCGCTCGTTCAGGATGGGCTTCAGCACGCGCTCGAGCTGGGTGCGTGCTTCTTCGAACACGCCCGGGTTCTTGTCGGCCTCGGAATTGATGCGGTCGGTCCAGCGGCTCATCAGCCGCATCAGGCGTTGATCGGCGATCTTGCCGTCGTCTCCCGCGGCCATGCTGATGCGGTCGAGCGTGTTCAGCACCTTGTGCGCCGGATGGGCGGGCGAGCTGAGAAATTGCGGGTCGGACATCGCCAGTTTGATCAGGCTGGTTTCCAGTTGCTGGAAGAAGGGCCGCATGCCCTCGCTGACCGATTTTTCGGCGTGCATGGTGTCGAACAGCGCCCCGAACATGTCGACCGAGCGTTGCATTTCCAGGGTGACCGTGGCCGGCAGTGCGCCCGCGGACGCCAGACGCTGCAGCACCTGCGAGTGGGCGATGCCGGGCATGCCGACCCGGGCCGGCTGCGGACTCGCGTGGGCGACGGCGCCCTGGGCGGCAGGGCCGGACGCCAGTGTGGGCGGCGCGCTGGCGGGTGCGGCAGCAGGCGCCGATGCTGCTGCCGGCTGGCCCCGGAAGAAATCCATCAGCGAGCCGGTCAGGCGGCTCAGCGTGCCTTGCGATGCGGCGGCCGGGGCCGCGGCTTCAGTAACGGGCGGGACATGCTGCGGCTGCGACGAGGCCATGGCTTTCTGCTGCTGGACCTCGGCCTGTGAAACGGGCAGCAGCGCCAGCAGTTCGGCATAGAGTGCGGCGAGCGGGTCGGACAGAATCTCGCGCAGCGTGGTGTAGGCCACCTGACGTGCGCGCGCCAGCACGGGCAGGTCCTGCAGCGCGATGCGATAGGCGTGGCCGATGACGGTGGGGCCGAACGGGTTGTTGTTGTGATCGCAGGCAAAGCCGAATACCTGGCCGATGCGGGGCTCGATGTCGGCAAGCTGCTCGCGGAACTGCTCTTCCAGTTTGTTGGCTTCGGACGAGGTGGCAAGCCAGTCCTCGAAATCCAGCTCGTCGACCAGTGCCAGCGCGCCATCGAGGGTGTCGCGGGTGGCCTGGGTCTGCACCGGACTCGCCTGCTTCAGCGCATCCAGCACCTGTTGAACGAAGCGGACTTGCACGCTTGCCGCATGGGTGCCGAACTCGTTCACGGCACCCAGCAGGCCGCTGTGTTCTGAAATCCCGCCGGCATGCAGGGCGGCAGCGCTCAGCTTTTCGCCCAGCATGCGCATCAGCTGGTCATGCGCCTGGAGCAGGGTTTCGCTCAGCAGTGTGGTGCAGGTTTCGCGCAGATGCGGGTTGGCATCGCTTGGGGGCAGGGCGGAAAAGCGTCGCCGGTGTTCGGCCATGCGCAGCTTTTGCAGCGCACGCAGCGCGTCGATCGGTTGCTGGGTGAATGCAACACCGATGCCCAGCGGGCTCAGGCGTTTGAGTTGCGCCGGAATGCGGAAGCCCTGGCTGCCGACCGGGGTCACGACGATCTCGACCACGGCATCGGTGCGCTTCGCCAGCGATGCGATCGCGGTTTCCGGATTGGAGAACTTGAGGAACAGGCCACCCTGGCAAAAATCGCGGATTCCGCAGGCAATTTCCGCATGTCCAGGCTGCGAGATCGTGGCTGCCTGCGAAACCTGAAAACGCCTGTCGCGCCGCATTTCCCGCGCGGGGTGTTGAGCGTCGGACACCTTGGCCATTGTTTCCACACTGTTTCTCCTTATATGTGCCTGTCCAGTCCGGGAACGAACCGGCGGCGGGGCCTGAATGGGGGTGCCCCTGCCGCCAACAAAAGCGCTTGGCGGGGTCTGGTCTAATTTGGTAGACTTCCATGCATGATTCATGCCGGGAAGTTTTTTTTCAGCCGCTTTTATCCCACGCCCCAGGCGGTCGGGAGGCGCTGAGACGAACAGTCGGCCTTGACGAAACCGCCAGTCCGCTGGCGGTTTTTTCGTTTAGGCCGCCGCCGCGGCAATGCACATTTACGGAGCCAGAAGATGTCTACCCGAACCGACGACACCCGCATCGAGCAAAGCGGCGAACTGCTCGCACCGATGCAGATCATGCGCGAGCTGCGTGCCAGCGAGGCTGTGCATGCACATGTGGCGCATGCGCGCAGCGCGATCCACGACGTGCTGCGCGGGGCGGACGATCGCATGTTCATCATCGTCGGGCCGTGCTCCATTCACGACCCGGTCGCGGCGCTGGATTATGCCCGCAAGCTGAAACCGCTGGCCGACGAACTCGCGCACGAGCTCATCCTCGTGATGCGGGTGTATTTCGAGAAGCCGCGCACCACGGTGGGCTGGAAGGGCCTGATCAACGACCCGCATCTGGATGAGAGCTTCGACATCAACGAGGGCCTGCGGCTGGCACGCAAGCTGTTGCTGGAGATCAGCGAAATCGGGCTGCCATGCGCGACCGAGTTCCTCGACCTGGTTTCGCCGCAATACATTGCCGATCTGGTGAGCTGGGGGGCGATCGGCGCGCGCACCACCGAGTCGCAGTCGCACCGCCAGCTGGCGTCCGGCCTGTCGTGCCCGGTGGGGTTCAAGAACGGTACCGACGGCAGCCTGCGGATCGCGGTGGATGCGATCAAGGCGGCGGCGGGGCGCCACCATTTCATCTCCATCACCAAGTCGGGCCACGTCGGCGTGTTCAGCACCACGGGCAACGAGGACACCCATGTGATCCTGCGCGGCGGCAAGATCCCCAACTACGACGCGGCGAGCGTCAATCTGGCATGCGGCGAACTGGCTGCCGCGGGCCTGCGCCAGCAGTTGATGATCGATTTTTCGCACGCCAATTCGAGCAAGCAGCACCAGCGCCAGATCGAGGTGGGCGCCGAGGTGGCCGCGCAGGTGGCCGGCGGCGACATGCGCATCATCGGTGCGATGATCGAGAGCCATCTCAATGCCGGGCGTCAGGATCTGATTCCCGGTCAGCCGCTGGAATACGCCAAGTCGATCACCGACGCCTGCATCGGCTGGGACGACACCGTGCCGCTGCTGCGCATGCTGGCCGACGCCGTGAAAAAACGCCGGCTGACCGCGCTCGCGGATGAGGAATAAGCGCATCCGGGGTAAAATACGCGTGGCGGGCCTCCCCGCATGGCTAAGTTGTGAATCGGGTCAGGTCCGGAAGGAAGCAGCCACAGCGACCGATGCCAGTGCCGGGGTTCTGGCTCGCCACTTTTTCCAGGATTCAGGGGTCAGGATTCAGGATTCAGGGAAAACCGACGACGCTGCCGCATTTCCCTGACCCCTGAATCCTGACCCCTAGCCCCTACGCACATGACTGATTTTTTCGGCGATTCCGCATCCCCCGCACTGGCGCTGGCGCGCAAGTGGCGGCCGCGCGCGTTTGCCGATCTCAAGGGTCAGGAGCACGTGGTGCAGGCGCTGTCCAACGCGCTGACGCAAGGCCGGCTACACCACGCCTATCTGCTGACCGGCACGCGCGGCGTCGGCAAGACCACGCTGGCGCGGATTCTCGCCAAGTGCCTCAACTGCGAAACCGGCGTCACTCATACCCCGTGCGGCGCCTGCTCGGCCTGCACCCAGATCGACGCCGGGCGCTTCGTCGATCTGCTCGAGCTCGACGCGGCGTCGAACACCGGCGTCGACAACATGCGCGAGGTACTCGACAACGCGCAGTACGCGCCGACGGTGGGGCGCTACAAGGTCTATATCATCGACGAAGTGCACATGCTGTCGAAGCCGGCGTTCAACTCCATGCTGAAGACGCTGGAAGAGCCGCCCGCGCACGTGAAGTTCATCCTCGCGACCACCGATCCGC
>DAHWJK010000133.1:0-2362 GCA_027344185.1 Thiobacillus sp.
CCCAGAGGTCACCGCTGACCACCAAGACCAGCGCCGTAGCCCCAGCGCCGACATACTGCCCCGGTTTGGGCGGTTTGCTCACAATGCCGGGCAGCAGAGCACGCACGTCGATCCGCTCCAGGTCGAGCCGGGCCTGATCGAATAACGAGGTTGCCCGGAAGTATTTCAGAAACATGCTGAAAGAGACCGTGAACGAGGCGGCCGACATTGAACAAACCGGATGAGTGATGCCTGGAGGGCAGTGCAGCGGTCAGGGGGAATGCGTTTACTCGATATGCTGCGTTTGGCCTTACGCTACAGCGTTGATTCATTGATCAATGGCAGGTAGCCCTGCACTTTGGTATGCGCCTCCACTGACGAATTCGCCTCCCCCTGCGATCGCTCCAGTTCTCCATTAGCCTGTTGGGCAGCGCCAGTGGCGGTTCGGTGAACCACTTCGCCTCCGGCAGCACACTGGCTTCACACTGCCGGCCTCCGCCTATTCCGTCGTGCTGACCGGCATGGAAACGAACAGGCTGCACGGCAGTTGGTCGATGAGGGAATGGCCTACCGATCCGCGCCACCAGCGATCAAGGGCTGAGCGGCGGTGGTGCCCAACAATAACGAGGTCGGCTTCGACCTTGCCAGCGAAGGCGCCAATGGCCTCGGCCGGCTCCTCCCATATCCTGATGGAGCCGGCGGCCTCCAATCCCGCCTCGCGCAGGCGTGCGAGGCCTTTCTCGAGGATGGAGCTGAAGTAGGCCCGGTCTTTTTCCGACAGGTCTTCAGACAGCGGGCCGGCGGCTAGGATGTAGGGGGACAGTGGCGGCACGACCGCGAGCAGGTGGCAGCGGGCGTTGAAGCGGCTTGCAAGTGCGATCCCCTCCTCGAGCGCGTCCCGGCTCTCGGCGCTGCCATCATAGGCGAAAACGATAGTCTGAAACATGCGCATTGTCCTCCGAAAGCATTAAAAGTATGTCGGCGATTCAGCAGGCGTTTACAGTCGCACATTCGGCAGTGCTGCCGTCACTCCATCGCCGCGTGCACATCGTTCACTGCAGATTTCTTCGGCGACGCCCGCAACAGGATTATCAGCGGGATGGCGGCCACAGTGATCCACATCATCAGCCGAAAGTCCTGCAAATAGGCCAGCGTGGCGGCCTGGCGCGTCACTTCGCCGTTGATTGCCGCGAGCCCCTGGGGCGTGCTCAGATTGTAGGCACCCGCCTCAACCGCCTGCCTCAGCGCCAGATTGAAGGGGTTGATGTAGTCGGCGAACGCGGCATGATTGGCCTGCGTGCGTTGCGCCAGGTAGGTCATCACCACCGAGATGCCGATACTGCTGCCGAGATTGCGCATCAGGCTGAACAGCGCCGTGCCCTCATTGCGGTAACGCGGCGCCAGGGTAGCGAAGGTGATGGTGGATAGCGGCACGAAAATGAAGCCCAGGCCCAAGCCCTGCGTGATGCCGGTTCGTACGATGTCCCAGCCGTCGATATCCGTGTTGAAATTGGTCATTTCCCACAGGGACAGGCTGGTCAGCATGAGGCCCAGTAAAATCATGTGGCGCATGTCCACCTTGCCGGATAACTTACCCACGGCGATCATGGCGAACATGGTGCCCACGCCGCGCGGAGCCAGCAGATAGCCAACATCGATCACCGGGTAGCCCAGCAGGCCTTGCATGAATGGTGGCAGCAAGGCCATCGTGGCGAGCAGAATGACGCCCACAATGAAGATGAACAGCAGGCCGACGCTGAAGTTGCGGTCCTTGAACAGCCCGGGTTCGATGAACGGATGCTCGTGCGTGAACATGTGAGCGAGGAAGAGATAGAGCGCCAGGCCGGAGAGCATGGCCTCGATCACCACTTCCGGGTTGGTAAACCAGTCGAGCGATTCGCCGCGATCCAGCATCATCTGCAGCGCGCCAATGCCGAGGCTCAGCAGCGCGAAGCCGAGCAGGTCGAAGCGTCGCGTGCGGTCGATCGGCGTTTCACGCACGAACGCCGCCAGTCCGAGCCAGGCCAGCACACCAAACGGCAGGTTGATGTAGAACACCCAGCGCCAGTTGTAATACTCGGTTAGCCAGCCGCCGAGCGAGGGGCCGAGAATCGGCCCCACCATCACCCCCACGCCCCACATCGCCATCGCCGATCCATGGCGCTCGCGCGGATAGGTATCGAGGAGCACAGACTGCGACAGCGGCACGAGACTCGCGCCGAATACCCCTTGCAGCAGACGAAACAGCACAATCTGGTTCAGGCTTTGCGCCGCGCCGCACAGCATCGAGGCCACCGTAAAGCCGACCACCGACCACATGAAAACGCGCTTGCGTCCCCAGCGCGCCGAGAGGAAACCGGTCAGTGGCATGAAGATCGCCGCC
>DAHWJK010000182.1:0-9505 GCA_027344185.1 Thiobacillus sp.
GTAGCCAAGAAGGCGGCTCCGGCCAAGAAGCCCGCAGCTAAAAAAGCGGTCGCCAGAAAGCCCGCAGTCAAGAAGGCAGCCCCGGCCAAGAAGGCGGCTCCGGCCAAGAAGCCCGCAGTTAAAAAAGCGGTCGCCAAAAAGCCGGTAGCCAAGAAGGCGGCTCCGGCCAAGAAGCCCGCAGCTAAAAAAGCGGTCGCCAGAAAGCCCGCAGTCAAGAAGGCAGCCCCGGCCAGAAAGCCCGCAGTCAAGAAGGCAGCCCCGGCGAAGAAGCCTGTCGCGAAGAAGGCAGTTCCCGCCAAACCCGCGCCGGCACCTGCCGTCGCACCTGCACCCGCACCGGCGGTACCGGTCATCAAGCCGTTCGGGCTTTAAACAGGTCGGGCATTGCCCAATCTGAAACGGGGGCTTGTCCCCCGTTTTTTTATGGGCAGCCGGGGCTGTCTCCCGTTTTATGCGTGGCTGGGGTGTGCTTCCCGTTTTTTTATGGGCAGCCGGGCAGCCTCTTGATTAACCAACCGACTTCGCCACGTCCGGCTTGCGACCTGCGACTTGCCGCCCCCACCGCGTGCTGGCTGCATTCAACACCGCCACGCCCCACGGTAAACGCAGGGCCAGCAGCAGCGCCAGCACGCCGCCATAGAGCAGGGGTTCGGTCAGGTCCTTCTTCACCAGCCACAGGTAATGGATCACGCCCAGCAGCGCAATGGCATAGACCAGGCGATGCAGATGCTGCCAGCGCCGACCCAGACGGCGCATCATGGCGTGCGTCGAGGTCGCAGCCAGCGGAATGAGCAGCACGAAAGCACTGAAGCCGACGGTGATGAAGGGCCGCTTGACGATGTCGCGAACAATGGCCGCCGGGTCAAAGAACTGGTCGAGCCAGATATAGGTGACGAAATGCAGGCTGGCATAGAAGAAGGTGAACAGCCCCAGCATGCGCCGGTAGCGAACGAGGTCGGCACGCCCGGTCAGCCGCCGCAGCGGGGTGACGGACAGCGTCACCAGCAGTCCGACCAGGGTCCAGGTGCCGGTGGAACGCGTGATGAACTCGATGGGGTTCGCCCCCAGATCGCCGCCCAGCCCCAGCGCGATCAGCCGCGCCAGCGGCAGCAGGCACAGCAGCGTAATCCAGGGCTTGGGGTTGCGCAGGACCGCACCCATCAGAAGAATTTTTTCAGGTCCATGCCACGGTAGAGGGACGCCACCTGCTCGCCGTAGCCGTTGAACATCAGGGTATCGCGCTTGCGGAATTCGCCGATGCGGCGCTCCCGCGCCTGGCTCCAGCGCGGATGGTCGACTTCGGGATTGACGTTGGAATAGAAGCCATATTCCCTCGGCGCGGCCGCCATCCAGGACGAGACCGGCTGCTTCTCGACGAAGCGGATCGCAACGATGGACTTGGCGCTCTTGAAACCGTATTTCCACGGCACCACCAGCCGGATCGGCGCGCCGTTCTGGTTCGGCAGCACTTCGCCGTAGAGGCCGACCGCCAGCATCGCCAGCGGATGCATCGCCTCGTCCAGCCGCAGGCCCTCGGTATACGGCCAGTCGAGCACGCGCGAGCGCACGCCCGGCATCTGCCGGGGGTCGTTCAGGGTGACGAACTCGACGTATTTTGCATTGCCGGTCGGCTCGACGCGGCGGATCAGCTCATTGAGGGAATAGCCGACCCAGGGGATCACCATCGACCAGCCTTCGACGCAACGCATCCGGTAGATGCGCTCTTCCAGCGGCGCGAGTTTCAGCAGCGCGTCGATGTCGACCATCCCGGGTTTCTTCACTGCGCCCTCGACCCTCACCGTCCAAGGGCGGGTTTTCAGGCTGCCCGCGTTTCTGGCCGGATCGCTCTTGCCGGTGCCAAATTCATAGAAGTTGTTGTAGGTGGTCACATCCTTGTAGGGCGTGCTCGCTTCGTTCAGCGTGTAGGCGCTGTCGCGCACGCCGGCCAGCTTGGCCCCGGCGGCGCGGGCATCCGGCGCGATGCCGAACGCGGCGCCGGCCGCCAGCGCGCCCATGCCCTGCATGAAACGGCGACGGTCGCGGTAGATCTCGGGCGGGGTGATTTCAGACGGGGCGATGTCAGTGGGCGTGCGTATCAGCATGGTGGTGTCCTGGGGGGTACGTTGCAATCAGTCGGATCGCACATGCAATCCTTACAACGCCTGTCTCGAGTTGACTCCGGCGCGCGGTTTTTGTTTCGGCACGGAACTGCTAAGGTGCGCTCCTATCGTACGTCTTTGTTCTTTTTGCGGAATTTTCCATGCGCGCCCTGCTTCTGCTGCTGTTCGTTCCCTCGTTTGCCTTCGCCCAGGCAGGCGGCCCGCCCTTCATTCCGGTCAATATGATGAAGGCCACCGCCACGCCGATGTCGAACACCGTCGACGCGGTGGGCGCGCTGATCGCCGAGGACAGCGTGGTGCTGCGGCCCGAAATCGACGGCCGCATCGAAAGGCTGCGCTTCAAGGAAGGCCAGCCGGTGAAGAAGGGCGCGATACTGGTGATGCTCGACGCCGCCGAGCAGCGCGCCCGCGTGGCCGCCGCCGAGGCCGATCTGAAGCTGGCGCAAAGCCGCTACAGCCGCAGCGAGGAACTGGTCGCGCAGAACTTCATTTCGCGCCAGGCGCTCGACGAGGCGCGCGCCAATCTCGACATCCTGCGCGCACGTCTGCGCCAGGAACAGGTGGCACTCGGCAAGACCGTGATCCGCGCGCCGTTTGCCGGCGTGGTCGGTCTGCGCCAGGTCAGCCCCGGCGCCTATGTCGGCAAGGGCGACAACCTGGTGCGGCTGGACGCGCTCGGCACCCTGAAACTGGAGGTGCCGGTCCCCGAAACGGCGCTGCCACGGGTGCGCATCGGCCAGCGGATCTCGCTGACCGTAGACGCGTTGCCGGGGCAACGCTTCAGCGGCACCGTGCACGCCATCGATCCGGTGGTCGACCCGGTCAGCCGCAACGTGCGGGTGCGTGCGCGCATCGCCAACCCCAAAGGCCAGCTCAAACCCGGCATGTTCGCCCGCGCCACCGCCGACCTCGGCGGCAGGACCCGCGCCATCCTGCTGCCCGAACAGGTCATCGTGCCGCGTGCGGACGGGAGCTATGTGTTCCTCGCGGTCGACGGCAAGGCCGAACTGCGCAAGGTCACGCTGGGCAAGCGCGAGCCAGGCCGCGTCGAGGTCGTGTCCGGCGTGGCCGAAGGCGACACCGTCATTCTCGACGGCCAGATCAAGCTGCGCCCGGGCGTGCCCGTCGTCACGCTCGAGCAGGCGACGCAAATGATGAAGAAGCAGTCGGGCAAACCGCCGGCACGCTGAGCCCGCCCGTCTCCCATCGCCTTCGCCCCGCGCTCAACGCTTTACCCTGGATAAGCCATGATCCTGTCCGACCTTTCGATCCGCCGCCCGGTACTGGCCACCGTAATGAGCCTGATGATCATCCTGATCGGCCTGATCGCCTTCGACCGCCTGCCGGTGCGCGAATACCCCAACATCGACGCGCCGGTGGTGTCGGTGCGTACGGTCTATCCAGGCGCTTCCGCGGCGGTGATGGAAAGCCAGATCACCAAGCCGCTGGAGGATTCGCTGTCGGGCATCGAGGGCATCCGCACCATCAAGTCCGTCAGCCGCGAAGCGGTCAGCCAGATCACGGTGGAGTTCGTGCAGTCGCGCGATCCCGAAGCCGCCGCCAACGACACGCGCGACCGCGTGGCGCGGGTGCGCGGCCTGCTACCGGGCGAGGCGGAAGACCCGGTGGTCGCCAAGATCGAAGCCGATGCGCAGGCCATCATCTGGCTGGCATTTTCCAGCGACCGCCAGTCGCCGCTGGAAATCACCGATTACGCCGACCGCGTGGTGGCCGATCAGCTGAAAACCCTGCCGGGCGTCGCATCGGTGATCGTCGGCGGGCAGCGCCGCTATGCCATGCGCGTGTGGCTCGACCCCAGCCGCATGGCCGCGCTGGGCGTGACGGTGCAGGACGTGGAAACCGCGCTCAGGAGCCAGAACACCGAACTGCCCTCGGGCCGGATCGAAGGCCCGATGCGCGAATTCACCGTGCAGGCCGAAACCGACCTCAAGACGCCGGAGGAATTCGAGCGCGTGATCATCCGCGACAGCGGCGGCGCGCTGGTGCGCCTGGGCGACCTCGGGCGCGCCGAAATCGGCGCCGAGGACGAACGCAATATCGTGCGCGTCAACGGCCGCGCCGCGGTGGGGCTGGGCATCGTCAAGCAGTCCACCGCCAACACGCTGGCGGTGGCGCAGGCGGTCAAGGCCGAACTGCCGCGCATCGAGGCGGCATTGCCGGAAGGCATGCAGCTCAAGGTCGGTTTCGACAGCTCGATTTTCATCGAAAAATCGATCGACGCCGTCTACACGACCATGATCGAGGCGATGGTGCTGGTGGTCGCGGTGATCTTCCTGTTCCTGCGCAACTGGCGCGCCACGCTGATTCCCTTCGTCACCATCCCGGTGTCGCTGATCGGCGCCTTCATCTTTCTCTATGCGATGGGCTTCACCATCAACGTGCTGACCCTGCTGGGGCTGGTGCTGGCGATCGGCCTGGTGGTCGACGACGCCATCGTCATGCTGGAAAACATCTACCGCCACATCGAGGAAGGCGTGCCGCCGGTCGAGGCGGCGGTCAAGGGCGCCAGGGAGATCGGCTTTGCGGTGATGGCGATGACGCTGACGCTGGTCGCGGTGTTCGCGCCGCTGGCCTTTGCCGAGGGCAACACCGGCAAGCTGTTCACCGAATTTGCGATGACGGTGGCCGCCGCCGTACTGGTCTCGGGCTTTGTCGCGCTGACGCTGACGCCGATGATGGCGAGCAGGATGCTGCGCCACGAAACCCGCCACGGCGCGTTCTTCAATTTTGGCGAGCGCGTGCTGACCGGCTTGAACAGCGCCTACACGCGTGGCGTGACCCGCGTGCTGAAGCATCCGCTGATCATGGTGCTGGTGTTCGTGCTGGTTGCCGCGGCCGCGTTCGGACTGCTGAAATCGCTGAAGTCTGAACTCGCCCCGACCGAGGATCGCGGCTTTTTCATCGGCTTCATGCTCGCGCCCGAAGGCGCCACGCTGCAATACACCGACCAGTACGCGCGCCAGCTTGAGGGCATCTACCGGAACGTGCCGGAAGTCCGCACCGCCTTCGTCGTCGTCGCCCCCGGCCTCGAGCGCCCCAACCCGGTCAACACCGCGCTGTCGTTCGTGATGCTCGACCCATGGGAGGAGCGTACCCGCAGCCAGATGGACATCACCGCCAGCCTCGGCCCGCAGATGTTCATGGGCATGCCCGGCGTGCTCGCCTTCCCGATCAACCCGCCTTCGCTGGGCCAGAGCTTTCGCAATCCGCCACTGCAGTTCGTGGTGCAGGCGCCCAGCTACGACGCGCTGAACACGGCGGTCGAAGCGTTGATGGCCAAGGTGCGCGAATACCCCGGGCTGTCCAACCCCGACACCGACCTCAAGCTGACCAAGCCCCAGCTCAAGGTCGAGATCAACCGCGACAAGGCCGCCCAGATGGGGGTCGGCATCGACACCGTCGGCCGCACGCTGGAAACCCTGCTCGGCGGCCGCGAAGTCACCCGCTTCAAGCGCGACAGCGAGCAATACGACGTCATCGTCCAGCTCGACCCCGCCGCCCGCGCCGTCCCGCAGGACCTGACCGCGCTCTATGTGCGCGGCCGCGACGGCGGGCTCACGCCGCTGTCCAACCTGGTCGCGCTGACCGAGACCGTGGCGCCCAAGGAACTCAACCACTTCAACCGCCAGCGCGCTGCGATCATTTCGGCCAACATCGCACCCGGCTACACCCTCGGCGAAGCGCTCGCCTTCATGGACCAGGCCGCGGCCGACACCCTGCCGCCCAGCGCCCGCACCACGCTGGACGGCCAGTCGCGCGAATTCCGCGAATCGGGGCAAACGCTGCTGATCACCTTCGCGCTGGCGCTGGCCATCATCTATCTGGTGCTGGCGGCGCAGTTCGAGAGCTTCGTCTCGCCCTTCATCATCATGCTGACGGTGCCGCTCGCCGCCACCGGCGCGCTCCTGGCGCTGAAGCTCAGCGGCGGCACCCTCAACGTCTACAGCCAGATCGGCCTGGTGATGCTGGTCGGCCTGATCACCAAGCACGGCATTTTGATCGTCGAGTTCGCCACCCAGCTGCGCGCGCGCGGCAGGCGCAAGGTCGAGGCAGTGATCGAGGCGTCCAGCCTGCGCCTGCGGCCGATTCTAATGACCACCGCGGCGATGGTGCTGGGCGCAGTGCCGCTGGCGGTGGCGACCGGCGCCGGCGCGGAGTCGCGCTCGCCGATCGGCTGGGTCATCGTCGGCGGTCTGCTGCTGGGCACGCTGCTGACGCTGTTCGTCATTCCGGTGGCCTATACCCTGCTGACGCGCGAGCGTGCAGAGACTGCCAACCCCGTCCCGCCGGAGACCGAACCCGTCCTCAATTGACGAGTTCGTCCGCTGTCCTGACGAAGCTTCGTCAGGACAGCGCCGCCACAGGTTCATCAAGCCGTCAAACCCGCCTGATTTAATGCGGTTTTCCACGCCATGCGGCACCCCGGGAGACTGGCATGAACCCTGCTCATATCCTTGCAAAGACAACGCAAGGAGAGACCGAAATGATTGAACTTGAACCCGGCAACACCCTGGACATCAGCCTGAAGGAAGACAGCCAGGGACGCGACCGCGTCGAGCTGTCGCTGGTCGCCCACGACTGCCGCCTGACCCTGACGCCGCATCAGGCCCGGGTTCTGGCAACCGAGTTGATCATGGCGGTCAACCGGGCCGAAGTGCGCAGCAACCTGAAGCACAGCCAGAACGTGGTGCGCAGTCCGCAGCCGGTCGAACAGAAAAAGCGCGGCCTGTTTCATCAGGCGTTCGCCAAATAGTTTCCAGGCCAGTCGGCTTCGACTGGACCCGGGGTCGCGGGCAGCCTCGCTGAACGACCCTATAAGAAGCCTCCGGTTTGTCGGAGGTCCGCCATCCGTGATAGGGTGGCATGTAGGCGCGATGGATTCGTCCTCGCGCCTTTTTATTTCGTCATTTTTCCGTTCCGGCCTTCCAGGCCATTCCACTTTTACGCAGGAACCCGTATGGCCGTCATCGAACTCACCCAGGACAATTTCGAATCCACCATCAACGGCAACGATGTCGTCGTCGTCGACTTCTGGGCGCCCTGGTGCGGCCCCTGCCGCGGTTTTGCGCCGATTTTCGAGGCCGCCGCCGAGAAGCACGCCAACATCGTGTTCGCCAAGGTCAATACCGAAGTCGAGCAGGATCTGGCCGGCTACTTTCAGATCCGCTCGATTCCCACGCTGATGGTGTTCCGCGAACAGGTCATCCTCTACTCGGAAGCCGGCTCGCTGCCCGCCAATGCGCTGGACGCGCTGATCGAACAGGTCATGGGGCTGGACATGGCGCAGGTCCACAAGGACATCGCCGATCAGCAGACGCAGCAGGGCGCCGGGCAGGCCTGATCAGGGCCGCTTAACGCTGAGCAACTGCCGCAGCAGCGGCAGCGTGATCGGACGTTGCGTTTCCAGGCTGAATCGGTCCAGCGCCTCCAGCACCCGCAGCAGGTTCTGCATGTCGCGCGCGGTGTGGTTCAGAAGATAGTCCGCCACCTGGGGATCCAGCCGGAAACCCAGGGTGTCGGCGTGCTGGCTCAAGGCGGCACGCTTCTCGGCGTCGTCCAGCGCCTGCAACTGGAACACCAGGCCCCAGCCCAGCCGGGTCCTGAGCTCCGGCATCAGCGGCAGCTCGGCCGGCGCCACGCTGCCCGCCGCCAGCCACAGTCCGCCCGCCTCGCGCACCCGGTTGAACGCGGCAAAACCGGCGTGCTGCTGTTGCGTGTTCCATCGTTCCACCTGAACCGCAATCACCGCCTGCGCCGCCTGTTGACCGCTGAAATCGACCGTCATGCCGCGCGCTTCGCAGGCGTGGGCCCAGGCCGTCAGCAAATAACGCTTGCCGCTGCCCGGCGCGCCCCATACGTAGACCATGCGCTCGGCCGCGCTGCCGTCGAGCATGGCCTGCAGCTGCGCCATCAGCTCGACATTGCGCCCGGCCACAAAACGGGCGAGTTCGGGCCGGGCCGGCGGGCGGACATCGAGTAGGAGCTGCTGCATGGGGCGCAAGGATAAGGCATAAGCCACGCTGTGCTCCACAAAAACCCGTACGACGCCGCGTGAAAACGGCGACTGCGCGGCGCTATACTTGAACGCTTTACACCCTGTGCCGAACGCTCGATGAACCTCGTTTTTCCCATTCCGGTCCGTCCCGTGATCCAGCCGCCCCCGATGGTGGAAGAAGTGCTGGCCGACGACGAACGCGCCGAACTGAAGACGCGCATCAAGCGCCTGATGAAGGAACAGGATGCGGTGCTGGTCGCGCACTACTACACCTCGGCCGACCTGCAGGACCTGGCCGAGGAAACCGGCGGCTGCGTGTCGGATTCGCTGGAGATGGCGCGCTTCGGCCACGCCCACCCGGCGAAGACGCTGATCGTCGCCGGGGTCAAGTTCATGGGCGAGACGTCCAAGATCCTCAACCCGGAAAAGCGCGTCATCATGCCCGACCTCGCGGCCGACTGTTCGCTCGACCTCGCCTGTCCGGCCGATGAATTCGCCGCCTTCTGCGACGCGCACCCGGACCGGCTCTCGGTCGTCTACGCCAACACCAGCGCGGCAGTGAAGGCGCGCGCCGACTGGGTCGTCACCTCCGGCATCGCGGTCAAGATCGTCACCTACCTGCACCGGCAGGGCCACCAGCTGCTGTGGGCGCCGGATCGCCATCTGGGTGCCTACGTGCAGCGCATCAGCGGCGCCGACATGTTGCTGTGGCAGGGGTCGTGCGTGGTGCACGAGGCGTTCAAGGCCGAGGCGCTCGCAAAACTGCGCGCCGAGCACCCGGACGCCGCGGTGCTGGTGCACCCCGAGTCGCCCGAAGCGGTGATCGCGCTGGCCGACGTGGTCGGCTCGACCACGCAACTGATCGAGGCGGTGCGCACCCTGCCCAACGCCACTTTCATCGTCGCCACCGACAACGGCATCTTTCACAAGATGCGGGCCGCGGCGCCCGGCAAGCTGTTGCTGGAAGCGCCGACCGCAGGCGAGGGCGCGACCTGCCAATCGTGCGCGCACTGTCCGTGGATGGCGATGAACGGTTTGCGCAAGCTCGCCGCCGTGCTGGAGCAGGGCGGCAACGAAATCCATATCGAGGAATCCATCCGCGCCCGGGCGGCGATCTCGATCCAGCGCATGCTGGACTTCGCGGCGGCCGAAAAGGCCGGCCGTATCCAACTGGGCGATTAAAGGAGACACCCCCTATGGCCGGAAGCAGTCTGCTGGCACTGATCGACGACATCGCCACCATCCTCGACGACGTGTCGGTGATGACCAAGGTCGCGGCGAAGAAAACCGCGGGTGTGCTGGGCGATGACCTCGCGCTGAACGCCCAGCAGGTGGCCGGGGTTAAGGCCGAGCGCGAACTGCCGGTGGT
>DAHWJK010000208.1:0-1560 GCA_027344185.1 Thiobacillus sp.
CTAGCAGCCTGTCGGGCTTTGCCCGTATTATGCTATAGTCATAGTCATTGGAATTAATGGACACTGCAATGGCCTTTCACCCTATAGATCGAGACACGAACTACCTGCTGCCGCCGTCGGTACAGGAGTGGTTGCCGGAAGCGCACTTGGCGCGTTACGTGGTCGATGTGGTGGAAGGACTGGACCTGTCGGCGCTGGAACGGGCCTATGCCGGCAGGGGCAGCGATGCCTACCACCCGGCGATGCTGCTTTCCTTGCTGATCTACGGCTACGCCACCGGCACTTTCTCCAGCCGCAAGATCGAACGGGCGACCTACGATTCGCTGGCGTTCCGGTATATCGCCTGCAACCGCCATCCGGATCACGACACCCTGGCGGTGTTCAGGAAGCGGTTCCGCAAGGAATTCGAGGCTGCCTTCGTTCAGGTGCTTCAGATTGCGCGCGAGAATCAAGTCTCGCGCTTTGGCACCGTCAGTCTGGATGGCACCAAGATTCACGCCAATGCCAGCCGGCACAGCGCGCTGTCCCATGGGCACGCCGAGAAGATCGAAGCGCAGTTGAAAGCGCAAGTGCAGGAATTGCTGGCGCTGGCCGAGAAGGCCGACCAGGCGGCGGTGCCGGACGGGGTGAAGCTGCCCGATGAGATCAAGCGCCGCGAAGATCGCCTGGCGGCGATCGCGGCGGCGAAGGCCAAGATCGAGGCCCGTGCCCAGGAACGCTTCGAGCGGGAGCAAGCCGAATACGAAGCCAAGATGGCGGCACGGGCGGCCAAGGAGAAGGCGACGGGCAAGAAGCCGGGCGGCAAGCCGCCGCAGCCGCCTGAATCCGGCCCGCGTGATGATGACCAGATCAACCTGACGGACGAAGAATCGCGGATCATGAAGGTGGCCGGCGGTGGCTTTGAGCAGTGCTACAACGCCCAGGCGGTGGTCGATACCGAGTCGATGCTGATTCTGGCGCCGCACGTCACCCAAGCCAGCAACGACAAGGAACAGGTCGAGCCGATGGTGGAGAAGGTGCAGGCGAATCCCGAAGGGCTGAACCGGCCCGCGACCTGGCTTGCCGACACCGGCTATTACAGCGAGAAGAATGTGGCGACCTGCGTTGCGGCCGGCATCGAGCCGCTGATTGCTGTCAAGCGCGACGCACACCATCCGGGCTGGCGCGCGCGTTTCACCGAACCCGCGCCGCTGGCCGGCGATGCCTCCGCGCTCGAGACCATGAAGCACAAGCTTAAGACCCGCGCCGGGCGTGCCGCTTATGGGCTACGCAAGCAGACCGTGGAGCCGGTGTTCGGCATCATCAAGTCGGTGATGGGTTTCCGCCAGTTTCTGTTGCGCGGCTTGGAGAATGTTCAGAACGAATGGACGCTGGTCTGCCTCGCGTGGAATTTGAAGCGTATGGCCGCATTGCGTCCGCAGTAGGGAAATAGGACAGGAGCATTGCGTTTCCATGGCAAAACAACCCCATTTCAGCCCGAAACACCCAAATCCTTCTCGGATTGCGAAACCAGCCCATCGGACTCGTCCGACGGCAAGTTCAAGTCCGACGGGCTGCTAG
>DAHWJK010000220.1:0-5602 GCA_027344185.1 Thiobacillus sp.
GCCGAGCTGCGCGACCCAGACGTCGGTGGCGTGCATCAGAAAGTCTTCGTAGGGCAATAGCGCAAAGCCGCCGGCGCCCCAGTCCGGCCCCCAGGAGTTCTGGACGATGAAGCCCTGCGGGGTGTAGCCGACGAGGGCGACCGCATGGCCGCCGTCGGCGCTGCCGCTGCGCTTGATCACCGGCAGCTTGAGCGTGGTCTTGCGGCCGCGGTGCACGTAGCTGACCGGCACCGGCTTGTCGCCCTTGCTGCTGCCGGGATTGGCCCAGCCCGAGTGGACCATCAGCGTGGCGTACAGAATGCCGGTTTCGCTCAGCGCGGTATGCATGTCGCGCACGTTGTAGGGGCGGATGCGGTAGTACGCGCCACCTGGCGTGCTCATCGCCTGCTGGATGATGGCGTCGCTCATGTGCGTGATGCCGTGCTGGTCGTCCTTCCACGCCGAACGCAGGCATACGCCGTGCTTGGACCAGGCCTTGATCGCGCCGCGCGCGGACGAGCCTTCGTAGTCCTCTCCAGGCCATTCGTCGTAGCGGCGCGCCAGTTCATACAGCATGCGCGGGCTGACGATCGCGGCCCGCTTCTGCCTGGCGCGCAGGAAGTTCACCACGGCCGCCAGCGCAAAACCGGTGCAGGCGCCTTCGCGACCCTGGTCGAGAATCATGTTCGGCTTGATGAACGCGCAACTCACCAGCGAATCGGGCAGCGAAATCAGCGCTGGCTGATAAAACCAGTCGCGCAGATCGATGCGGTCGGGGAACGCGTCGAGGCGCTGGCGGGTGGCTTTTTCGGCGCTGGTCCTGAGCGGGCGGTCCGAGTGGGAGGGGGAGGTTTTATTGGCCATTGGGACGGTCCTGTCAGGATTGAAGTGGAGTCATTGGTCGCCCTACTGCTCGCAGAAAGCATCCATCACGCCGGTTTCCAGCCAGCAAGCAGACAGCACGGCGGGTGAGGGTCATGACAGAGGCTCCGGAGTCAGAAGGTTTTCAGGTATTCCAGCAGCGCGGACTTGTCGGCGTCCGGCAAGCCGGTGCCGAAGTCATGGCCCTGGTTGCCGTTGCCGCGCAACCGGGTGTCGAGCGGGGTGCCGGCGCGTTCGGCTGCTGCGCCCTGGACGACGAAGCCGACCCGCACCGGGTCGTAGACGTCGTAGCCGCGCCAGAACAGCTGCGGACGCTGTGCCGGCGGCGTCAGCAGGTCGGCCAGCGTCGGCACCGAACCGTTGTGCAGGTAGGGGGCGCGCAGCCAGATGCCGTCGAGGAACTGCGCAACGTAGCCGGTCAGCGGCGCCTCGACCAGGCCGCGCCGCTCGATGCCCATGTCGCTGACCACCTTGTTGGCCTCGATCGCGGCCTGCTTGCCCCAGGTGTCGATGCGGCCGCGGTCGGTGCCGATTTCGCTCAGGGGAATGATCGTGCCGGTGAGCGCGCTGGCATGGCAGACCGCACAGTGGGTATCAAACAAGGCCTTGCCGCGCGCGGCGAGGGTGGTATCGATGGGGAAGGGATATTTCGGTGCGGGAGTGGTCTTCAAATAATCGACCAGCCAGTCGATGTGGGCGAGGAAGGCGTCGGTGTCCTTGGGCGCAGCGCCCATCAAGCCCAATGCCGAGTCGATGACGACCGAATACACGTCGTGCGAATCGCCGGCGAAGTTCATCCGGTGGCCTTTATCGTGGGCGTATTTCTTCAGGTTCCACACCGAGGGCATGTCGGTGGGGCCGAAGCTGTCGTCCATCGGCCAGCGGATCATGAAGTACTTGGTCAGGTTCATCGCATCGTCGCGGCCGCGTCCCCACTCGGGAAAGTCGCTGCGATAGATCCACTCGAACTGCGCCTCACGTTCGGTCAGGCGTTTCTTGGTGATCGGGATGATCAGGTAACGGTAAGCCAGGCGGTCGATGAAATCGAGGTCGGCCGCGAGATTGATTTCCGCCATCAGGGTGTCGGCGTTGAAGCGCGGGTCCCTGGCGCAGTCGACCAAAAACCGGAAGAAGGCTTCGAGGTCGAGCGTGTGGTTGGGGCCGGTGACGACCAGGGTCGGCGTCTCGTCGGGCCGGCTGCGGTAGCTCGCCACGTGGCAGGCGGCGCAGGTGTTGACGACGCGGTCGAAGCCGATGCGCCGCTTGGAAAAGCCCACCGGCAGCTCCTGCCCCTGTTCCCACACCACGCCGAAGCTGCTGTAGCCGATGCCGGGCTTGGGCAGCTTGTCGGGGAAGACGCGCGGCAGCACGTAGAAAATCCAGTAGGGAATGCCGGCGTCGTTTTCCGCGCCCATCGAGCCGTACTTGAAGCGGTCGTCCGGATTGTCGAACTGCGCGGCGCCGTGGTCGCGCAGGAAGCGGTCCCAGCCGACATAGCCCAGCACCCCGCCGAGAATCAGCACGACGAGGGCGGTGATTTTCAACCAGCGCGGACAGCGGCAAAGAGACTTCATGACAGGCTCCTTCGGGCGTGTGAACACGCCCTAAAATGTCTTCAGGTATTCGAGCAGCGCCCACTTGTCGGCGTCCGGCAGCGTGGTGCCGTAGGCCGCGCCTTCGTGGCCGGCGTTGCCGTTGCCGGGCATGCGGGTATCGAAGGCGAACAGCGGCGTGCCCTGGCTTGCGGGCCGGTCGGCGACGAAGCCGAGGTGTTTGGGGTCGTAGAGGTCGTTGCCGCGGTAGAAGATTTTCGGGCGCTTGCTCGCGGGCTGCAGCAGGTCCCACAGCGTGGGCACCGAACCGTTGTGCAGGTAGGGCGCGCGCAGCCAGAGGCCGTCGAGCGGAGCGTTGGCGTAGCCCCAGGTCTTGCGGAAGTGGCGGAAGCGGCGTTCCGGATCGGCCGAATACAGCATGCCCTGGTTCTGCGCGAGTTCGAACGTGTAGGAATCGAGGCGCCCGCGGTCGGTGCCGATGGCGGCAATCGGCGTGAGCTTGCCGACCTCGGCGCCGGAAAAATCGCTGCCGCTTTTGCCATGGCAGGCGGCGCAGCGTTGCATGTAGATGCGCGCGCCGCGGTTGGCCAGCGCGCGATCGATGGGAAAGTGGCGGTCGAACGCGGGCGGTTCGGCGGTGGCGAGCCAGGCTTCGATGCGGGCGATGGCATCGTGGTCGATCAGCCGCGGCGTGGCGCCGGTGCCGAAGGCGGCCGACAGGTTGCGTTCCTCGACGCGGCTGTTGTTGCCGTCCCAGTGCAGCTGCATGTCCTGCTTCTTCGCCTGGTTCCAGATCGCGGGGAAATCCGCGACGCCGATGAGTTCTTCGGGCGACAGTTTTTCGAACGGCACGCCGAAAATGGCTTTCGCCGAATTGAAGGTGTCGACCCGGCCCGGCCCCCAGTCGGCCTGCAGGTGGATGAAGCGTAGCCGCCCGGTCAGGCCGGCGACGCCGTCGCGCATCAGGTGGATGCCGACCGGGTAGATGACGTGCGTGTCGAGCAGGCCGAGGCCGCCGGCTTTTTCGGCGATGCGCGGCACCACCTGCGCGGGCGTGAAGCGGCGGTCGTTGACGCAGGCCTGGACGAATTTCTGGAATCCCATCAGGTTCAGCTGATGGGCCGGCATGCCGGAGACCAGCATTGGCTTGGCGTCGGGCGCGGTGCGCACGGTGGCGGTGTGGCACACCGCGCAGTTGAGAAAGACGCGGTCGATGCCCAGATGCCGCCGCTTCGACATGCCGACCGGCAGATCGCGGCCGGGCTCGAATATGAAGCCGAGCGATTGATAGCCCTTGCCTGGCAACAGGTCGGGGCAGACCTCGGGCAGCACCTGGAAGATCCAGTAAGGAAAGCCCATGTTGCGCTCGCCGCCGGTGGAGCCGTACTTGAAATGCTCGACCGGATCGTCGTAGGTCACCGGGCGGTCGGGCAGGAAACGTATGGCGGCACCGAAGGCGAAGAGTACGAGCAGCGCAAGCAGCGACCACAGCAGCGTGCGACAGAGGACGCAGGAGGAAGCAGAGGGGCTCATGGCGTGCGCTCCACGTAGCGGGAGGGGGGCAGGCAGGGCGGCAGCTGGGCGTAGGGCCGCTTCAGCAGGTCGGCGCGCGGCAGGTCGCCGAGGCGAGTCTCGATGCTGCGTTTCAACGCGGCAAGCTCGGACGACCGCGCCCATTGATGCGGCGGAATGCCGCGGCTGGCGAGTGCAGCGGGCGGCGGCATCGGCGTGGTGCCGCGTGCGGCGGACGGCGTCTCGGCCATGCTCAGGCGGACAAAAATGCGCGCCGCGCAATGCGTCAATTGGGCTTCGACCGCGGCCGGACTGCCGTGCAGGAAATTCGGCGGATGCGGCAACGTGGTGTCGTGGCAACTGGCGCAGTGGACGCGAAACGGGGTATGCGCGGCGTTTTCCTGCAGCTGCGGTTCGGGGCGTGCCGGTGGCAACGCGATGCGCGCAGGCCGGCGCGACGTGCCGAGTTCGGCCAGCAGGTCTTCGACCAGCGTGTGGCTGAACGGACGCGCCGCCAACACGCCGCGGGCCAGCAGGCGTTCGAGCGGCGCGGCAATATCGGCGTGCGCCCACTGCTTCACCGTGGCGGCATCGAGCATGCCCGCCAGGCCGACGACGAAGGCCGTCCTGTCCGGCGCGTGCCAGGTTGCGAGCGGCGGGCGCAGCAGCAGCGGGTCGTGCGCAGTGTCGGGCAAGGCCGCCAGCGGATCGCGATTGGGCAGGTCGGGGTTGGGAATGGTCAGTCCATTGGGCCAGCGTTGTTTCCAGTTGCGCGCCAGCGTCGGCAGGCTGGACGGCGCCGGCAGCGTCCTGTTGCGGGCATAGTCGAGTGCGGCCGCGAAGGCCTCGAGGCGGCAGCGGTCGCCCGCGGCGCCGTTGCCGCATCCCGTCAGCCACAGCTGTTGCCAGACCGAAAACAGGTTGGCGCGGTCGGTGGCGTTGTCGATGAAATAGGCGATGTCGGTGCCGGTCAGCCTCACCTGGTAGAAGTCGCGCCGGGCTTCGCGCAGGCGCCGGGCGATGGCCGGATTGGCCGGCGTTTCGTCCCACAGCGGGCGGGCGAAAATCGGTGCGGCATTCTGGTGGCACGACACGCACAGGCGGCGCCGCGCATAGAACAGCTGCGGCGTCTTGCCGGTTCGATAGTTGCGCACCACCTGGAATTCGAAGCGGCCGGCGGCATCGTTGTAGCTGATGACCTCGATCACGCCGCCTTTTTCGTGATAAGCGAGGAACAGGCGATCCTTGAGCGGCGCGATGCCGGGCAGCGCATCGCCGTCGGCGGCGGCGACCACGCGCGGAAAATGAAAGAAGTCGGTCGCACCGGCGTCGCGCTGCAGCGAGCGGCCGAGCGGGATCAGCGTGACCTTGAGCGGCGGCAGGCCACCGGCATCGGTGCGCATCTGACGGTTGATGCTGCGCAGCAAGCGGGCGAAGGGATACGGCACCGGCTTGTCGCCGACCAGTTGATCGAAGCGCGAGTGGCCCACCGGCGGCAGGTCGCCGGTGGCGTGCGCCGGAAGCGATGCGAGCGAGGCGGCGAGCATGATCGTGAGCCAGGCCGGCTTCATGGCCCTAGCGGGTCGCCAGCACCCGTTTCTGCGTGCCGGGCCAGCAATCGTCGCGGATCTGGCCGGTTTCGAATTCGGCACGGCCGGCGCGGTCGACGTCCTTGC
>DAHWJK010000227.1:0-3199 GCA_027344185.1 Thiobacillus sp.
GCGGCGTGGCGACCAAGAACCTGCCGCTTTACCTGGCCTGGATGCGCTTGCAAACCTGGGGCGCCAGCGGCGCCGAGCCCCGCGACATCCTCACATCGGCCCTCGGAAAGCAGGTCATCAACCTCTAACGCGAACAGCGCCAGTCATTTTGACAATGCATGGAAAATTTTGCGACGCAGCATCGTCCGAGTAGTACAGGGTGGTCATCTTGCTGTTGTTACAGATGGTCATGATGGTCTCCGTTCGATTCAAGGACGATTGGCGGAATCAGGCGCGAACTGGATTCCGGAGGTGGGGCAGTTGATCGTGCCATGCAGGATCACGTGCTGGCCCGCAAAGATCTTCAGCATCAGGGGATCGCCGACGCTGGCACTCCAAAGCAGGATGTCCTGGACCTTGCTGCCGTCGCACGGTGACGTGATGGGCGCGTCGGTGTGGACGTAGGTGTATGCACCGGAGGCAAGGCTGTCATGGCCGACGAGGACCGTTCCAGCAAGCGCGACATCCTGCCCCTCAGCCGCCGACGCTGATGCCGCTTGGTCGGGCACTGATGCCCCTGTGTTCTGGGACGCCGGCGACTTGGGCGCCGACGCCCGTGCCGCTGCTGCAATCCAGGAACGTGCAGGCTCCATGAGACTCACGAGCGCATCCCCATCCTGCGAGCTCACCCGCAGCGTCCAGGTCTTGGGATCAAACAATGCCTGGCTGACCTCGAAGACGTCGCCATCGCTGATGGTGATCCCTGGATTCACGTTGCTGAGCGCCTTGGCACTTGCGTTGATCTGCGCGGCAAACGCGGCTGATGCGCCGAGGTCGGCGCCGTAGATATGACCTGCGGGATCGACGAGCTTCAATCGAGGGGCATTCCACGCCTCGACAGGTGCACTCGAAATGTTGGTGTAGCTCGATACCACGGCGACGTACTCTCCCCCCACCGCTGACGTCGTCCGTATGAAATCCTCGCCGACCGAGTTGGTCACCGTGGGCGACGCCACAGCGATCCGGAAGGTCTTGCCTCGGAAGGTATCGCCGACCTTGAATTGCGGCGCGGTGGCAGCTGCGAGCACGGAAGCCGACGCGGCACTCGGAGAGCTCGCGGATACATCGGACTTCGAACCATGCTTGCTTCCCCCGAGGACCAGCACTGCAGCGAGGGCGACCATCGCCAGCCCGCCACCGATGGCCCACCCTCGCCCCCTGCCCCACCCGGCTCGGAGCGCGTACCCGCCAACGCCAGAACGCCGCCCACCAGACTCAGAACCATGCAGAGGGCGACGAAGGTTCCACCGAAGATGGCTCCGAGAACGCTACCCGCCGTCAACATCGCCGCGGGCCACCTGGACTGAGCACCGAGGCAGACCGCGGCGAAGATGATGGCCAGGAATGAAAACGCCAACCCTCCCCATGCGAGCACGACCACGGTCGAGGCCCCATTCGCGCTGAATGCGCTCGCGAGACCGCCGAAGAACAAGGTGAAGATCGCAGCGAAGACGCCGAACACGCCTCCGATAAGCCCCAGAATACCGCCTGCCTTTTTCATGTCCGTCCTCCTGGCGATGTGATCAATGTGCGATGAATCCGATCGCGGCCTTGGCTCCGGGCTTGAGCGCGCATTCGGCGCTCAGTGCATCGAACAGGGCTGCTGCATCAGCGAGCGGCTGGAACGCGTGCCGGCGGACCACGGCGGCGAAATCGCCTGGGGTCAGTAGCGTCAGTGCGCCCATGCGCCGAACCTGCTCGTCATCCGGTGCGCCCAGGCCGAGGGCCGCGCAATGGCGCCTCAGGAGCTCGACGGCCTGCTTCGTGCGCATGAAGTCGAACTTCGCCTTGAGGTCGAAGCGCCGCAGTGCGGCGGAATCGAGACCATCCATGAGATTGGTGGTGGCGACGAACACACCGGCGTAGGCCTCCATTTGCGTGAGCATCTCGTTGACCTGGGTGACCTCCCACGATCGCTCGGCTCCGCGGCGCTCCTGGAGAAAACTGTCGACCTCATCGAGCACCAGAACTGCCTGGTCGCGCTCAGCATCGCGGAACGCGCGCGCGATGTTCTTTTCGCTGTCACCGATCCACTTGCTGATCAGATCCGATGCGCGATGCAGGTGCAGCGGTCGCCCGAGCTCCTGCGCCAGCCAGCGCGCGTAGGCACTCTTGCCTGTTCCAGGCGGGCCGTAGAGGCACAACCGTGCCGACCCGGCCCGTGCAATCCCCGCGGCCATCGCGCAAAGGTCTGCATCGGTGTTGACCAGCGCCGGGTCATAGCATTCCGGCAGGCGCGACGGATCCCGGGCCCGGACTTCGGCCTGCCCCTGCACCCGCAAGGTCTGGTTGATCAGGCTCAGCAGCGCGTCGTCCGGCTTGGGCGCATCGGGATGTCCGGAGATTCGACTTGCCACGCCAGCCGCCCGCGTCAATACGGCGGGTGCGAGGCCCTCTACTCCCGCCAGCGCATCCAGCGTCGCACGGGATGCGAGATCGCCGCAATGAGCCTGGGCAATGGATCGTCGAACCGCACGGGGCGGAACCTGCATCTCGACCACGAGATCGAAACGCCGCAATAGCGCCGCGTCCATGAGGCTCGTGTCGTTGGTCAGCCAGAAGGTCGGAGCCGCGTTCGTCTCGAGCATCCGGTTGAACCAGCCTTTGCGACCACTGACGGCGTGCGTTTTGATCCCAAACATGCCGATCGAGTCACTCGCGGTGAATGCATCGCTGCACTCGTCGAATAACACCAGCGATTGGCTTCGCCCAAGAAACCTCTGCCCGGCCGCATAGGCCCTCAGGCGCTGTTCGACGTCGATCGGATCGCCATCCTCGTCCTCGCTGACGATCTCGAAGAGGTCGCTGCCAACGCCCTGCGCCAACACACGGGCGAGCTCGGTCTTGCCGGTTCCCGGCGGTCCATAGAACAGGACATTGACACCTTCGCGGCGATCTTCCAGAACGCGTGCGAGGTAGGGCCTGAGGATGGCCAACTCATGCCGCAGATGCGGATAGTCCGCGATGCCGAGTGTCGGCACGTGGCTGCGCCTGATTGAACTGCGCAGCAGGTCCAGCGGATCGATCTCGGGCTGTTGGCGCCGACGCAATTTTGACCACCCGCGCCGATCCAATTTTGACCAGGGAAGGAAGGCCGGCCTGAGGCCGGCCAGTTGTGGATAAGTGTACGGTCTACGGCATGGTGTCTCCGGTCAGAACT
>DAHWJK010000228.1:0-4873 GCA_027344185.1 Thiobacillus sp.
AACGGGCGGCCCCATCTACGTTGCCTACCTGGCGCGCCGCCTGCCCGACGTGCGCGCCCTGCGCGCAACGATCAGCACCCTGATTTTCTTCAGCGGCCTCGCGAGGCTCGTCCTTTTCACATCGGTGGGCCTGTACAAGCAACCGCATGTGCTGCAACTTGCGCTCGTCCTGCTGCCCGTCGTGATGGGCGGCCTGTACCTGGGCAGCCACCTGAGCCGCAAGCTGCCGGCCCATCGGATCGTGCAGGCGGTATGGGCCATCCTGATCGCCGGCGGCACGAGTCTGATCTGGCACAACCTCTAGGGCCTGCGGCGCTCGATCCCCACGGCACGTCGCCACGGGTTGCCGGGGTCACACCGCAGCCAACTTCGCCTGCGCCGGGCCGATGCCGGCCAGGATGGTCTGCCCGGGCTGGACGCGAGAGAACACCACGGCGTCGTGCGACACGGCAATCCGCTCACCTTCCTGGCGCGCGACGCTGTAGGTCGACGTGGCGAGTTCGCCGGGATCCGGAAAGTCCTCGCGAAAATGCGCGCCGCGCGAATTCTCCCGGCTGGCTGCCGCCGCAGCAATCACGCGGCTAATCGCGATCAGGTTGCGCAGATTCAGCCAATCGTGCCAACTCAGGTTGTAGGCGCGCTCGCCGTCAGCCACGCCGACCGCGGCCAGTTCGCCTTCCAGCTCGGCCAACCGGGCCTGGGCCCGCGTCAATCCGTTCGCGTCGCGCAGAATGCCGACGTCTTCCCACATGCAGCTGTAAAGCGCCTCGCGGATTGCGTGGAGATCTCCTGGCTTCTGCATAAACGGGGCCTCGTGTTCAGCGATGCCGCGCTGGATCGCCGCCAGATCCGGCTCGCGATGGCCCGGGTTGGCCCGCACCCACAGTGCCATGGTTTCGCCGGCGATGCCGCCGAAGACCGTCGAGTTGGCCACGCCGTTGCCGCCCAGGCGGTTGGCGCCATGCACCCCGCCGGTGTCCTCGCCGGCGGCGAACAAGCCGTGCAGTTCGGTGCCGCAGTCCGGGCTGAACACCACGCCACCCATCATGTAATGCGCGGTGGGAACGACCTCGACCTTGCCGCCGGCCAAGTCGAAACCGCAGTCCGCGCAGCGCTCGACCATGCCCTTGAACTGCCGCCTGACCTGGTCCGCGCCGAGGTGGGACATCTGGATGTAGACGCCGCCATTGGGCGAGGTGCGCCCGGCGCGCATCTCGGCGTAGATGCCGCGCGAGACGATGTCGCGCGTCGCGCGCTCGCCGCGCGGGTCGTAGTCGTGCATGAAGCGCTCGCCCCGGCCGTTGAGCAGCCAGCCTCCGGCGCCGCGCAGGCCCTCCTCGAGCACGGTGCCGGTCATGCGCGTGTGCGCGCCCGCCAACAGCCCGGTGGGATGAAACTGCACCATTTCCATGTCGCGCAGCGCCAGCCCGGCGCGCAGCGCCATGGCCAGGCCGTCGCAGCTCTTGTCGCCCGACGGCGTGTTGAACTTGTACATGGTCGGCCCGCCGCCGGTTGCCAGCAGCACCGCGCTGGCGCGCACGAACACGAACCCGCCGCTGCGCATGTCGATCATCAGCACGCCCGCCAGCGCCCTGCCGTCAGGCGTGCGCACGAGTTCGATGGCGCGGTGCTCTTCGAGCCGGTCGATGCCGCGCGCCCAGACCTGCTCCGCCAGGCGATTGATGATCTCGATCCCGGTCAGGTCGCCCTTGTGCACCGTGCGGTCGAAAGTCTGCCCGGCAAAGGCCTTCTGGTGCACGGTGCCGTTCGGGTTACGGTCGAAAAAGCAGCCGAGTTCGTTCTCGAGTTCGTGGATGCGCTCCACCGCCCGGCTCACCAGGGTCCAGGCCAGATCCTGGTTGGACAACCACTTGCCCCCCTCGATGGTGTCCATGAAGTGCCGCTCCACCGAGTCACCCTCGGCGAGCGCGACGTTGTAGCCGCCTTGCACCATGCGCGTGCAGCCGCACTTGCCCAGCAAGCCCTTGACCGCGATCGTGATCGACAGCCCAGGGTCGGCCTGGTGCGCGTGCAGCGCCGCGAACAGCCCGGCGCCGCCCGAGCCGAGGATCAGGATGTCGGTGTCGATCCGCGTCAAGTCCATGTGTGCGGCTCTCACGTCGCTCTCACGCCAAGCTCGGCCAGCACGCGGGCGCGGCGTTCCTGCACGTCGTGCTTCACGTCGTCGTACAGGCTGTTGCCGTGGCTGTCCATCGCCACGAGCAGCGGACCGAAATCGCGGATGCGGAACTTCCACAGCGATTCCGGGTTCAGGTCGTCGAGATCGACGTCCTCGATCTGCTCGATCCATGTGCTCTCCAGGGCCGCCGTGCCGCCGACGATGGCCAGGTACGCGCCGCCAAGTTTGGCGAAGGCCTCGCGCGAGTCGGCGCGCAGCCCGCCCTTGCCGACGATCATGCGCACGCCATGCTGCTGCAGCAGCGGCCAGGTGAAGCGTTCCATGCGGTCCGAGGTCGTCGTGCCTATGCACACCGGCGCGTAGCCGGCCGGAAACTCGGGGCTCGTCGCAACCCGGCGCACGTTCGGCGCGGTGTGAATCACGGCGTGCCCACGCAGATCGAAGCGGGTGCTGCGCCCGCGATCGAACATGTGGATCTGGGTCGCATCGCGGATGCCGAACAGCGTGGGCTGCAAGGTCACCGTGTCCCCCGCGCGCAGCGCGCGCACCTGCGCCTCGCTGACCGGGGTATTCAGTGCGTGGTGGGTCATGGTCAAAATCCGTAGCGAACGCCGGCCGGGGTGAAGCTGGCCCTGGCGCGGCGAGCTGAATGGCACTGCATGTTCACGGCGACCGGGTTCATCGTGATGTGCGTAGCCGCCAATTCGATGTGCACGGCAAAGGCGGTGGAGTCGCCCCCGAGCCCCTGCGGCCCGACCCCGAGCTGGTTGACCGCACGCGACAGCGCAGCCTCGAGGCGTGCGCCGTCGGCGTCGTCGCAGCGGGTACCGAGCGGCCGCGTGGCGGCGCGCTTGGCCAGCGCGACGCACAGATCCGACGTGCCGCCCAGGCCGACGCCGACGATGGTCGGCGGACAGGTCTTGCCACCGGCGGCGACCACGCAGTCGACGACAAAGGTCTTGATGGCGTCGATACCCTCCGCGGGGGTCGCCATTTTCAGGAACGAGTTGTTTTCCGAGCCGCTGCCCTTCGGGATCATCTCGATGTCGAGGAAATCCCGCGTCTCGACGAAATCGATGTGGACCACCGGCACCTCGATGCCGCAAGAGGTGTGCGCGTTACGGCGCGTCAGCGGATGCACCACCGACGAGCGCAACGGGTACTCGCGCGTGGCCCGCGCGCAGCCGCGCCGGATCGCCGCCTTCAGCGCGTGACCATCGACCTCGACACCGCTGCCGATGCGCAGGTTGTAGATGGGTACCCCGGTGTCCTGGCACAGCAGGTTGTCGGTGCGCTCGGCGACCTCGATGTTCGTCACCATGGTCCTGAGCACGTCTTGCGCGCGCGGCACGCTTTCGCTGCCGGCGAGTTGCGCAAAACCTTGTTTGATGTCGGGCGGCAGCACCTTGAGCGCGCGGATATAAAGCTCGCGCGCCGCGTCCTCGATGGCTTGCAGGTCGATATTCATGCCGAATTTCCTCGATGGATCGGCCCGGCGCGCTCAGCCGAGCAGGGCCAGCGCGAAGGCCATGCCCGCGGCAGCCGCCGCGCCCAGCGCCACCGCGATCCAGTCCTGACGCAGGCCGGACCACGGGGCGAACTCGATCAGCAGCAGGCGGATGCCGCCGGTCATGTGCAGCGCCAGCAGCATCACCAGACCCCACTCGGCGAAGCGGAACGGCGGCTGGTCGGCCAGGCTCAGAAAGCCCTGCAGCGCCGCCGCGCCGTGCAGCGCCTGGCCCAGGGCCCAGAAATGCAGCGGCAGGAACAAGGCCAGCAGCAGACCCGAAACCCGGTGCAGCCAGAAGGCCCAGTACGCCGGGTGGTTGCGGGCCCGAAAGCCGTTGCGGCGCTTCATGCCAGCACCACGCCGTAGACCGCGCGCAGCCCGGCCACCAGCACCAGCAGGCCGAAGGCGGCAGCCAGCAATGCGACCCTTGCACCGCGCCAGCCAAGCCATTCCTCGGCCATCTTCGCCACGCCGATCGGCGCGTGCACCGCGCAGGCCAGCACGAACAGCGCGTAGAAGCCGCCGAACCAGGCGTTGTCGTGCAGGCGCCCGAGGATGGCGGCCGCGCTCAGCCCCGCGTGCACCGCGTAGACGATGGTGCCCAGGTGGATCAGCACCAGCGGCGCCAGCACCGCGGCGCTGATGCGCTGCCACAGCCATATCCGCACCTGCATGCGCGGGTTCATCGCCGCCCCGGGGAACTGCCGCGCAGCGCGAGGCGCTTGAGCCCGGCGATGCCGGCGGTGGGCGCGATCGATTTCGGGCAGCGCCGGGTGCAGGAGCCTTGGGTATGGCAAGCGTGGCAGCCGCTATCGCCCGAGGTCGCCCGCACGCGCGCGTCGCGCTGCACGTCGCGCACGTCGTTGACCAGGGTCCAGGCACGGTTCAGTGCCGCCGGCCCCAGGAACTCGGGCCGCCAGCCGACCACGTCGCACGATGCGTAGCACACGCCGCAGCCGATGCACTCGATGCCGGCATCGGCCGCGCGGCGCTCGAGACTGGCCGGATCGACGCGCGCGAATGCGTCGGAGCGCGTCCTGCCGCCCTGGAAACGGCCCATCGCGCGCGCCCACTTGTCGAAGAATTCCCGCATGTCGGTGACCAGATCCTTGATCACCGGCAGATTCGACAGCGGCGCGATCTCCAGCGCCCCGCCGCGCTCGACCTTGGCCACGTGCGTGCGGCAGGTCCAGCGCGCCACGCCGTTGACGGTCATGGCGCAC
>DAHWJK010000236.1:0-3171 GCA_027344185.1 Thiobacillus sp.
ATCGCAGGGCCGCATCCACACCTCGGCCTGCACCGTGGCGGTGATGCCGGAAGCCGACGAAGTCGGCGAAATCGACATCAACCCGGCCGACCTCAGGATCGACACCTACCGCGCGTCCGGTGCCGGCGGCCAGCACATCAACAAGACCGACTCGGCGGTGCGCATCACCCACCTGCCGACCGGGCTGGTGGTCGAATGCCAGGACGACCGCTCGCAGCACAAGAACAAGGCGCAGGCCATGAGCGTGCTGGCGGCGCGTCTGAAGGACCGCGAACTGCAGGCGCAGCACGCCGCCGAGGCCAGCACGCGCAAAAGCCTGATCGGCAGCGGCGACCGCTCCGACCGCATCCGCACCTACAACTTCCCGCAGGGCCGCGTGACCGACCACCGCATCAACCTCACGCTGTACAAGATCGACGCGATGATGGACGGCGAGCTGACCGAGTTGCTCGACGCCCTGGCGGCCGAGCACCAGGCCGAGCTGCTGGCGACGCTGTCGGGTGAATAAGCAGGATTCAGGAGTCAGGGGTCAGGGGTCAGGGCCGCAAACGGTGGCCGACTGCCTCGGCGACGCCGGTGCCCGCATTGCTGCCGCGCTTGGACTGGACAAACGCGAGGCGCGGCTGGAAGCCCGGGTACTCGCCGCCCATGCCTGGCAAGTTGACCACGCCTGGCTGATTGCGCACGACACCGATCCCCTGACCGCAGCGCAGACCACGCCATTCGAGACGCTGCTGGCCCGCAGGCTGACGGGTGAGCCTGTCGCCTACCTCGTCGGCACGCGCGAGTTCTATGGGCGGCCATTCCAGGTTTCGCCCGACGTGCTGATTCCGCGCCCCGATACCGAATTGCTGGTCGAGCTGGCACTGGCACGCATTCCGGTCGACCAGGCCATGGACGTGCTCGATCTCGGCACCGGCAGCGGCTGCATCGCCATCACGCTGGCGCTGGAACGTCCGCATGCGCGCGTGACGGCGGTGGACCGTTCGGCAGCGGCGCTGGCCATCGCCCGACACAATGCCGGAATCCTCGACGCCCGCGTCGCGTTCCAGCCCGGGGACTGGTTCGACGCGCTCGCCGGTCGGCACTTCGGCCTGATCGCCAGCAACCCGCCCTACGTCCCTGCCGCCGACCCCCATCTGGCGCGCGGCGACGTGCGTTTCGAGCCCCTGGGCGCCCTCGCCGCCGGCAATGACGGCCTCGACGACCTGCGGCAGCTGATCGCTGCCGCGCGCGCTCACCTCGTGCCGGGCGGCACCCTGTTGCTGGAGCACGGTCACGACCAAGCGGAGGCGGTCGTCGCCCTGCTGCAGGAAAACGGCTACGCCCACCCTCAAAGTTGGCCGGACCTCGCGGGTATCCTGCGCGTGAGTGGCGCCATAGTGTCGGATTAATTTACACTTGAGCCGCTGCCGCGTCCGGCCTGCACCGAACAGGACCGCGCGCAATGGGCATTGCGGACGGTTCGCGGTATATTGGTGCAATTCTTGCTGTATCGGGATTGACCCGGATCATATCGAGGCTAGTCATGTCTGACCGCACACCCAAAAACCAGGATAATCCGTCCGAGACACCGCAACACGACACCATCAATCCCGGTCGCCGCAAGCTGGCGGGGGCCGCGCTCGGCGCCGGCGCAGTGTTCACGCTGGCCAGCCGCCCGGTCTGGGCCAACCAGTGCACCATTTCCGGCATGGCCTCCGGCAATCTGTCAGCGCCCAAGGTCACCTGCGCAGGCTGCACCCCGGGCTACTGGAAGGAGGATCAACATCTGGACGCCTGGCTACCCACGGGATTCAGGCCCGTGGATGCCATCGATGCACTCCAAAAAGCAGACACATTCAATGCGGTTTTTGGCGTGACTCAATACGTCAGACCCAATGGCACTCCCTACACCCTGCTCGAAGTCATGCGGGAACTCAATGGGAATGGCAATGGCAAGGCCGATCCCATTTCCACCAACCTGGGGTTCCATGCCGTGGCCGCACTGCTGAATGCCGCGCACCCGGACGTGAATTACGGCTACACCTCCGGCGAAATCATCAACCTGTTCAGGGACAACATGCACAACGGTGCAGCGCTGAAGGACTCGTTCGACATGCTGAACAGTCGCGGCTGCCCGCTGAACTGATGCGATGACGCAGGCTGCAACGGCCCCGCCGCGCCTGCTGAAATGCTGGGGGGATGAAGCGGTCGTCTACGATGTAGCGTCGGGCGACACCCACTACCTCAAGCCGCTGACCCTGACGCTTTACCAACTCTGCCGCGACCACCCCGAGTGCCATGCCACAGCGCTTGCCGGGCTGTTAGCCGAGCGGCTGGGCATGGAAAATGGCCCGCAGCTGCATGAGGCGGTTTCGGACACGCTCGCCAGTCTGCGCAAAGCCGGTCTGCTGGAATCCGCATGAAACTGCTGCAACTGCCACCTGCCGAGTTGCGTCGGCAACTGGCCGGCGCCGGCGTCTGGTTGCGCACCGGGCCGTTTTCGCTGCGCGTGCAGTCGCGCATTTCCTTTGTCGCCGAAGGTCTGACCGAACTCTACGGCCAGTTCGAGGTGCGCAACGCGCTCGAGGCCTTCGCCGATTTTCACGTCAGCGTGAACCCGCCCGCCACATTGCGCCGCTGGCTGCGCCCGCAGGTCGCATTCAATTTTGACGGCAGACAGCCGTTCAAGCCGCTGCCGCGCGACCAGGCATTTCCGATGCTGGAATGGGGGCTCAACTGGTGCGTGTCGACACAGGCGCATCAGTACCTCATCATTCACGCCGCTGTCGTCGAGAAGCACGGCATGGCGGCCATCCTGCCGGCGCCGCCGGGATCGGGCAAAAGCACGCTGACGGCAGGCCTGGTGCTGTCGGGCTGGCGCTTGCTCTCCGACGAACTGACCCTGATCGACCGCAAGACCGGCCTGATCCAGCCCTTGCCGCGTCCGGTCAGCCTGAAGAACCAGTCGATCGACGTGATTCGCCAGTTCGATCCGAACGCCTACATCAACCGTGCCTCGCACGACACCATCAAGGGCACGGTCGCCCACATGCGGCCGCCGCGCGACAGCGTGCTGCGCCAGCACGAAACGGCGCGTCCCGGCTGGGTGATTTTTCCTCAGTGGGAAGCCGGGGCGCCGGCCACGCTGACGCCGCGCTCGCAGGCGCAGACCTTCATGTTTCTGGC
>DAHWJK010000252.1:0-6915 GCA_027344185.1 Thiobacillus sp.
GTGAGCCAATAGCATCGAACTCGTCGAAAAAATAGACTCCACGCACATTACCGACGGCATCAAAAACCTGACGTAGCTTGGAGGCGGTTTCACCCATGAACTTCGTGATTAAACTATCTAGACGGACCAGAAAGAGCGGTATTCCCAATTCCGCAGCCAATACCGAAGCGGTCATGGTTTTTCCAGTGCCCGGCTGGCCGACGAGGAGGAGTTTCCGCCGGGGAGATAAACCATGCTCTTGTAGCTTGGAAAAAAGGCGCTGTTCTTTGATCGTGCGCTTGAGTTTCTCGGACACGCTCTCGTCAAGAATCATGTCTGCGAGACGTGTTTTAGGGTAGGACACTGAAAGAAGGCCGGCTAGCTCGCCCCGTGGCTTGTTCAGGGGGACTAAATTGCCGGTGGACCCCGCTGTTTGGCTATGACTCTTGGCTGAGTCAATCATGTCACGGAGTTCTTCCGCCAGCTTGCCATGCCCCAGTTTGGCCTCGTGAGCTGCGACTTGCATAGCAATAGAGAAGAAACGCCCCTCATCTCCCTCGATGTGGGATTTCAAAAGAGCCTTCAGTTGTTCTGCACTAGCCATTTTCCCCTGCCTTGTCAGCGCGATAGTACAGCCTTATACCTTGATTAAACCAGTATAGCTTCAGGGGTGGTCTGAACCAGATGGCATCCACTTATAAATGTAAATGGCGGCTGTCTGCTTCTTAACAGACTTTCAACCAACACGCCTCGACTGTCTCTTCCTGGCCGGAGCAGCCATCAGCGCCCCGGCTATCGAAAAGCCGATAAACGCGAGTCGGAACGCCAATGAAAGAGGCCGGGTTTCCCCGGCCCTTTTTATCAGTTGAATCCGTCTTACGCCGCCTGCACCGGAATGGCGTGGCGCGTGTCCATGATGCGGTTGTCGGCGTCCACATAGACCAGTTCCGGTTCGTAGCGCGCCAGTTCGATCTCGTTGTACACCGCGTAGGTGGCGATGATGACGAGGTCGCCCGGATTCGCCTTGTGCGCGGCGGCGCCGTTCACCGAAATGATGCCGGAGTCGCGCGCGGCGCGAATGGCGTACGTGGTGAAACGCTCGCCATTGGTGACGTTGTAGATCTGGATCTGCTCGTATTCGTGGATGTTGGCCGCGTCCAGCAGGGTTTCGTCGATGGCGCACGAGCCTTCGTAATGCAGCTCGGAATGCGTGACGGTCGCCCGGTGCAGCTTGGACTTGAGCATCGTTCTTTGCATGACGGTGCCCTCGCAAAAAATGGACGGCCATTATACCAAAACGCGCCCCTGATCCAGTAGGGCCGGGCCGGACTAACGGTGGGGGCGCAGCTGGACGTCGAGATAGTCGAACAACAGGCAGTAGGCCGCGATCGGCAGGGGCAGGCCGAGCAGCGTGCCGATGAGGTAGTCGCGATAGCGGACGCCGGACAGGGCGAGGGTGTAGTTGAGCGCCGGAACGGTCTGGAACAGCATTCTCAGCAGCACGATGCTGCGGATCGGATGGGCGTCGAGCTGTTTCAGCAACCGCGTGGCGAGCGGACCCTTGAGCGTGCGCAGCGCGTCGCCGCCGACAAACCGGATGGAAAAGTAGGTGACGGTGCACGAGACGATGGCCGCGACATAGGTGGCCAGTCCGCCCCACGTCTTGCCCAGCGCGAGCACCGCCGCCGCCAGGAAAATCCACCCCGGTATCTGCACCAGGTTGCCCAGCGTGAAGATCAGGATGAAAACGGCCAGCCCGGTGACAGGATGGTCGACCAGGACCTGGTGCAGGTAGGCCAGATTGAACTGACTCCGCAGGCCGGACAGCTCGAAGACCGCCAGCAGCAGGAGCAGAAACAGCAGGACCGCGAGGAGGCGTGTGTAGCGGCTCATGGTGTCGAGGCGGTGCCGGTAATCTGCGCCGTGGGGCCGGAAAGTCAGGCCGGGGCGGGGCGGGTGAAGTCGAGGTTGTCGATCAGCCGGGTCGATCCCAGCCAGGCGGCGCCCAGCACCACCAGGTGGCGGCTTGCCGGCGTGGGCGCCTGCAGGGTGTCGGCGTCGCGCAGCGCAATATAGTCGACGCGCCAGCCGGCCATTTTCAGGTGGCGGGCGGCGCTGGCGCACAGCGCCTCGGCGTCGTGCGCGCCTCCGCCGACTGCCGCTTTGACGTCGGCGAGCGCGCGGACCAACTGGGTCGCCTGGATGCGCTCGGCGCCCGAGAGATAGCCATTGCGCGAGCTCATCGCCAGGCCGTCGGCATCGCGCAGCGTGTCGCCCGCGACGATTTCAACCGGCAGGTTGAACTGCGCGACCAGCGCGCGGATCACGTGCAGCTGCTGAAAATCCTTTTTGCCGAACACCGCCACGCGCGGCTGCACCAGGTTGAAGAGCTTCAGCACCACGGTGGCGACGCCGGCGAAGTGGCCCGGGCGAAACGCGCCGCACAGGTCGTTGGCCAGCGATTCGGGCGGCTGCACGGTGAAGGCCTGCGCCACCGGATACAGCTCGGCGACGTCGGGCGCGAACACCAGGTCGCAGCCGGCGGCGGCGAGCATGTCGCAGTCGGCATCCAGTGTGCGCGGATAGCGCTCGAAATCCTCGCCGGCGCCAAATTGCAGCGGGTTGACGAAGATGCTGGCGACCACCGGCTGGCCATGTTGTTTGGCGAGTTCGACCAGTGAGACGTGGCCGGCATGCAGGTTGCCCATGGTGGGCACGAACGCGGTGCCGGTTTGCCCGACGAGCGCGGCGCGCAGCGCGGCGGCGGTATGGACGACCTGCATCAGAACGCGTGTTCGGCGGCCGGGAAGCTGCCGCCCTTGACCGCGGCGACGTAGGCGCGCACGGCGGCCTCGATGCCGTCGGTGCCGGCCAGGAAGTTCTTCGAGAATTTCGGCGCGCGCGGATACACGCCCAGCATGTCGTACAGCACCAGCACCTGGCCGGAGCAGTCGATGCCGGCGCCGATACCGATGGTCGGAATCGTCAGCGCGTCGGTGACTGCTTTCGCCAGCGCGGCCGGTACCATCTCGAGCACGATCAGCCCGGCGCCGGCGGTTTCCAGCGCGCGCGCGTCGGCGATCAGTTGCGCCGCGGCGGCGTCCTCTCGCCCCTGCACCCGGTAGCCGCCGAGCTGGTTGACCGACTGCGGCAACAGACCGATGTGCGCGCATACTGGAATGCCGCGCTGGGTCAGAAAGGCGACCGTATCGATCATGACCGCGCCGCCTTCCAGCTTGACCATGTGCGCGCCCGCTGCCATCAGCCGCGCGGCGGCGGCAAACGCACGCTCGGGCGAAGGCTGGTAGCTGCCGAAGGGCAGATCGGCGACGATGAAGGCATGCTCGGTGCCGGCCGCCACGCAGCGCGTGTGGTAGCTCATTTCGGCCAGCTTCACCGGCAGCGTGGAGGTGTGACCCTGCACCACCATGCCGAGCGAATCGCCGACCAGCAGCACCTCGACGCCGGCGCCATCGAGCACGCGCGCAAAGCTGGCGTCGTAGCAGGTGAGCACGGCGATCTTCTCGCCGCGCTCGCGCAGGGTTTTGAGGGTGGTCAGGGTGATGCCCATGTCAGGCTCCCCGGTTGAAGAATTCGCGCGGGCCGCGCATCTTGTCCACGCGTTCCAGCAGCAGCTCGAAGTCGTCTTCGCTCTGCGCGAAGTTGAGGTTGGCAGTGTTGACGATGAGCAGCGGCGCCGCCTCGTAGCGGTGGAAAAACTCGCTGTAGCTGTTGGCCAGGCGCTGCAGGTAGTCGGCGTCCATGCCGCGCTCGAACTCCACGCCGCGGCGGTGGACGCGCTCGCGCAGCGCGTCGATCGGCGCCTGCAGGTAGATGACCAGGTCGGGGGTCGGCGCCTGCGGCGCCAGGTCGGCGTAGACCTTCTGGTACAGCTCGAACTCGTCGTCGTCCAGGTTCAGCCGCGCGAACAGCATGTCTTTGTCGATCAGGAAATCCGATACCGTGCCGACGCGGAACAGGTCGCCCTGCGCCAGGTCGCGCAGCTGGCGCGTGCGGTCGAACAGGAAATGCAGCTGCGTCGGCAGCGCGTAGCGTTTCGGCTCCTGGTAGAAGCGCGGCAGAAAGGGGTTGTCGCCGGCGTTTTCCAGCAGGGTGTCCGCATCGAGCCGTTCGGCCAGCTTGTAGGTGAGGCTGGTCTTGCCGGCGCCGATCGGGCCCTCGACGACGATGTAGCGATAACGGTCCAGACTCATGCGTTGACGGCGGCGGCAGGGGGCGGCAGTGCGGACACGCTTTGGTCGGCGCAGCCGGCGAGCCAGTCGGCCGCGAGGCCGCGGCCGGGGATGGTCGCGTCGGGCGCGATTTCAAGCAGCGGCAGCAGCACAAAGCTGCGCTCGGTCATGCGCGGATGCGGCAGCGTCAAGCCTTCCTCGTGGAAATGCGCGCTGCCGTACAGCAGCAGGTCGAGGTCGAGCGTGCGCGGCGCATTGCGAAAGCTGCGCTCGCGGCCGTGGCGGTGCTCGATGTCGAGCAGCGCCACGAGCAGCGTGCGCGGCGCAAGGCCGGTTTCCACCTGCGCCACCGCGTTGATGAAGTCGGGCTGGTCGACGTAGCCCACCGGCGCCGATGCATACAGGCTGGAGCGTGCGATCAGCCGGGTGGCGGGCAGGCGATCGAGCTCGGCCAGCGCATATTCCACCTGCGCCGCCGGGTCGTTGAGGTTGGCCCCCAGCCCGATGGTGGCGATCACGTTCATGCCGACGGCGCCTCGCCGGCGGCAGCGGCCGGCTTCTTGCGACGGCGCTTGCGGCGCGGTTTGGGGCCGCTGTCGGCCTGCAGCATGGCGGCGCGTTCGTCGTCGTCGGCGTCCTGGAAGCGCGTCCACCACTCGCCGAGCTCGGCGTCGACTTCGCCGGATTCGGCGCGCAGCAGCAAAAAATCGTAGGCGGCGCGGAAGCGCGGATGTTCCAGCAGGCGATACGGGCGCTGTCCGCCGCGCTGCTCGAAGCGCGGCTGCAGCGCCCAGATTTCCTTGATCATGCCGTCGTAGCGGCGCGGAATCGCGAGCTGGCCGCGCTGCGCGTCGAGCACCTCGTCCATCGCCATGAACAGGGCGGGCTGCGGTTTTTCGCCGGCGGCTTCGAGCGCGCGCCAGCGCTGCAGCACCTGCGGCCACAGCAGCGTGCCGAACAGGAAGGCCGGCGAGGCCGGCTTGTCCTGCGCGATGCGCGCGTCAGTGGTTTTCAGCGCGGCGGTGATGAAGCGTTCGCCGGTGGGGTCGTCGAGGATGGTGTCCAGGAGCGGCAGCATGCCGTGGTGCAGGCCCTCGGCACGCAGTTGGTGCACGCCGCGCAGCGCGTGGCCGGACATTAGCAGCTTCAGCGCCTCGTCGAAGATGCGCGCGCGCGGAATGTTGGCCAATAGCGGCGCCAGCGTGGCAACCGGACGGCGGGTGTCGGGGTCGATATGGAAGTCGAGCTTGGCGGCGAAGCGCGCAGCGCGCAGTATGCGCACCGGGTCTTCGCGGAAGCGCGTCTCGGGGTCGCCGATCATGCGCAGCACGCGTTTCTTGCAGTCGGCCACGCCGCCGAAGTAGTCGTGCACTTCCTCGCGCACCGGGTCGTAGTAGAGCGCGTTGATCGTGAAGTCGCGCCGCGCGGCGTCGTCCGCCATGTTGCCGAACACGTTGTCGGACAAGAGCCGGCCGTGCTCGTCGGTCGGCCGCTCTTCATTGTCCTCGGCCTCTTTCTGGCCGTTGGAGCGGAAGGTGGTGACCTCGATGGTGACGCGGCCGCACATTACATGGACAATCTGGAAGCGGCGGCCGATGATGCGCGAGCGGCGGAACAGCCGCCGCACTTCTTCCGGGGTGGCGTCGGTGGCGACGTCGAAATCCTTTGGGGTCTTGCCCAGCAGCAGGTCGCGCACCGCGCCGCCGACCACGTAGCCCTTGAATCCGGCCTGCGCCAGCGTCTCGCAGGTTCTCAGCGCGCACTCGTCGAGCTGGTCGAGGCGGATGCCGTGGGCGGCGGGCGCCAGGATTTGGGCACCGTTGGCGGTGGCGCGCGACTTGCGGCCGAAGACTTTGTTGATGAGACGACGGATCATGGAATGCGCTGCGGCGGGGACGAGAAGACCAAGCCGCGATTATACAGGGTCGCCCCGCCCGCCCTGCCGCCACAGCGCGGCCGTGCCGGGGCCGTACAGGGCCTCGAGCGACGCCGGGATGAGCAGATCGGCCGGGCTGCCGAGTTGCCAGCGTCCGTCGCCGAATAGAAACAGCAGGCGGTCGCAGTGGCGGGCCGCCCAGTTGGGGTCGTGCAGCGTCAGCGCCACGCTGCGCCCGGCGTCGGCCTCGCCGCGCGCCCACGCCAGCAGGCGGGCCTGATGCGCGGGGTCCAGATGGGTCAGCGGCTCGTCGAGCAGCGCGATGCGCGGCGCCTGCACCGCCAGCTGCGCCAGCCGCGCGCGCTGGCGCTCGCCGCCGGACAGCGTGTCAAGCGGGCGGCCTGCAAGCTCGGTCAGCTCCCAGGTCGCCAGATGCGGCGCCAGGTCGTCTGCCGCGTGGCCGAAGGGATAGCGCCCGAGCGCGACAAAATCGGCGACGCTGCCGAAAAACCCGCCTTCGTCGCCCTGCGGCAACAGGCCGATGTGCTGCGCGCGGGTCAGCGGCGTCAGCGTGGCGAGCGGATGGCCGTCGAGCGTAACGTTGCCCCGGGCCGGCGCGGCCAGTCCCGCCAGCACCGTCAGCAACGTCGACTTGCCGGCGCCGTTGGCGCCGAGGATGCCGAGTACTTCGCCGGGTTCGAGCGCGAGGTCGAGTGAGTTGACCAAGGTGCGGGTGCCAGCGTGGAGTGAAAGCTGCTGGACTGTCAGGCTCATAGACAAGTTGGTATTGAGGGTCACCGGCTTGTGGAGCTCATATGATTGCCTCCCATTGTGCGATTGCACCATGAGGTGCATCAGCCAGCTTGA
>DAHWJK010000036.1:0-5415 GCA_027344185.1 Thiobacillus sp.
CTACGACCAGCTGCTGTGGGCCTGCAACCTGAATTTCGTGCGCGGCGAGGATTCCTGCGTCCGTGCCCAATGGGCGGCGCGCCCGATGGTGTGGCAGGCCTATCCGCAGACCGACGCGGCGCACTGGGACAAGACCAATGCGTTGCTGGCGCACTACACCGAAGGGCTGGATGGGGCGGTGGCGCGCGCGGTCAGCGCGCTCTGGCGAAACTGGAACGGCATGCCGGCCGGGGAGGGCGTCGCCGCCAGCTGGACGGCATGGCGTGCGCGCCAAGCCGCGATCGAACGCCATGCCGAAGCCTGGTCCGGGCGGCTGGACCAGGCCGGTCGACTTACTGCGAAGCTGGTTGATTTTGCTGAAAATAAGTTAAAATCCCGGGTTTTCTCAAACCCTTAGCGCTCTCGCAGCAGGACACACACTCATGAAAATCGCACAGGAACTCCGCGCCGGCAACGTCGTGATGATCGGCAAAGATCCGATGGTGGTGCAAAAGGCCGAATTCTCGAAGTCGGGCCGCAATTCCTCCGTCGTCAAGATGAAACTGAAGAACCTGCTGACGGGTTCCGGCATGGAAAGCGTGTACCGGGCCGACGACAAGTTCGAAACGGTCAACCTCGAGCGCAAGGAATGCACCTACTCTTACTTTGCCGACCCGCTGTACGTGTTCATGGACAGCGACTACAACCAGTACGAAGTCGAAGGCGACAACCTCGGCGACGCGCTGAACTACCTCGACGACGGCATGCCGGTCGAAGTGGTCTTCTACGACGGCAAGGCGATCTCGGTCGAGATGCCGACCACCGTGGTGCGCGAAGTCGAATACACCGAGCCCGCCGTGCGCGGCGACACCTCGGGCAAGGTCATGAAGCCGGCGCGCATCAAGCCCACCGGGTTCGAACTGCCGGTCGCGGCCTTCGTCGAAATCGGCGACATGATCGAGATCGACACCCGCACCAACGAATTCAAGCGCCGCGCGAATTGAGCGTGGTTGTTGCCGATTAATCGGCTTTAGTGCATGGCTGTTGCTGCCTTAGCAGCTTTACACTCATGGCCTCCTCCTTGGGGGACAACCACGGCCTGCCCCTTGCGGGTGAATTCTGGCGTGTGTTTGAACATCAAGGCAGCTTCGGCTGCCTTTTGTTTTTGGAGGTCGGTTCAGCAGCGTTAAAATAGCCACTCGCTTCCCCGCTGCCGCCCATGACCGACCCGCGCTTCATCCATCTCCGCCTGCATACCGAATACTCCATCGCCGATGGCCTGGTGCGGGTGGGCGAGGCCGTCAAGCGCGCCCAGAGTATCGGCATGCCGGCGCTCGGGTTGTCCGACCTGTCCAACACCTTCGGTTGGGTGAAGTTCTACCGCGCGGCGCGCGGCGCCGGCATCAAGCCGGTGTTCGGCTGCGACGTCTGGATGACCAACGCGGCGGACCGCAACCGGCCGTCGCGCCTGCTGCTGCTGGTGCAGCACCGCGAAGGCTATCGCCGCTTGTGCGAACTGCTGACCCGCGCCTATCAGGACAATATCCACCGCGGCCGCGCCGAAATCGATCCTGCCTGGCTGGCCGACGGCACCGACGGCCTGCTGGCGCTGTCGGGCGGCGACGCCGGCAACGTCGCGCAAGCGCTGCTCGACGACAAGCCCGATGCCGCGCGCGCCGCCGCCGAAGCCTGGGCGACGCTGTTTCCCGGACGCTATTACCTGGAGCTGCAGCGCTTCGGTCAGCCGCACGCCGAACACCTGATCGACGGCCTGCTCGACATCGGCGCCGCGCTGAATCTGCCAGCGGTCGCCACCCACCCGATCCAGTTCGTCGCGCCCGACGATTTCAAGGCGCATGAAGCGCGCGTCTGCATTGCTGAGGGCATGATGCTGGGCGATCCGCGCCGCCCGCGGCCGTTCACCGCCGAGCAGTATTTCAAGTCGACGGACGAGATGACGGCACTGTTCGCGGACCTGCCGCAGGCCTTAGCCAACAGCGTCGAAATCGCCAAGCGCTGCAATCTCACGCTCGAACTCGGCAAGAGCCGGCTGCCGGACTTTCCGACGCCGGAGGGCATGAGCCTCGACGACTACATGCGCCAGCGTTCCTTCGAGGGCCTCGCCGAACGCATGGCCCATCTCTACCCCGACGAAACCAAACGCGCCGCAAAGCTTCCCGAATACACCGAGCGGCTGGAATTCGAACTCGGCACGATCATCCAGATGGGCTTCCCCGGCTACTTCCTGATCGTGGCCGACTTCATCAACTGGGCCAAGAACAACGGCGTGCCGGTGGGACCGGGGCGCGGCTCCGGCGCGGGGTCGCTGGTGGCGTACAGCCTGCGCATCACCGATCTCGATCCGTTGGCCTACGACCTGCTGTTCGAGCGCTTCCTCAACCCCGAGCGGGTGTCGATGCCCGATTTCGACATCGACTTCTGCCAGGACGGGCGCGACCGCGTGATCCAGTACGTCAAGGACAAGTACGGTCACGCCGCGGTGTCGCAGATCGCCACCTTCGGCACCATGGCGGCCAAGGCGGTGTTGCGTGACGTCGGACGCGTGCTGGATTTGCCGTATCTGTTCGTCGACAAATTCGTCAAGCTGGTGCCTAACGAACTCGGCATAACCCTTGCCGAGGCGCGCGAGAAGGAACCGCAGATCGATGAGCGCGCGCGGAACGAGGAAGAGCTCGCCGAGCTGCTCCCCTTGGCGGAGAAGCTCGAGGGCATCACCCGCAACGTCGGCATGCACGCGGGCGGGGTGCTGATCGCGCCGGGCAGGCTCACCGATTTCTGTCCGCTGTATCGGGCGGAAGGATCGGACGCCGCGGTGTCGCAGTTCGACAAGGACGACGTCGAGGCGATCGGCCTGGTCAAGTTCGACTTTCTTGGCCTGCGCACGCTGACCATCCTCGCCGAGGCGGTGCGCTTCGTGCAGCGCCACGCAGACCGCGCCGATTTCCGGCTGGAAGACCTGCCGCTCGACGATCCGGCGGTCTACAAGCTGTTTGCCGACGGCAACACGACGGCAGTGTTCCAATCCGAATCGCGCTCGGCCAAGGATCTGGAAAAGAAGCTCAAGGGCGACTGCTTCGAAGACATCATTGCCTTGATGGCGTTGAACCGCCCAGGCCCGCTGGGCTCCGGCATGGTGGACGACTTCATCGCGCGCAAGCAGGGCAGGCAGAAGCCGGAGTATTTCCACCCCGACCTTGAACCTGTATTGAAATCGACCTACGGCATCATCGTCTACCAGGAGCAGGTGATGCTGGTGGCGCAGATCCTGGCCGGCTACAGCCTCGGCGCCGCCGACATGCTGCGGCGCGCGATGGGCAAGAAGAAGCCCGAGGAAATGGCCAAGCAGCGCGAGATTTTCCTCGCCGGTGCGGCCAGGCGCGGGGCCGACACCAAGGTCGCCGAACGCCTGTTCGACCTGATGGAGAAATTCGCCGAATACGGCTTCAACAAGTCGCACTCGGCCGCCTACGCGCTGATCGCGTATCACACCGCCTGGCTCAAGGCCTATTACCCGGCCGAGTTCATGGCGGCGACGATGTCGTCGGAAATGTCCGATACCGACAAGGTGCGCATCTTCTACGAAGACTGCCGCGCCAACGGCTTGACCATGCTGCCGCCCGACATCAACCGGTCGGGCTACCGCTTCGAGCCAGTGAGCCAAACCGAAATCCGCTATGGCCTGGGCGCGATCAAGGGCAGCGGCGAGGCGGCCATCGGTGCGATCGTCGCCGAACGTGGTGCCAACGGGCCTTATAAGGGTTTGTTTGACCTGGCTCGACGCGTCGACAAGCGCTACCTCAACCGTCGCACGCTGGAAGCGCTGGTGAAAGCGGGTGCATTCGATGCCCTGAACGAGCATCGCGCCAGTCTGATGGCCTCGGTCGGCGCCGCGCTGGAAACCGCCGACCGCGCGGCGAGGTGCGGCGGTCAGGTCGGCCTGTTCGGCGAAGCGCTCGAGGGCGGCGGCGAAGACCTGATCGACGTGCCGGCGTGGCCCGAGCAGGAAAAATTGCTGCAGGAAAAATCCGCGCTCGGCTACTTCTTCAGCGGCCACCCGTTCACCTCCTACCTGGCCGAGGTGTCGAGCTTCGCCAAGCGGCAGCTTGATAGCCTCGAACCCTCGCGCGACCCGGTGATGCTGGCCGGCATCGTCGTGTCGCTGCGCACCCAGATGACGCGGCGCGGCAAGATGCTGATCCTGCTGCTGGACGACGCGACCGCGCAGGTCGAGGTGGTGATATTCAACGAACTTTACGAACAGAGCCGCCATCTGCTGAAGGACGACGCCCTGCTGGTCATCGAGGGTAAGGTCAACCGCGACGACTATTCAGGCGGCGTGCGGGTCACGGCGGAGCGAATCGATGACTTGGCCGGCGCGCGCACCCGCTTCGCCCAGGGCCTGCAACTGGCGTGCAACGGCCAATGCCATGGCCAGTCCCACAGCGGGCGCAAGCTGGCCGAACTGCTCGCGCCCTACAAGGTGCAGGAGGGCGGATGCCCGGTCTGGGTGGATTACCACACCCCCAGCGCACGTTGCCGGGTGCGCCTGGGCGAGGACTGGCGGGTGCGGCTGGACGACCGGCTGATCGAATCGCTGGCCGGCTGGCTCAAGCCCGAGGCGGTCAACGTCATTTACTGATTTTTTTTGCGGATTCCCGCCTGGCTGGCTAGTACAAAACGACGCCTGTACGTCTGTTGTGTAACAAAGTGTTGACATGCATTCAATAATATTAGATTATTCTAATAACACCGAGGTCGCCGCAATGGCACTTGGTGTTGTCTCCTCCAATCCTCCTCCTTTGGTGGATACTCTGCCCGGCTCTTCACTGAGCTGGGCATTTTTTTGTTCGGCATAGGGCGAGACGATACGCGAGACTAATCGGTCCGCTTGATGAATCCGCTGAACTGTCCCTGCGCCTCGCCGATCTCGACCCGGTCCACTTGCGCCTGCGGCGGGCCGCGGTGCGCCCATTCAATCAGCGCGTCGGTGGCGGTGTCCTCGCCCTGAACCACCGCTTCCACCGTACCGTCGAGCTTATTGCGCACCCATCCGGTCACGCCGAGCCGCTCGGCCTCGACGCGCATCGACTCGCGGAACCACACGCCCTGCACGCGGCCATGAATGCGCAGGTGCAGCGTTTTCATGCGGCTTACTTCACCTTCATGCCCGGCTGCGCGCCGCTGTCGGGCGACAGGATGAAGAGGCCCGGCGCGTCGCCGGAGGCGGCCAGCACCATGCCTTCGCTCATGCCGAACTTCATCTTGCGCGGCGCCAGGTTGGCGACCATCACCGTCAGCCGCCCCACCAGCGCTTCCGGCGCATAGGCCGACTTGATGCCGGCGAACACCTGGCGCGTGCCGAGCTCGCCGAGGTCGAGCGTCAGCCGCAAGAGCTTGTCGGCGCCTTCGACGTGT
>DAHWJK010000260.1:0-10362 GCA_027344185.1 Thiobacillus sp.
CGCCGCGTGCGCGTGGATTTTCTCCACAAGCTGCGCGACGAAGCCAAATACCCCGACCTCGACAGCCTCGTTGCGCAGATCCGCCGCGACGTCGACAACGCCAAACAATTCCTAGAGCAACGTCATGCCCGACTATAAAAACACGCTCAACCTGCCCGACACACCCTTCCCGATGCGCGGCGACCTCGCCAAGCGCGAACCCGGCTGGGTGAAAAGCTGGCAGGAGAAAAAGCGCTACGAAGCGATCCGCAAGGCGGCCGCCGGCCGGCCCAAGTTCATCCTGCACGACGGTCCGCCCTACGCCAACGGCGACATCCACATCGGCCACGCGGTGAACAAGATCCTCAAGGACATCATCGTCAAGGCGAAGACGCTGTCCGGCTTCGACGCGCCCTACGTGCCGGGCTGGGACTGCCACGGCCTGCCGATCGAACTGCAGGTAGAAAAGACCCACGGCAAGGACATCCCCCCGTCGAAATTCCGCGAGCTGTGCCGCGCCTACGCCGCCGAACAGATCGAGCGGCAGAAGGCCGACTTCATCCGCCTGGGCGTGCTGGGCGACTGGGACCATCCCTACCGCACGATGGATTTCGGGTTCGAAGCCGAGCAGTTGCGCGTGCTGGGACAGATTCAGCAGGCCGGTTATCTGTATCAGGGCGCCAAGCCGGTGCACTGGTGCGTCGACTGCGGCTCGGCGCTGGCCGAAGCCGAAGTCGAGTACGAGGACAAGACCTCGCCGGCGATCGACGTCGGCTTTGCGGTGGCTGACCCCGCCGACCTCGCGCGCCGCTTCGACATCGCGGCGATCGACGCGCCGGTCCAGGTCGTCATCTGGACCACCACGCCGTGGACCCTGCCGGCCAACCAGGCGGTGGCGCTGCATCCCGACTTCCAGTACGCACTGGTGCGTACGGCCAAGGGCTTGCTGATCCTCGCCGACAGCCTGCGCGAAGCCGCGCTGACGCGGTACGGTTTGAGTGAAGGCGCCGAGGTGCTCGCCCACACCACCGGTCAGGCGCTCGAAGGCGTGCTGCTGTGGCACCCGTTCCAGGAACGCCAGGTACCGATCATCGTGGGCGACCACGTCACCGCCGACGCTGGCACCGGCGCGGTGCACACCGCCCCCGGCCACGGTCTCGACGACTACGTGGTGGGCAGCCGCTACGGCCTGAAGGTCGACAATCCGGTGGGCGACGACGGCCGCTTCTACGCCAGCGTGCCGCTGGTCGGCGGCATGAGCATCTGGCAGGCCAATCCGCTGATCGTCGAAACGCTGGAAACGAGCGGCAACCTGCTGGCGCACGAAAAATTGCTGCACAGCTATCCGCACTGCTGGCGCCACAAGACGCCGATCATCTTCCGCGCGACGCGGCAGTGGTTCATCGGGATGGATTCCAGGGATCAGGGGTCAGGGGTCAGGGATCAGGGGGGGACATTGCGCGCGCAGGCGATGGCGGCGGTCGACGCCACGCAATTCTTCCCGTCGTGGGGGCGTGCACGGCTGGAGGCGATGATCAGGAACCGCCCCGACTGGTGCGTGTCGCGCCAGCGCAACTGGGGGGTGCCGATGCCCTTCTTTACCCACAAGGAAACCGGCGAGCTGCATCCGAAGACGTCCGAGCTGCTGGAAGCCGTGGCGAAGCGCGTCGAAGCCGCCGGCATCGAGGCGTGGTTCGCGCTCGACCCGGCCGAACTGCTGGGCGACGACGCCGCGCTGTACGACAAGACCGGCCACACGCTCGACGTCTGGTTCGATTCGGGCGTCACCCACGCCTGCGTGCTGAAGCGCCGTCCCGAGCTCGCGCATCCTGCGGATCTGTATCTGGAAGGCTCGGACCAGCATCGCGGCTGGTTCCAGTCGTCGCTGCTCACCGGCTGCGCGACCGACGGCCGTGCGCCCTACCAGGCGCTGCTGACCCACGGCTTCGTCGTCGACGGCCGCGGCCACAAGATGAGCAAGTCGAAGGGCAACGTCGTCTCGCCGCAGAAGGTGATGGACCAGTATGGCGCCGACATCCTGCGGTTGTGGGTGGCGACCACCGACTATTCGGGCGAACTCACCATCTCGGACGAGATCCTGAAACGCGTGGTGGAGAGCTACCGCCGCATCCGCAATACGCTGAAGTTCCTGCTCGCCAACCTGTCCGACTTCGACCCCGAGGCACACGCGCTACCAGTGGCCGACTGGCTGGAGATCGACCGCTACGCGCTGGCGCTGACGCGCCAGCTGCAGAACGAGCTGCAGGCGCATTACGACGCCTACGAATTCCACTTCATCGTGCAGAAGCTCCAATCTTTCTGCTCGGAAGACCTCGGCGGCTTCTACCTCGACATTCTGAAGGACCGCCTCTACACCAGCGGTGCGGACAGCCGCGCGCGACGGGCCGCGCAGAACGCGCTCCATCACCTGGCGCACGCGCTGACGCGCTGGATGGCACCGATCCTGTCGTTCACCGGCGAGGAAGTGTGGGCACAGCTGGCTGGCGAAAACAGTTCGGTGTTCCTGCATACCTGGCACGACCTGCCGGCGCAGGCCGGCGAGGCCGACCTGCTGGAGCGCTGGGCCCGCATCCGTGCGGTGCGCGCCGAGGTGCAGAAGGAACTCGAGACCGTGCGCGTGGCCGGTGGCATCGGCTCGTCGCTGCAGGCCGAAGTGACCCTGCACGCCGCTCCCGATACCCAGGCGCTGCTGGCGCCGCTGGGCGACGACCTGCGCTTCGTTCTGATCACCTCGCAGGCGCGCGTGGTCGCGGCCGACGCCAACCGCGTAGAAGTCACCCCGAGCGCGGCGCAGAAATGCGAGCGCTGCTGGCACTATCGCGCCGATGTCGACACGCACGCCGAGCATCCCGGTCTCTGCGGGCGCTGCGTCAGCAATCTCCATGGCGACGGCGAGGTGCGCAGCCATGCTTAAGTCACTCGACCCTACACTGCGCAAATGGCTGGGCCTCGCGTTCGCCGTCATCGTGCTCGATCACCTCACCAAATGGTGGGTGTCGGCCACCCTCGACTACCAGGAATTCATCCCGGTGCTGCCCTTCTTTTCGCTGGTGCGCGTGCACAACACCGGCGCGGCGTTCAGCTTCCTGGCCGATGCGGGCGGCTGGCAGCGCTGGTTCTTCATCGCCATCGGCATCGTCGCCACCGTGATTATCGTGCGCCTGCTGAAACGCCACGCGAACGAGACGCGCCTCGCGTTTTCGCTCGCGCTGGTGCTCGGCGGCGCGCTCGGCAACGTGATCGATCGCGCGGTGCTGGGCCATGTAGTGGATTTCCTGTATTTCCACTACCGCAGCTTCGCCTGGCCGGCGTTCAACGTGGCCGACACCGCCATCAGCATCGGCGCCGCCCTGTTGATCTGGGACAGCCTGCGTAGCAAACCTGCTGCGAACGGGGACAAGCCCGCACAGGATAAAACATGAACGCGCGCAGCACCGTGTCTGCCGGCGATACTGTTCAGCTCCGCTACGCATTGCGGCCGCGCGGGGGTGACGACCTCATTTCCAATTTCGACGATACCGAACCGGAAACGATTACGCTCGGCGATGGCACGCTGGCGCCGATGCTGGAACAGTGGCTGGTCGACATCGTCCCCGGCGAACGCCACGTGTTTCTGCTCGACCCCTGGCAAGCCTTCGGTCCCAGCCAGCCCGAACTGATCCAGACCCTGCCGAAAACCGATCTGCCGGTCGATATGGAATTCGCGGTCGACCAGCTGGTCGAATTTGCGATGCCCAACGGCCAGACGCTGGCCGGACACATCCTGGAAATCGGCGACGACACCGTGAAGGTCGACTTTAACCATCCGCTCGCCGATCTGCACATCGAATTCGAAGTGGAGGTGGAACGGATTCTTCCCTCTGGTGAAGCCTCTAGCCATTCGACTAAGCCCGCAAGCGGGCAAGTCGATGGTTATCCCCAACCCTCTCCCGCAAGCGGGAGAGGGAGCAAACGCTAGGCCCACACCGATCAACGTCCGCATCCTGTGACACTGGAACGCCCATGACACCGACCATCCTGCTTGCCAATCCCCGCGGCTTCTGCGCCGGCGTCGACCGCGCCATTGCCATCGTCGAGCGCGCGCTGGAAAAATTCGGCGCGCCGATCTACGTGCGCCACGAAGTCGTCCACAACACCTACGTCGTCAACGACCTCAAGGCCAAGGGCGCGATCTTCGTCGAGGAGCTCGACGAAGTCCCCGCCGGCGCCACCGTCATCTTCAGCGCGCACGGTGTCTCGCAGGCGGTGCGCACCGAGGCTGCATCACGCGGACTCAACGTGTTCGACGCCACCTGCCCGCTGGTCACCAAGGTGCACGTCGAGGTCAGCAAGCTGCGCGACAAGGGGTATGAGATCGTGATGATCGGACACAAGGGCCATCCCGAGGTCGAAGGCACGCTCGGACAGTCGAAGGGGGGCATGTACCTGGTTGAAACGCCCGAAGACGTCGCGGGGCTAGAGGTGTCCGACCCCGACAAGCTCGCCTACGTCACCCAGACCACCCTCTCGGTCGACGACGCCGCCCGCGTGGTCGACGCTTTGCGCACGCGCTTCCCGGCCATCGTCGGGCCGAAGAAGGACGACATCTGCTACGCCACGCAAAACCGGCAGGACGCGGTGAAGGCGCTGGCACCGCAGTGCGATGTGGTGATCGTGGTGGGGTCGCCGACCAGTTCGAATTCGAACCGGCTGCGGGAGGTGGCGGAGAATCTGGGCGTTCCGGCTTACATGGTCGACAACGCCAGTGAGATCGTTCCGCAGTGGGTCATTGAGAAAAAGAAGATCGGCGTGACTGCCGGCGCTTCAGCACCGGAAATTCTGGTGCGCGCTGTCATCGAGAGGCTACATCAGATGGGCGTCGCAACGGTCTCCGATCTGAGCGGCGTGCAGGAGAAGGTTGGCTTTCCGCTGCCTAAAGGCCTGAACTAGCCTTTTATTTAACCTGCCGGCCCCTTTATTATTTTCCCCAGCATTCTGCCACTGACAAGGTCGGGGGCGGACTACCAGCGAGCCCCTGTACCCCGGTATTCGTCAATGTGAAGTTGCCGCATGCATCACTTGACATCGCGCCCGTACGGGTGGCCGTCAGCGTGAAGGTTTGTGAAGCCAGACCCGGGGCAATGGTGTATTTGGCTGTACCTTGCTTAGGCGATTGCGACAATGAGGCCGGTAGCGACAAATTCGCCGCGGCCGTTCCACAGGCACCGTCATTACGGTGATAACAATTGTTCATAGTGTAATTCCGCTCCAAGAACTGTGCAGCTTCAAGGAGGACAGAACGCGCCTCCGCCCGATTCGCGCGCTGCACATACTGCGTGTAGCTGGGATAAGCGATGGCGGCCAGTATCCCGATGATCGCCACGGTGATCATCAGCTCAATGAGGGTAAACCCTCCGATTGTTGTCCTCATCTGCTTGTTCATAATTACCTTTCTATGCCAACTGAATCAGGGCGCGAAAATTTGACGCCAGGACGTACGGGGCGAACCGGTCGTGCCTTTTTCAGTCACCACCACAATGCCGCCTGCAGTGCCACTGCCCACCTTGTACTCTACTTCCCCTGCGCTGATGACCGTCGGGGATTTCATCAGTCCCTCGCTGGCGAGCTTTTTCGAGCTGACCGGGTTGGAAGCCGCCAAGCCCGTCACCGTCGAGGCCGCGTAATCAGACGCATCGAAGGTTCCGTCCCCGTTGTAATCGAACACGCTGTAGGCCAGCCGTGCGCCTGTCATCGCGTCGAGTTCGGTGATCCAGCTGTAACCGCCCTGGTCGCATGGCGCGTCGGACGGCACGATCGAGGTGAGAATCACGCGGCCAAAACGCAGCAGGGGCACACTGACGATACGTTCCCCCAGCGCCGCCGGCGTGTTGGGGGACAGCAGGTCCAGGTACCAGCCGCGTTGCGCGCTTGCCCCGGTGTAGGTCACTGCATGGTCGCTTGCCACCCGGATCTGGCTGGTATCGGTCGCCGTGCGTACCCCTTCGTACACAAATTCCTGCGACTGGAGCGCGCTGCGGCCCGAGATCGCGCTGCCGGAATCGAGGAGCCCGTAGGCCGTCTGGACGGATTTATCGCCGATATCGGTGTTGCCCAGATACTTTCCGGTACCGAAATAAATCATGTAGTCGCCCGTGCCACTTGGGGGCGCACCGATTTCCAGGGCCCCGGTGATCGGCTGCGGATTCGAGGATGCATCGGTGGCAGTAAAGAGAACCATTCGGTTGCCCGTGTTATTCCAGGTACCCGCATTGCTGGCTGACACGTCGAATTTCCAGACATTGCCTTTCAGATCGCCCGCATAAATGGTATCGATGATGCGGTCGCCGTCCTCATCCAGCAGGGCCGGCTCGGACAAACCGTTGTCCGATGCAACGCCCGTGTCGATTTTTATGACAGGCAAACCCAGCAGCCTGTCCAGCGGCACCAGGAACAGCACGGCCTTGCTGGCTGTACCGTTGCTGTTGTAGCCATTTCCGAATACCGCATACCAGTTTCCATCATTCATGCGCGCGACGTGGGCACGCCCCATGATGTGGCCCAGATCGGAATCCGTGAACTCCCACATCACCTTGGTGGAATCGAAGCTGTCCGGGTCGGTGACATCGAGCGCGAACACCGCCTTGCCGCCTGCGCCCAGCGTACCCAGCAACACGGTTCTCCATTGGGTATTCAGGAAGGCATCACCCGAGTTGGGCGATCCATCGACATAGAAAGCATGCTGATAATTGGGGTCCGACAACAACTTCAAGTTCGGAATCACTGCATTGGGTACATACGCGAACAACTCGGTGCCGCCGCCCAGTGCAGTGGTATTGGCGGCATTGAACGCATGCAGCATGCCGTCGTTGGCGCCGACATACAGCATCTTCTTGCGCGTCACCTTCGTCACACCCGTCGTGCCCGTGCGGAAAACGGTATAGGCGGCTTGTTCGGTCGCAGCCAGACCACTTCCTGGCTGATCGTAGCCGTAACTTTCCGTCGCCACGTAATGGGGGTCGGAGTTGACGATATCGCCCAGCAGGGTCGTGCGCTCGCGGTAGGGTCCGCTGGGTTCTTCATTGGTTTGATCGCCGCGCAGATAATCGAGAATCGCCGAGCTGCCGATCGATGTCTGCTGTGCAGACGTCAGGCTGGCCCACAGGAAATCCCGGCCCCCATTCGTGGCCACGTTCCAGGCCTGGCCATTCCACGTCGTGATGTCTCGGCTGGCGGCGGCGGGGATCAGACTGCCTGCTTCCCAAGACGCGGTAGAGACCACGCCGCCGGAAGCCAGCGGAATCGCCCTCAGTTCACCGGTCCAGGCCGGGCTATTGAATACAGCCTGATAAATATGCGTCGTGGTATCCAGACGCGTCGAGTTGCTGGCGATCGCCGACGCAGACGCATCGGCGTTGGCCGCATCTTCAAACACCTTGCCCAGGGCGGAGAACAATCCTGCTGGGTTGGTTACCTTGAAGAAATTGTCGGGAATGCCGTCTGTGCCGCTTGCGCCCGTCGCATTGATTTCAGTGTCCCAATTCGCACGTGCGTATTTGGCGGCATACCACAACGGATTTTCCAGCAACTTGGCGGTTGACGAGCCGGCTGCAAAGGTGCGTGAGGTGGGGGGGGTCACCGAAGCCGGCGCAGGCAGGCTGGTAAAGTTGGCGCCCCCGGGACGCAAAATATCCAGGTAGGTCCCGTCCGCAGCAAAAGTCCCCGTCACGGTATAGCCGAAAAGCAGGGCATGACCCGCTGCTGCACGCGTCGCTTGCGCGGTGATCTGGATCTGACCGGGCCCGATGGCCGGGACACACGCTGTGCCCACACAAAAATCGAGCTGGGACACGCCGTCCATGTCATAGTCATTGCCCCAGGTGGAGTCCTCCCAAGCGGCATCGATGCTTCCCGCAATGGGCTTCCCGCTTGCATTCGTCACCAGATTGGTCACCCGCAGATCGGTTAACGAACAGACACGCCAACCTGGATCCGCCGCTACAGCCGTCTTAGTCGAGTGCGCCTGGCACGCCGGCAGAAAGGTGATGGTTCCACCGGCAACAGGAATCTCGAACTTGGGCAGGCTTTCGGCCAAGGCGACCGTAAAGGTTGCCATCGGCTGACGATCCACGAAATCCGCGTTGGGATTGGTGCTTGTCGTACCCCAGCGCAGGGTGCGGTTTGGTTTATACAAGGGGCGCAAATCCACCTTCTGGTTGGCATAGGCCAGACCTGCAATATGGTAGCCGCCCTCCAGACTGGGCACTTCCGGGCAGATGCCGCTCGCATCGCTCAGATTGGCCAGCGTCTTGCCGGTACACTGGTTGTCCGCCGAGGTGGGATTGCCGCCAATCAAATACGTGCCGCCGTTCACCCCCTCCGCTACCCCCACCTGATTGGTCAGAATCTCAACATCGAGCCCAGTAATACCGTGACCCGTCAATTGGTCGCGGTCGAACGAGTTGAGGCCTGTGGAAAGCACGACCGTATTCGACAATGCGCACCACTGGTTGCTGGGCAAGGGATCTGTCCAGCTCACCTTGGGCAGGGAGGGCAAATGGGTTTGCTCGTTCGAGTTGCTATCGAAAGCCGACATCGGGCCGGTCGCGCCCGAGAAATAGCGCAAGGTTTCCAGATACATCTCGCCCAGCGGGTTGCCCCAGTCCACGCATTGACCATCGCTGAACGAGGTGATGCCGGGGCTGTTGCAACTGTTCTGATGCTTGCCGCTTGCGTAGTCCCACCCTGAAATGCGGATCCGGTTGATGGTATTGATGATCCCTGCATCGGTAGACGACTGGTTGATGAATTGACCGGTGCTGGTATTGATTTCATTATCCGAAGCGGTCGCATTATCGGTCAGCCAGGAGGTGTTCTTGCGCAGCACGCCCCCCGATTTGTTCTTGGAGTAGCTGCCGGTCAACAAGCCGAACTGCACCCGCGCCATCGCATCCTTTTCTCCGTATTTCTGCAACAGTCCTGTTGGCTTGCGGTTTGTAGTGCCATACTGCGTACAGTTGTCTTCAAGCATGCCCGGCACGCACACCGCCACCCGCGCAGTCAGGGTGGCCGTCAGACTGCCGGGCTTATCCCCGCTTCCGGTACCGCATTGCGGATGTTCGGTCATCGCCCACCGCGGAAAATTGCCCGTGGCGACCTGAATGATCGGCTCGGCTGTGCTGCTGCGTGAAAACCCCGACCCCAGCGTCACGTTGCAGAACGACATGGCGGCATTGCTGTAGGGCGTGTATTTCGCCATGTCCACTGCTCCACCGGCCGGCGCGAACACCTTGGAATAAGCATGGACATCGTTGGGGAGCAGAGTGCGTTCGAGCACGGTATCGCCCAGCGCCGCACCATTGTTATCGGTGGAACGCAGGCCGCCGTAGAGGGTTTTACGCAGCACATCCATCCGGGTCATGCTGACCCAGTTGAGGAAGTTTCCGCTCCACTGACTTGAGCAATGGTGGGAGTTGGTTCCGGTGGCGGCGGCGACAGGATCAAAGCGTCCGCTACTGTATGTGTAACACTTCTGCGGGTCGAAATACCCATAATAATCGATGGTGTCGGTGTACGTCGTCTCCAGCGTCCCGTCACCGTCGAGGTCGCTGTGATCGTTGTAAGCCTTTTTCGACAATTCGTGGTCGCGCGACATGACCAGCATCACACGTGGATCGGGCGGATTGAGAAAAACGGGTTTCTGCGCGATGTCGATCGCGAACGCCGGCATGATGCCCAACATCAGCACGATTCCGAGAATGCCTGAGCGAACGGGGTTCATGGCGGTTCCTTTTCTCTTTTCCATCAGCGACGATACGTGGTTTGCACATACCTCAGGGTGTTGGGATTGCCCCCAACGCCGCGGGCAATGACACGGTAATAGCCCGTTTCCGGGATCACGCCGGCTTTCTTGCTGAAACCGGCGGCAGGGACGGCGGGCAATTCTTCGATGACATAGCGCGGGGCCAGCGCAGCGCCGGTCGGCACACTCGGGTATGCGACGGAATCGGCTGCCCAGTTATGGGTATTCAGCCAGTAGGCGTCGTTGCGGCTCCCCACTGACAGGTAGGCGCCGGTCAGCGCAAAAACCGGCGGCGTGGCCTGGTTCAATTCCTGTTCGCCCGCTCTCAATGCCGCTTCCGCGGCCTGGAACGCCAGGTCGGCGTCGCGCGCATTGCCCGCCATCTTTTCTTCGAGAATGGTGCCACGCATCGCCGAGACGACGAGCAGGGTCAGCACCACCATGAAAATCAGCCCGGTAACGAGCGCCGCACCGCGCTGCGAGGAGAGGGGTCGCATCATCCGAGTATCCATCCCGTATTCATGGCGCGCGATTGCGCACCGCTATGGTTGTGGTCAGCACCTGGAAGAGCCGCCTGTCGCCCG
>DAHWJK010000276.1:0-4810 GCA_027344185.1 Thiobacillus sp.
CTCGGTGGTGCGATGCACCTCGTCGCCGCGCCGGGTCTCGTAGGGGGTGCATTCGTCGAACTGCATCGCGATGTCCGAATCCAGCACGGTCTGGATCTGCATGCTGACCTCCGGGGTCAGCAGCAGCTTGTCGCCGTTGACGGGAGAGGCGAAGCGCACCCCCTGCTCGCTGATCTTGCGCAGCTCCCCCAGGCTCCAGACCTGGAATCCGCCGCTGTCGGTGAGGATCGGGCCGTCCCAGCCGATGAAGCGGTGCAGCCCTCCGAAGCGCCGGACCACCTCCAGCCCGGGGCGCAGCCACAGGTGGAAGGTGTTGCCGAGGATGATCTGCGCGCCGGCGTCGCGCAGGCCTTGCGGGGTGATGCCCTTGACCGAACCGTAGGTTCCGACGGGCATGAACTGCGGGGTCTGCACGACACCGCGGCGCAGGCGCAGGCTGCCGCGGCGGGCGCGACCGCGGGCGTGGTGGACGGTGAATTCGAGCATGGCGCCATTGTCGTTGACCTCGATGCCGATCCGAAGTTCAGCCGATGGTTCAGCGCCGGAACACCCGCCGTGCGTGTGGTCCGAAGAATCCTACTGGTGACGCAGCGTCCTTCGATACACCATCAGCGCCCAACGCGCCATCGGGTGGGGAAGCGCAAGCAGTGCACGGATCTTCCACGAGAGCCCCTCCGCGCTGGCCGCGATGCAGCGGGCCTTTGGAAGATCATCCAACAAGAGCAGTTCACTGATGCGCGCTCTCGATCGCCTTTGCTTCAGCGTATCCCAGTGGTGGGCGTACATGCCTCCATGCGCCTCGAGAAAGGCGGCGTCGGAGCCCCAGATGCGAGCCGTAACCGTCATCTGGGCGTCCAGTTTGTGCACTTGGGTCGCGGAAGTAAGCCTGGGCAGGCCGTGGCCATGTTGTGTCGCAGTTTCCACGTCGAGGTAGGCACCCAGCTTCTGGTGTGTCAACCGACCAAAGAATTCGTAGTCCTCATACGTCGGGAGGTCCTCAGCGAAGCGAGCCTCTACGCTACGAGACCTCCTGAACATGAGCGTGAAGGTCGGGATGCAGAAATTCTCCAGCAGAGTCGTATAGAAATCTCCGATATATACGTCAAAATCTCGGTCGAGGGCATTCTTCGCTCCCGCGAGGGCGCGAAACGAGCAGGGCGGCGAAGTGATTTCTTGCCAGGGCCGCTTGTCCGACATCCAATTTCGCAGGTAGCGAGGGATTGTCGCCCCTTGCTCATGGATCACACGAAAATCACTGAATACGTAGGCGACGTCCTCTCGTGCCGCGAGCAGGGCGCGCTGCATGGCGATCTTGTCGGGGTCCCATTCGTCGTCCGAATCCAGGAATGCGATCCAATCGTGCTTGGCTGCGGCCACGCCGGCATTACGAGCGGCGCCCGCCCCGCGGTGCGGGACCTGCAACACTCGCACCCTGTCTCCGTAGTCTTTGATTCTCGACGTGGTGTCGTCCGTCGACCCGTCGTCCACGACCAGGATCTCATCGTGCGACGTGGTCGCGCGCAACGCGCTGTCTATCGCCCTGCATACAAGTGCGGCGCGGTTGTAGGTCGGAATGATTGCCGTGACAGCCTGCGACATCATCGTCCTCCGGACTTTCCCGTTCGCGCGAGTGCAGACACGCGGCCTGAGATCCGCGATTCTATGGCCCGCTGCAATTTTGAACCCCCCCCGTGTCGGGTGTCGCACCAAAGCGCGGCCGAGCGACGGGGCGGCTAGGCGAGGTATATCTACGCTGCGAGCGCTTCAAATGGCCGAGACGAAGGGTTCCCTCTTGAAGGGGCCGTGTCCGAAGCATGACCGCAACCTGGAGATCGGCCTTCGTCCAGAGCGAATCATGCCGCGAACGGGCGGGTCGCGCGATGTCGCTGCGCCGGGTTTGTAGCCGAATCGGGCTCATGTAAGATGCCGCGACTGATGCCGCCATAACGTTGGCACCGAGCGCGCTTTTTCAATGTGCCCGTGATCGGAGTGTCACCGAGCCGCGCGGAGTTCGCGGCCCTGCCCGGCCTTTTCACGGCTCATTGAGTTCACATCGATGCTAAGGGTCGAATTTGCGCACGGCTTGCAGGCCATCGAGCCATTGCGGTTCGAGTGGAACGCACTCTTCGACGCCCTTCCCGCGCGCAACCACGCGCAGTCCCATGGCTGGGTGATGCAGCAGGTGCGCTACCTGGAACCGGATCCGCAATCGGTGCAGGTGGCCGTGGTGCGCGAGGCCGGCGAGACGGTGGCGATCGTTCCCCTGCGCTACGCGCCGCGGCGCATGGGGCCGTTCACGATCGCGAGCTGGAGCCTGCTGTGGGATCCGCACGCGACCTTGTCGCCGATGCTGCTGGCGCCGCGAGCGGACAGGGTCGGGGTGATCGAGGCCATCATGGTCGAACTCCGGCGCACGCGCAGGCATTGTGACCAGGTCGTGTTGCCGAGCGTGCTGGATGACGGCTCGATTCATGGCGCCTGGGTCACGGATGGGGCGCGGATGGTCGTGCATCGCTGCCGGCAGAGCATGCGATTCAGCACCGTGTCGGCGGAGTCGGCTCTGGTTTCGAGTTCATCGCACTTCCGCAGGAACCTGGCGAGGCAGCGCAGGAAACTTGCGAGCCTGGGGGCGGTGGAGCTGGATCTGGCGATCGGGCCGGAAGGCGCGCCGAGCGCCTTCACGACCTTCCTGGATCTCGAGGCTTCGGGCTGGAAGGGCGCGAACGGGACTGGCAGCGCGATCCGCCTGGATCCCAAACTGGTCGAGTTCTATGCGGGACTCATCGACGGCCTTCACCCCAGGCAGCAGGTCTGGATCGTCACCTTGCGCCTGGACGGGCGCCCCGTGGCCTGCGACTTCTGCATTCGCACGGACGACACCCTGGCCGTCCTGAAGGTCAGCTACGACGAATCGCTGCGACAGGCCGCCCCGGGCAACGTGTTGCTCGCGATGCTGATCGAGGCCTGCGTCGCGGACCCGGGAATCGCCTGGCTCAGCCTGGTGACGGGGCCGGCATGGGCGGAGGTCTGGCACCCGCAGGAAGTACGGGTCCACAGTCTGGCCATGTTCGCCCCCACGCTGCGAGGCCGCGTGCTGCATGCTCTCGTGCAAGGTAAGCGGGCGCTGGGGCGCTAGCGACGGCCGGCATCCGCACGTCGTCGCGGGCATTCGACCGGCGCTCAGGTGGGCGTATGGTCGCGCACGGGGGCCTTGCTACGGTGGCGAAGCCAGGCGTCGCGCAGGCCGTAGGCGAGGCTCACCGCGCCCTTGCGAAACACGCGGATTTCAAGGTTCCGTCGGTCTTGCTGGAAGAAGTGGCGCTTGTATTCATGGTCGCCCTTCAACATATCGAATACCGTGCATCCGTCGGAGATGGCCGTTTCGATGGCCAGGCCCATCAGCACCTCGCCGGGACTGAGCGGGGAGAATTCCGGGTCGAAACCCCCCTGGAAAAAACTCCATCGCCCCTTGTATTGCATGCAGTACAGCATTGCGATGAATCTGCCGTGGACTTCCAGGGCGAGCAGCCGCAACCGGCCCTGCGAGAGCAGGGTATGCATCCATTCACGGTGATAGTCGCGGAACTCTCTGCTGGAGAATGCCGGGCGGGCGGTCCGTCCGCTCCACCGCAATCGATGCAGGCGAACCAATTCGTCAAATGCCTGGTCCACACCCTCAGGCGTGTCAATGGTGACGAAGCGAGCGCCCGGCTGGGATTCGAACTTGCGGCGCTTGCGGCGCATCACCGCGCGCCGATTGCTGCTCAGGCCCTGGCAGTATTCCTCGAAGCTCGAGGGGAGGTCACCGAAGACGATCGGACTGGCGGCGGAGCATTGGACGCGCAGCCCGGCCCCGGGCAGTTGCCCTGTCCACGCCGGGACCAGCGCGGAGGTCGCTGGCAGGTCGGTGAGTTCCAGCATGTCCCAACCCCCGACCGACGCGGCCACGAATGCGGCCAGGCGGACAGCCGCCAGTGGCGCGAACTCGGGCAGCAGCAAGGCATCGAGGTCGTCAGGGGCGGTGTCGCCCCCGACTCCGATCTGCCGGAGCTTGCGAATCCCGAGGATTCCCGCGGCCTTGTGGTGGCGCTCGCAGTACAGCGGCAAGATGCCGATGACACGGTTCGCGTCGCGTGCGACCAGGATGCGCAATGCACGGCCCTTGCCGTAATACTTCCACCACAGCCGCTGGGAGTCCCAGCTCATGAATACGCTGCTGTCCGGGACCTGTTGCTCAAGCGCCAGCCAGTCGTCGCGCAGCGCATCGAATCCGGCAAGGTCGTCCACCACGCTGACCTGCACCGGAAGCGCGGTCATGTCCATGCGAGTCATCATGGCAAACCCGGAGTGTGCCCATTCGTCCAGATACCGCACGCCCATCCCGCCGTCGATGACGGTCTCCGAAGCTTGCATGAAAATGGCTGAACGGCCCACGGTATCTGCCCTGATGTCGATGATAGCTTTGGAGCGAATCGAGGCTACCACCGAAGATCAATCTCCCCCGTGAACTTTTTGGCGTTTGACGAGAATGATCTCGAAGCTTCAGGTTTCCACCGGCACCGGGGAGGCTGCCTGCAGCAACATCCCATCCCCGTAGCTGAAAAACCGATAGCGCTCGCGCACCGCATGCGCATAGGCCTCGCGAATCGTTTCCATCCCCGCGAAGGCGCTGACCAGCATCAGCAGCGTGGACTTGGGCAGGTGGAAATTGGTCAGCAGCAGGTCGATCCACGCGAAGCGGTGCCCGGGGACGATGAAGATGTCGGTTTCCCCGCTCCAGTCGCGCCAGGGGGCGGGCGGTGCGTCGGGG
>DAHWJK010000303.1:0-10890 GCA_027344185.1 Thiobacillus sp.
GGACGTGGTGGGCTACGAGGGAAGCATTGAGTTCGACACGACCAAGCCCGACGGCACGCCGCGCAAGCTGATGGACGTGGGGCGTCTGAATGCGATGGGGTGGAAGGCGCAGACCGACATGCGAAGCGGGCTGGCTGCGGCGTATGCGGATTTCATGAGCAGAAACAGCTGACATGTCACAGTTACATGCTTGAGCGTTGAAACCAAAGGGAGGGGGCGGAATTGAAAGTTCTGTTGACCGGCGGAGCCGGCTATATCGGGTCGCACGCGGCGGTGGAATGCCTGGCGGCGGGGCACGCGGTGGTGGTGTTCGATAACCTGTCGAACAGCAGCGTGAAGTCGCTCGAGCGGGTGGCCCAGATTACGGGCCGGGTGGTGGATTTCGTGGAGGGCGACATTCGCGATCGCGCTGCGCTGCGCGCACTGTTTGCGGCGCATGCGATCGACGCGGTGGTGCATTTTGCCGGCCTCAAGGCCGTCGGCGAGTCGGTGGAAAACCCGCTGCTGTATTACGACAACAACATCGGCGGCAGCATCGCGCTGTTCGAGGAAATGACGGCGGCCGGCGTGAAGTCGGTGGTGTTCTCGTCGTCGGCCACCGTGTACGGCGATCCGGCAATGGTGCCGATCACCGAGGATTTCCCGCTGTCGGCGACCAATCCCTACGGCTGGTCCAAGCTCTTCATCGAGCAGATGCTGCGCGACATGGCGCGTGCGGATGCGGCCTGGAACATTGCGCTGCTGCGCTATTTCAACCCGGTCGGCGCGCACGAGTCGGGCCTGATCGGCGAAGACCCGCGCGGCATTCCCAATAACCTGATGCCGTATGTGGCGCAGGTGGCGGTGGGTCGCCGTCCGCACCTCAACGTGTTCGGCGGGGACTACCCGACGCCCGACGGCACCGGCGTGCGCGATTACATTCATGTGGTCGACCTGGCGCGCGGCCATGTCGCGGCGCTGAACAAACTCCATGGGATGGACGGGGTGCAGACCTGGAATCTGGGCACCGGACGTGGTGTGAGCGTGCTCGACATGGTGCGCGCGTTCGAAGCGGCCAGCGGCAGGCCGGTACCTTACCGGATCGTGGCGCGGCGTGCGGGCGACGTGGCGCAATGCTGGGCCGACCCCGCGCGCGCCGCGCGCGACCTGGGCTGGCGCGCAATGCACGATCTGGAACGCATGTGCGCCGATGCGTGGCGTTGGCAGCAGGGCAATCCGGACGGCTACGCCTGAACGGCTCAGCGGCTGCCGAACACCCCACGCCCGCGAAAATACTGCACGCTGAGCCAGCCGCCGAACAGCCCGCCCAGATGGGCGAAGTGGGCGATGCCCGCCGCGGTGTTGGTGACGCCGAGAAAAAGCTCGATGGCGGCATAGCCGAATACGAAGGTGCGTGCGGGGATGCGGATGAAGGGCAGAAAAACGATGCTGACGACCCGGTTGGGAAAATACAGCGCATACGCCAGCAGCAGGCCGAACACGCCGCCCGAGGCGCCCACCACGGCGCCGGGCGTATGCAGGAAATAGCCGCTGACGGCGATTTGCGTCATGGCCGCGACAATCACGCTGAACAGATAGGTCAACAGGTAGCGCAGGTCTCCCCAGCGTTTTTCCAGTTCGGCACCGAACATCCAGATGGCAAACATGTTCATCGCCAGGTGCGGGATCGAACCGTGCACGAAGCTGTAAGTCACCAGTTGCCAGATATTGAACGCCCCGCCCGACCCCGGCGGCCAAAGGCCGAACACCCGCACGATCTCGGGCCCGGTCGCCATGCCGAGCGCATAGATCAGCATGTTCAGCAGGATAAGCGTGTAGGTGATCGGCGGCATCAGGGCAGCAGTTTCAAGTGGCGGGCGGCAAGTTGCAAGCGTCAATCAGTCGGCCGGTTCCCAGTGCTGGAGTTTCAGTTGCAGGCTTTGCTGGCCCTTGAATTCGTTGGGCATCAGCGCGTAGACCGCGTGGATGCGTGCCGGCAGCGGGTCGGGGTGAAAGAAACGCATGGCCTCGAATGCCGCGCCGTCGCGCCCGAGCTTCAGTTTCAGATGCTTGTCGCCGACCACGCGTTGCGCCAGCACGTCGAACGTGGCGGTGAACAGCGGGGCGGGGAAGCCTTGTCCCCACACCGCATGGTCGAACTGTTCGGCAAGTGCGTAGCTGTGGTCGGCAGGGTCGAGTTCGCCGTCGGTTTCGATCACGCCTTCCAGGTCGGCCGGATCGAGCAGCTCGCGCACGACCGCCTCGAAGGCCTGGCTGAATTCATCCTGACGGCCGGCTGGCAGGATGAGTCCGGCCGCCATCGCGTGACCGCCAAATTTCAGAATCAGGCCGGGATGGCGTTTGTCGACCAGGTCGAGCGCGTCGCGCAGGTGCAGACCGGGAATCGAGCGGCCGGAGCCTTTGAGTTCCCCCTTCTCACTGTTGGCCAGCACGATGGTGGGGCGGTGGAATGTGTCTTTCAGCCTTGACGCGAGGATACCGATGACGCCGATGTGCCAGCCGGGCTGCCAGGCGGTGAGGCTATGGCTGTCGGTGGGGCTGAAGCGGGCGAGGATGGCGAGCGCTTCGTCCAGCATGCCGGATTCGACGTCGCGCCGGGCGCGATTGAGCGTGTCAAGCTGCTGCGCCAGCTGCTGCGCGCGAATGGGATCGTCGGCCAGCAGGCATTCGATGCCGAGTGCCATGTCGTCGAGGCGGCCGGCGGCGTTGAGCCGCGGGCCGAGCATGAAGCCGAGGTCGAACACGGTGGCGCGCGCAGGATCGCGCGCGGCGGCGCGAAACAGCGCGTTGATGCCGGCGCTGGCCTTGCCGGCGCGCATTCGCGCCAGCCCCTGCGCGACCAGGGTGCGGTTGTTGGCGTCGAGCTTCACCACGTCGGCAACGGTGCCGAGCGCAACCAGATCGAGCAAGGCGCGCAGATCCGGTTCCTGCTGTTCGGCATACGCACCACGTGCGCGCAACTCGGCGCGCAGCGCCAGCAGCACGTAGAACATCACCCCCACCCCCGCCAGGTTTTTCGACGCGAAGCCGCAGCCGGGCTGGTTCGGGTTGACAATGCAGGCGGCGTCCGGCAGCGCGTCGCCCGGCAGGTGGTGGTCGGTGACCAGTACCGGTATGCCGAGTGCATTGGCCGCGGCCACACCTTCGACTGCTGCGATGCCGTTGTCGACCGTGACCAGCAGATCGGGCTGCCGCGCCGCGGCGAGTTTGACGATGTCGGGGCTGAGACCGTAGCCGTGCTCGAGCCGGTTGGGCACGATGAAATCGGCCCGCGCGCCGAGCATGCGCAAGCCGCGCACGCCGACCGCGCAGGCGGTGGCGCCGTCGGCGTCGTAGTCGGCGATGATCAGCAGGCGCTGGTTCGCCGCAATGGCATCGGCCAGCAAAGCGGCCGCGCGCTCGATGTGCAGCAGGCCGGCCGGCGGTAGCAGTTGCGGCAGGCGGTGCGCAACCTGCTCGGGGTGGGTGACGCCGCGCGCGGCATACAGGCGCGCCCAGGTCGGATCGATGCCGCCCTGCTGCAGCGCGGCGCGGGTGTCGGCAGGACAGGGGCGGGTGGTGATTCGTGGCATGGGGCGATTGTATCCAGCCTGCGGGCAGACCGACATCAAGTTGTGGCGGCGCGCGCCGTAAGCAAGGCAGGAGGGGACACCCATGAGAAACTGGATTGCTGGCGTCATGCTGTCGTTTTCTGCCGCCGTCGGCGCGCAGACCTTGCCGATTCCCGATGCGCTGGAGGTGCAGGCGCTGGCGGCGCGGCAGGACGTGGCGGCGCTGCAGGCGTATTTTTCGCGTTACCAGCATCAGTACGAGGTCGACTCGGCGACCGAGCGGCCGCTGATACAGCTCTACTGGGCGCTGATGCGCGAAACGGATTCGGGCCTGGCGACGCTCTATGACCGTTGGGTGGGCGCAATGCCCGCCAGCTATGAAGCGCGTATGGCGCGCGCAATGTATCGCTGGGGGCAGGCGGACCTGATCGCGGACCCGGTGGCTTACCAGGGCGTTAACGCCGACCGCGCCTGGCAGGACTACCGCAGCCTGATGCGACAGGCGCGCGAGGATGTCGAGGTCAGCATGAAGCTGACGGCGCGACCGCTGGTTTCGTACCGGGTATTGATCGCACTTTGCGATGCCACGCGCGACGGACCGTGCGTTGAGCAGGCTTTTCGCAAAGGTGTGGCGCAGGCGCCGCACAGCCTGGCTTTGCGGCGCGGCTACATCGCCGCCATCGCAAGCGACGACAGCGTGCGTGCCAACGTGATTGCCGACGCCCGGACGCAAGGCATGGCACCTGATCACGTCAAAGTACTGGAAGCGGAGAAGCAGCTGTCCGACAGCTGGAAAATCATGCGTGCCGACGGCGGAACGGAAGTCGCCATCCATGAATCGATCGCCAAAACGGTGCAGGATCCCTGGCTCGACCAGCGCATCGGTCACATGTTCTATCGACGATCGTTTTATCCGCGCGCGCTCGAGTTCTACAGCCGTGCCCTGGCGAGCAACCCGAATCTGGATGAGGCGCTTTATTGGCGCGCGCGCACCCATTTCGATATGGGCAACATACTGGCAGGGCGCGCGGACATGATGCGCGCGGCGTTGATGGGCAATCCGCAAGCGAACCGGCATTTGATCGACCAGCATGTTCAGGGCAGCAATGGCGCCGCGCGGGACGAGGCGGCGATGGTGCGCTGGTGCGGGATTGCCGCGCGTCGCGGTCAGGCATACGGAGCATTCTGCCTGGGCGACGTGTATGCCAACGGTTATGCAGGCTATCCCAGGGACATGGAAAAAAGCCTGGCCTGGACCCGGCTGGCGGCCGAGCGCGGCATGCCCACGGCGCAGCATGACCTCGGTGTGATGCAGCTCAAGGGGTTGGGCATACCGCAGGACCGCGCGGCCGGCATCGGCTGGCTGAAGCTGTCGGCGCAGGGCGGGTTCGAGTACGCCGAGCGCAAGCTGCGGCTGCACCTGAGCAGCTGGGAATATTTCAGGGAAATGACCTGGCCGGCATATCGCGAAGCATTCCTGCATGGCAATCTGAGTGTCCGCCTGGTGGTGAGCCTCCTGATCGAAATGGCGCGCGCGGCATTTTCCTGAACGTCGGTCCCAGCGGTTTCATAATCTTCTGAATTGCCGATTCTTGCGGATCCGCGTGCGAGGTACCATGCGCGCATGAGTCATTTGCTTCCTCTCTCGCGCGTCGCCAAGCTGGTCGGCCAGCCGCGTCATACGCTGCAGGAAATGATCCGCAGCGGGTCGCTGGCGACCTTCGACGGCATGGTCGAGCTCGACGAACTGCTGCGCGCGTTTCCCGAGGTGAAATGGGACGACGACGCGGAATTCCGCCGTGTCACCGAAATCAAGGACAAGGCATTTGCCAAGCGCGTGCGGGAGCGCGCGCTGCCGGACAAGGATGTGCTGGTGGCGCGGTTGAACGAGCTGGGGGACGATTACGCAGCGGCCAAGGCCTTGTTGCTGCACTACGGCAACGTGATGACCTGGCTCGACGAGAAGATCGACGAACTCGAGGAAAATGCGAGCGTCGAAACCTACCATGCGCTGCACACAGTGCGCGCGTTCCTGCTGCGTAATCTGGCCGAGACGCCGCCGGATGCGGTACAGGCGCAGGCGGTGATCTTGCAGGAAAGGATGCTTAAACTGATGTCAGCCCATGTCACCATCCAGCCGAGCGGCCACGAGTTCTTTGTGGACGGCAACGACACGCTGCTGGAAGCCGCGCTGCGCAACGGCGTGTCGCTCAACTACGGCTGCAGCAACGGCAACTGCGGCGAGTGCAAGGCGCGTGTGCTGTCGGGCGAAGTGAAGAAGGTCCACGCCTACGACTACGTGCTGAAGCAGGCCGAAAAAGACGCCGGCGTCATACTGCTGTGTGCCTATACGCCGGTGAACGATGTGGTCATCGAAGCCAGCGTGGCCGGCGCGCGCGACATTCCGGTGCAGAAGCTCGCCGCCAGGGTCAAATCGGTGGAGATGTTCAACCCGCAGATTGCCGCGCTGCATATTCTGGCGCCGCGCAGCCAGCGCCTGCGTTTTCTCGGCGGACAGAGCATCCAGCTCGGATTCAACGGCATTCGGGGACGCTATGCGATTGCCAGCTGTCCGTGCGAGGACCGCCACATCGAAGTGCAGGTGCCGCGCCGGCCCGGCGACGCCTTCGCCGAGGCGGTATTCGGGCAACTGAGCGCCAACGACACGATCGACGTGGAAGGCCCGTACGGCGAATTCGTGCTTGACGAGGATTCGCCGCGGCCGGTGATCTTTCTCGCCTTTGGCGCCGGCTTTGCGCCGATCAAGAGCCTGATCCAGCACGCCATGTCGCTGGAGCTGGCCGAATCGATGGACCTGCACTGGCTGGCCGATGAAACCGGGCACTACCAGGACAACCTGTGCCGTGCTTGGAGCGATGCGCTGGACAACTTCAATTATGTGCCACACCCGCCGACCGCTGATCTCGATGCGCTGTTGCAGCGCATCGTGACCGATTACCCCGACCTGCATCGCTTCGACGTCTATGCGGTGGGCACCGCGGCGCAACTGGAGCGGGCGCATGCGCATTTCGTGCGCGAAGGCCTGCATGAGGCGCGCTGGTTTGCCGAGGTGCTGGGCAGCTGAATGCTGCGCGTTTTGCTTTATTTGTGGCCGCTGCCGGTGACCGTGCTGGGCATGCTGGCCGTGCTCGCTGCGCGCAGCAGCGGCGGCCGCGTGGAGCGGGTGGAGGGCGTGCTGGAGGCGGCAGGGGGTTGGCCGGGACGCTGCCTGCGGCACGGCTTCCCGTTCAGCGGCCCGGTGGCGGCGATGACGCTGGGCCATGTGGTGCTCGGCGTGTCGCACGAGGCGCTCGTCGCGACGCGTGCGCATGAACGCGCGCATGTCAGGCAATTCGAGCGTTGGGGCGTGCTATTGCTGGTGTTGTATCCGCTGGCCGGGCTGGCAGCGTGGTTGCGCGGCGGGCATCCGTATTACGACAATGTGTTCGAGCGCGAGGCGCGGGCCGCAGCGGTGGCTGCGAGGCAGCCGGGCGGGATGGCCTGATCGCGCGGGCTTCACTCCACCGGGCGGTGGGAAATTTCACCGGGGTCGCCGGTCTCGGGATCGATCCAGTCAGAAATGCCCAACTCGTCCTCGGCTTCTTCCACCGTTTCGCCGGGTTCGTAGTCGCTGTCGGCGTTGTATTCCATGTCCTGCACCGCTTCCAGCAGGCTGGCAAAAGGACCGTATTCTACGCCGGTATCGGCATCGATCCAGTAACAGCCATCGGGCCGCTCGACGATGCGGGTTTGATCGTAATCCGCAGGGGTTTCGGGTATGGGGTGTTTCATCGCCTGTCCTCCATGTTTTTAACTATAGGCAGCATGACTTGCCACGGCAAGCCTAGAGCATCCGGGGCAGCAGGATCAGGCCGGAGAGCGACGCGAGCATGATCGCCAAGTGCGCCCAGCTCCACAGGCGAAAATGACGAACCAGCGCGGTGACCTCTCGGTTGGCGATCAGGAAAGGGCGGCCGTGCGACGGCTTGCGCAGCAGGCGGATGCCGTCGGCGAGCCGGATGTCGAAGTGGTTGCGGTCAACTTCGTCGGAAGCCGCCTTGCGCGCGGTCTCCCATTCCTCCAGGCTGATTCCGCCATCGCGGTTGCGGTCGAAGCGCGCGAGCAGCGCGGTCTTGTCGACCTTCCATTCGGCGAGCAGCGTGGAGAGGTCGGCCTGTTTGTCGAGCACGGCATTGGGTCCGCCGAGCGTAACGTGTTCGCCGATGGCATAGATCGTCTCACCCTCGATCAGCGTCCATTCGGTCTTGCGAAAGCCGCCCGCGGTCGACACCTGCTTGTGCGAAGTCATGATTTCCGCATCTTCGGGGTCGACCAGCATCTGGCCGCTGCCATCGTGCACGCCGAAGGTGTCGTGCGAGACGCCGGATTCGACGTATTCCCAGCGGTCGTCGTTTCTGCGCTCGATCCGGTAGCGGTACCACAGGCAGGGCAGGCCGCTGATCGGGCTGACCAGCGTCGCGCCGGGCGGCTGCTTGCCGCGGCCGACGATCTCGATATAGCCCTGCGGTGCCGAGGCAATGCGCGAGGTGGGCGTGTCGGCCACCGTGCGGTAACGCTTGAGGTTGGCGTACCACGCCCAGAAGCTGATGAGGCCGACCAGCGAGAGGCTGACCTTCCACCCAAGCGGCGAATGCAGTGGAAAACCGAGCAGCAGGATCAGCAGGTTGCCGCCGCCCAGCGCGAAGTTGGCATAATCGTGCCGCCCTGCCGCGACGAGGCCTCTGCGAAGCATCAGCTATTGAAGAGCTGCTTCAGATCGACATCCTTTTTCTCTTCGGCGGCAAAACGCAGCAGCGGAAACTGGCGGAAGCCGAACAGGCGAGCGACGACGGTATCGGGAAACTGCTCGACGCGCACATTGTTGACGTTGACCGAGTCGTTGTAGAACTCGCGGCGGTCGGCAATGGCGTTTTCCAATCCGGTGATGCGTGCCTGCAGATGCTTGAAGGTCTCGTTGGTCTTCAGCTCCGGGTAGGCCTCGGCGACCGCAAACAGATTGCCCAGCCCCAGCCGGAGTGCACCTTCGGCCTGGCCCAATGCGGGGATGTCGTGCGAAGCGCGGGCGCTGGCCACCTGGCTGCGCGCCTGCATCACCTTCTCCAGCGTCTCCTGCTCGAACTGCATGTACTGCTTGCAGGTCTCAACCAGCTTGGGCAGTTCGTCATGGCGCTGCTTCAAGAGCACGTCGATGTTCGACCATGCCTTGCCGACGTTGTGCTTCATCGTCACCAGCTGGTTGAAGAGAAAGATGACAAAAACGGCGAGCAGTCCCAGCACGATAAAGAAAACCGGAAGGCCGGACATGGTGCACTCCATAGAGGTTGGGTCGCAGAAATAGCGGATGGACGCAGCGCTAACTTGAGCGCAGCGTCTTCAAATGCGTGCCGCGAGAATCGATGCGATCTCGGCATCCTCGAGCCGGACCGGGTTGGTTTTCATGCTGCTGCCGCGGCTATTGGCGACGATGCGCGGAATGTCGGCGGGCGTCACGCCGTAATGCGCCAGCGTCGGCAGCCCGAGCGCGCGCGTCCAGGCGTCCAGCGTGTCGGTCAGAACGGTGTGTGCAGCCGCGCGGTCCAGTTGCCCCTGTTTGCTGATCAGACGCCCCACCTGCGCATATTTTTCCAGCGCCGGGTTTTCCGGGTCGCGCGCGCGCAAGGCGTCGATATTGACGCGCGTGGCGGTTGCCACCAGCGTGCCGCAGGCCACACCATGCGGAATCGGGAAAAACGCCCCTAACGGCGCAGCCAGCCCGTGCACCGAACCCAGCCCCACCTGCGCCAGCGTGATGCCCGATACCAGCGCCGCATAGGCCATTCGCTCGCGGGCCGCGGCATCGCCAGCATCCGCATATAAAGCCAGCAGCCCGTCGCGGGCCGCTTTCATTCCACCCCAGGCAAGCGAATCGGTCAGCGGCGCCGCACGGCTGGAAACATAGGATTCCAGCAACTGGGTCAGCGCATCCATGCCGTTCGCCGCAATTACCGCGGGCGGACAGGTCGCCAGCAGATCCGGGTCGACCAGCGCCACTTCCGCCACCAGCTTTTCGTCGCGAAAGGATTTCTTGAAACCGTCCGTTCCCTGCACGCTCAGCACCGCATTCTTGGTGGCTTCCGAGCCGGTGCCGGCGGTGGTCGGCACCGCAATGAAGGGGGTTGCCGGTCCGCTGTAAGGCAACTCCGGTCCGACGCCCTCCAGATGATCCATCACCGAATTGCCCGGTTTCAGCAGGCCGGCGATTGCCTTGGCCGCATCCAGCGCGCTGCCGCCGCCGATGCCGACGACGACATCGATCCCTTCCGTGCGCAGCGCGCGTACCGCCTCGTCCACCATCTGCGGCGAAGGCTCGCCCGGCACGGCCAGGTGCAACCAGGAAATGCCCTGTGCCTTGAATCCGTCCGCCACTGTTGGCCAGAACGGCGAGTTTTTAAGCGAGCCTGCGCCGGTCACCAATAGGGCATGCGTCCCGTAGTTGCACACAATGGCGGGCAACCGGGCCAGGGCGCCCGAGCCAAACTCGATGCGCGGCAAGTGCGAAACAGAGAAATCAGCAATGCGCACAGGCGGCTTTCAAATCACGATGACGCTGCATGGTAGCGAGTTTGCAAATTCCCTGCCTGCACAGGCGTGCTCAATTAATGAGCAGACATTCCGGCCTTGGCGCGCCCGACGCGATCCGGGTAGCCTGGTCTGCGAGCAGCTCATTGTTCTCAGTCAATTGAAAACATTGGGAATATTGGACTTTGGCCGCTCAGGCTTGTTGTATGCGTCGCGCAAGTGTTGACGGCGCTGGACGCGCTTTGCTATAGTTCCGCTTCTCGATTGACGCAGTTTCATTGCGACAGGCGCGGGGTGGAGCAGTCTGGCAGCTCGTCGGGCTCATAACCCGAAGGTCGTAGGTTCAAATCCTGCCCCCGCAACCATTTCGAAAAGAGTGTTGACGTTTTATCTGAACGACGTAGAATGCGCACCTCTCGAAACGGCAACGCAAGCAAGCGAAGTCAGTAAGAGATTGATCTTTAACAATTTACAGCCGATAGGTGTGGGTGTTGTTGCGGTAGCTGTCCTGATTTCGGTTGGGGTAGCAACTAGCATAAATGCTCACACTTGAATGAAGCGTCGTTATTAATTTGGCGGCGCGAGTTTGAGTTGAGCGACGAAGTATTTGAAGTAATTAGCAGTGATTGAACTGAAGAGTTTGATCCTGGCTCAGATTGAACGCTGGCGGAATGCTTTACACATGCAAGTCGAACGGCAGCACGGGAGCTTGCTCCTGGTGGCGAGTGGCGAACGGGTGAGTAATGCGTCGGAACGTACC
>DAHWJK010000307.1:0-2460 GCA_027344185.1 Thiobacillus sp.
ATGCGGTAAAAGCCCACCGCCGCCAGCAGCACGGCACCCACACCCAGCAACGTGGCAAATGGGATCACGCTTCGCGAGAATGCGGCGCGCACATGCCCGAGCAGCCAGGCGAACACGAGGGCGACGTCGATCAGGTGCAGCAGGTGCGCGAACGCCATCGCATGAACCCTCGCGTCCTACAGCACCAGGCCCGACGATGCGACGACGAGCAGCTTGAGCCAGTTTGCCCGCAGGTACCGCTCGGGTTTGCGACACAGGGCCACCATCCATGCCATTTCGATCGCGAAAGCGGCGAGTATGAAGCCATCGATGCGAGGCCCCCAGAGCGCAAGGGCGGCGCTGCGCTGAAGGTCTTCCAGGTAGAACGAGACCATGGCCAGCAAGGCGATGCCGGCCATCCACGGGGCCGTCGCGCGTCCCAGCGCGCGCACTGCCCTGCTTTCCCCGGCAGGCACCTTGTTGAAGCCGATCCACGAGCGCCGGGCCTTCACGATATCCGAGGGCAAGCTATGCCACCTCACCGTGCTAGCCGTTGCGGCGGGTGCGCCTCGCCGGTGCTGCGACCTTGGCCGCGGTGGCGCTGGCCGGCGTTCCGCTCGGGGCGAACAACGCCGCGAAGCTGCGCTCCTGGAGCGTGTCCCGGGCCACGCGCCATGTCCGGATCACCTCGCTGACCTGCCTCATCGCCGCGCGTTCGGCGCTCAGCCAGGGATGCTCGGGCGCAAGTGCCGTGCGCTGCTGGCGAAGTTCCCGCGCCCACGGCTCGAGCCAGGCCATCCATGGCAGGAATCGCGCGGACAGCCCGTAGCGACTCGTGCGCATCGGATGCAGACGTTGCATCAGTTCACTGCTCCAGGGGTTGGCGAGGGCGCGTACCCAGGGACTGAAGCATTCGCGATACAGGGTTTCATGGAATTCGGACCACGCACGCACCTGCCGGAATTCGTCCGGCGCTCCGGAAAACTTCAGGTCGGAAACCTCACGCGGCTCGAAGTGCACGGAATAGGACGGTCGGCGTGCATCCGCATCGCCCGAGGGGTTGTCGATACGCATCTCGTACAGGCCCGGCTCCAGCTCCTCGACCTGCTTCAGGCTCTCCAGAATGGCGCGATGCTCCAGGCGCGCGACTTGGGCGGAGACGAAGATCCCCAGGTGGCCGACATGCGGGTTGGTCAGGTAGACGATGCGCTGGCCGGCGGCCTTGAGCTCGGCCGTGTTCCTGTACACCGCGGCGATCCATCCCAGCGCCTGGTGCGGCGGCGTGATGTTGTCCCCCCATGAAGCGAAGATGACCAGCGGGTTGCGCACCTGGCGCAGATCCGCGTAGCAGCATTCGCACACGCGGAAGGTTCCCTGCTCGACGCGGTCGCCTATGAACAGGTTTTCGACGATGGCCAGGATCTCCTCCCGGCTGAGCAGGTAGAAGCCGCTCCACCAGCGTTCGAATTGCAGGAAGCGGTCTCGCTCGGCATCCACATCGGTGAAGAGTCCGGCGTACTTGTCCCAGACGGACTCGGGTTTGAGGTTCTCGAAGTTGGCGACCAGCCAGGCCCCGTCGAAGCGCCCATCCCCGAGGTCGGCCAGCCAGTGCACCAGCCAGGCGCCGCCCGTGAAGCCCGCGGCCGTGCGCATGGGGTTGATTCCCGGCTCGCCGGCCCAGTACGACAGCGGGGATCCGTTGAGCACCGCCGGTCCGCTCAGGCCCTGGCAGTCGGCCGCCAGCAGCGCGACGGCCCATCCGGCTTGGCAATTGCCGTACAGCACTGGCGGCTTGCCGGGATGCCGCGCCGCGACATGCTCGACAAAGCGCCGCAGCGCGTGCAGCACGTCCGCCAGGGTCTGTCCCGCGCATGGTTCGGGAAAGAACGTCACGAAGTACACGGGATGGCCCTCGCGCATGGCCATGCCGATCTCCGAATCGCGCTTGAAGCCGCCAATTCCGGGGCCATGCCCGGCTCGAGGATCGAGCACGATCACGGGGGGCCTGTTCGCAGCGTCGCAGCACGCCTCGCAGCGCGAATCGTCGATGCGCGTGATGCGCAGCAGGGCATAGTTGACCGGCTGATCGAAATGCCCGGCATCGAGCAGGGTCTCGTAGTCGAAGTCCAGCAGCGGCGGCTTGCCCGCGCGCTCATGCTCGATCATGTCGTCGGCGCGCTGGCGCAGCGTGTCCCAGAACAACACCCAGCGCTCGCATACGTCGCGGGCGTAGTCGAGGGTGTCGGCCGCGGACGGCACACGCCCAACGGGAGCCGTGCGCGCAGGGACTGCGGACACCCCGGGTTCCGTGCGCGCACCGAGCGTGGATACCGTGGCAACCATGTCGGTCCGGGCAGCGGGCGCCGTCCGGCGGGATGTCGTGGGTCGAGTGGTGTGTGGCATGACGAGTGGACCGGCTTCAGCCAGCCATGGCGGACGAGAAATAGTTGTACAAGGGCCCGAAGATCAGCGCGACGTACC
>DAHWJK010000318.1:0-7604 GCA_027344185.1 Thiobacillus sp.
CACTTTGGCCGCGACGAGCCTGAATTCACCTGGGAAGTCACCGACAAGGCCGCCGAACTCAAGGCTGCAGCCGGGCTGTAAGGCATGCTGATGCAGGTGCTGCTGTTCGTGCTCGGACTGGCGGCGCTGGTCGTCGGCGCCGAAGTCATGGTGCGCGGCGCCTCGCGGCTGGCGGTGTCGTGGGGTATTTCGCCGCTGGTGGTGGGTCTCACCGTGGTGGCGTTCGGCACCAGCGCGCCCGAAATGGCGGTCTCGGTCGATGCGGCCCTGTCCGGTTCGTCCGATTTGGCGATCGGCAATGTGGTTGGCAGCAATATTGCCAACGTCCTGCTGATCCTGGGGATTTCCGCACTGATCGCGCCGCTGCTGGTACATGAGCAGATCATTCGCCAGGAAGTCCCGGTGATGATCGGCGCCTCGCTGCTGGTGCTGGCGCTGGCGCTCGACGGCAGCATCGGCCGCGCCGAGTCAGCGCTGCTGTTTGCGCTGCTGATCGCCTACACCGTGTTTCTGATCGTGCAGTCGCGGCGCGCGTCGCAGGCCACGTCGGACGAATACTCCAGCGAGATTCCAACCAGCCACTGGGACCGTCGCTGGGGCGTGCAGGTGGCGCTGGTGCTCGCAGGCCTGGCGCTGCTGGTGCTCGGTGCCGACTGGCTGGTGGGCGCGGCGGTGATGGTCGCCAAAATGATGGGCGTGAGCGATCTCGTCATCGGCCTCACCGTCGTGGCGGTCGGCACCTCGATGCCGGAAATCGCCACCTCGCTGATCGCCGCGCTGCGGGGCCAGCGCGACATCGCCGTCGGCAACGTGGTCGGCAGCAACATTTTCAACCTGCTGGCGGTGCTGGGCGCGGCAGGCGTGGTGTCGGCCAGCGGGCTTCACGTGCCCGAGGCGGCGCGCAACTTCGACCTGTGGGTGATGCTGGCGGTCGCCTTCGCCTGCCTGCCGATCCTGCTCACCGGGCGCGAGATTGCGCGCTGGGAAGGCGCGGTCTTCCTCGGCTATTACGCCGCTTACCTGCTGTATCTGGTTCTCGCCGCGCAGCAGCACGACAGTCTGCCGGCCTATTCCAACATGATGTTGAGCTACGTGATCCCGCTCACCGTGGTGACCCTGGTGGTCAGCTTGATGCGGCGACGGCGCGTCGCGGATTAACCGGAATTCCAACAGGGCAAGCGAGGCAGCTGGGTGGGGTGGGCGCAGCCCACGCGGAACGTGGCTTGCGTAGTCGTGGCGGCTGACGGGGTGCGTTGTGGTGGGTTGCAGCCACCCTCGCGCCGCAAATCAGCGCATGGACAATCCCGGATTGATGCATGTCGCGCGCACGTCCGGCAAGGCCGCGCCGGAACCGCCAAAAATCGCTGAGTCCGGGCTGATGTGATGCGTCTCTCCAGAGATCATTCGGTATTGACCCCGACTGGGGTAGAATGCCGCCTCGGTTCTGAGGAGCGCTGCGACGGTTCATCCGCCAGGCTTAGGACGCTTTCTTTCAACGGCGCTCACGTTTTCTTTTTTGTGAACAGAAAGGAGGCGTGATGAACGCCGCACTCAATACCTCTACCGACTACGTCATTGCCGATCTTGCCCTCGCCGACTGGGGCCGCAAGGAAATGCGCATCGCCGAAACCGAAATGCCGGGCCTGATGGCCATCCGCGAGGAATTTGCGGCGGCGCAGCCGCTGAAAGGCGCGCGCATCACCGGTTCGCTGCACATGACCATCCAGACCGCGGTGCTGATCGAGACGCTGACTGCGCTCGGCGCCGAAGTGCGCTGGGCGTCGTGCAACATCTTCTCGACCCAGGACCACGCCGCTGCGGCGATCGCCGCGTCCGGCGTTCCGGTGTTCGCGGTCAAGGGCGAATCCCTGGAAGACTACTGGGACTACACCCATCGCATCTTCGAGTGGGCCGACGGTGGCTTCAGCAACATGATCCTCGACGACGGCGGCGACGCCACGCTACTGCTGCATCTGGGCGCGCGCGCGGAAAAAGACATCTCGGTGGTGGCCAATCCCACCAGCGAGGAAGAGCGCGTGCTGTATGCCGCGATCAAGGCCAAGGTGGCCAAGGACCCGACATGGTATTCGGTGCGTCTTGCCGCAGTGAAAGGCGTGACCGAGGAAACCACCACCGGCGTGCACCGCCTGTACCAGATGCACGCACGCGGCGAGCTCAAGTTCCCGGCGATCAACGTCAACGATTCGGTCACCAAGTCCAAGTTCGACAACCTGTATGGCTGCCGCGAATCGCTGGTGGACGGCATCAAGCGCGCCACCGATGTGATGATCGCCGGCAAGGTCGCCGTCGTTGCCGGCTATGGCGATGTGGGCAAAGGCTCGGCACAGGCGCTGCGTGCCCTCTCCGCCCAGGTGTGGGTGACCGAGATCGACCCGATCTGCGCGCTGCAGGCGGCGATGGAAGGCTACCGCGTGGTGACCATGGAATACGCTGCCGACAAGGCCGACATCTTCGTCACCGCCACCGGCAACTTCCACGTCATCACCCACGATCACATGGCGAAGATGAAGGACCAGGCCATCGTCTGCAACATCGGCCACTTCGACAACGAAATCGACGTCGCCGGCATCGAGGGCTACCAGTGGGAAGAGATCAAACCGCAGGTCGACCACGTGATCTTCCCCGACGGCAAGCGCATCATCCTGCTGGCCAAGGGCCGCCTGGTGAACCTCGGCTGCGCCACCGGCCACCCCAGCTACGTGATGAGTTCAAGCTTCGCCAACCAGACCATCGCCCAGATCGAGCTGTGGCAGGCGCGCGATTCCGGCAAGTACCCGGTCGGCGTCTACACCTTGCCCAAGCATCTCGACGAGAAGGTCGCGCGCCTGCAGCTGAAGAAGCTCAACGCGCAGTTGTCCGAACTGACCGACCAGCAGGCCGCCTACATCGGCGTGCCGAAGAACGGTCCGTACAAGGCCGAGCAGTACCGTTATTGATCGACCTCACCTGAAAGGAGCGCACCATGCGTCTGCTGCTGCTGTGGATTCTGAATGCCGTCGCCCTGCTGGCGGTGACGTATTTGCTGCCCACCATCCAGGTGTCGGGCTTCGGCACGGCGCTGATCGCCGCGCTGGTGCTCGGCTTCATCAATACGCTGGTACGGCCGGTGCTGACGCTGCTGACGCTGCCGATCACACTGCTGACGCTGGGGGTATTCTACCTGGTGCTGAACGGGCTGCTGTTCTGGCTCGCCAGCGCGGTGCTGCCCGGATTCCGTGTCGACGGGTTTGTCTCGGCGATGGTCGGCGCCATTCTTTACGGTGTGATCGCCTGGGCGCTGTCCGCGCTCATCCCCGATAAAAAAGGCTGATCCATGACCGAACGCACATTCAGCTTTGAATTCTTTCCGCCGAAGACGGCGGAAGGCGCCGAGAAGCTGCGCGCCACGCGCAGGCAGCTGGCGCAACTCAATCCCAAGTTCTTTTCCGTCACCTTCGGCGCCGGCGGTTCCACCCGCGATCGCACCCTGGAAACCGTGCGCGAGATCCAGGCCGACGGCAGCGAGGCCGCGCCGCACCTGTCGTGCATCGGCTCCACTGAGGAGAACATCCGCGAGATTCTCGGCGAGTACAAAAGCCAGGGTATCCGCCATCTGGTCGCGTTGCGCGGCGATCTGCCGTCGGGCAGCATGGACGCCGGCGCATTCAACTATGCCAACGAGCTGGTGGCCTTCATCCGCCGCGAAACCGGCGACTGGTTCGAGATCGAGGTGGCCGCGTATCCCGAAGTCCATCCGCAGGCGCGCTCGTGGACCGACGATCTGGCCAACTTCAGGCGCAAGGTCGACGCCGGGGCGGATTCCGCGATCACGCAGTATTTCTTCAATGCTGATGCGTATTTCCAGTTTGTCGACAGTGTGCGCGATCAGGGCGTCAGCATCCCCATCGTCCCCGGCATCATGCCGATCGGCAACTACGTGCAGCTGGCGCGCTTCTCGGATGCCTGCGGCGCGGAAATCCCGCGCTGGCTGCGAAAGAAGCTGGAAACCTACGGCGACGATCTGCCGTCTCTGCGGGCCTTCGGCCTCGACGTGGTGACCGACCTCTGTGACCGCCTGCTGGCCGGCGGTGCGCCGGGGCTGCATTTCTACACCATGAACCAGGCGGGGCCAACCACCACGATCTGGCAGCGGCTGGGCTTGTAGCCCTGTATTTCCTGAGCTATGGCGGCCCGGGCCTGTGGGTCAATCGGCTTTTCGACCGAGCTTTTTGCCAGCGGCCCGTCCTGCGCCCGTCCGATGCCACCTGCGTGTTTTTCGGCCGATGCCTGCTTTTGCATCGGCCAAATCCTACGGACCGTGTTCTGCGCCGGATCTACGATGACTGGACTCATTCCTTCCGGCATTTAACGATGCCCTCCGGAATCGGATGAGCCCGGGAGCGCTTCGTCCATGTCACAAGGAATAAGTCATGAGCATTGGAACCATCCTCTTGATCGTGTTGATCCTGATCCTGATCGGCGCCATCCCCATCTGGCCGCACAGCCGCGCATGGGGCTACGGCCCGAGCGGCGGCCTCGGTCTGCTGGTCGTCATCCTGATCATCCTGCTGGTCATGGGATTGATATGAAGCGCCCCCTCTGGGGGCGGTACGACTCTGCTCAACAGGGGGCGGCGGCATGCGCCAACGGCAGCGGGCAGACGTGTTAGGTTGCGTTCAAGCCAGACTGTCGTAGACCTCGGGCGGCACCGTCGCCTGCGTCCGAAATGCCGGGCGCGCGAAGTAATATCCCTGAAACAGCACCACGCCGAGGTCGCGCAGGACCCGGACTTCCTCCCGCGATTCGACCCCTTCGGCGATGACGCGTATCGACAGATCGCTGCACACCTGCATGATCCCGCGGGTGATCGCCTGGCGTCCCTTGTGCTTGTCGATGTCGCGTATCAGCGCCATGTCCAGCTTGATCAGATCGGTTTGCAGTTCGGCCAGCAGATTGAGCCCCGAGTAGCCTGCGCCAAAATCGTCGATCGCCGTCAGGAATCCGCGCTCCTTGTAATGCGTCACGATGTCGCGCAGATGCTCGTGATCCTCCACCTTTTCGGCTTCCGTGATCTCGAAAATGATGCGCTCGATCGGGAAGCCGTAGGTATTCGCGGCTTCCAGCGTCGTGCGGATGCAGAGCTCGGGGCGGTAGACCGCATTGGGCATGAAATTGATGCTGAGCAACGAGGTCATGCCGAGTTCTGCAGCAAGCTGGATCGCCTTGACGCGGCAGGCCTGGTCGAAGCGATAGCGGTTGCTGTCGTTGACGTGGGTGAACACCTCACCTGCGGATTCGTTGTGGATGCCGCGCACCAGGGCTTCCTGGGCATAGACTTCGCGGGTATCGATGTTGACAATCGGCTGGAAGGCCATCGTGAACTCGAAATCCAGTCCGGCACCGCCGGCGCACTCGGCGCAGCCGAGTTTCCTGAAGTCTTTCTGAACGATCATTTTGTGTCATCCCGAATTTCGGCGGGCGGGGTGGCAAAACGCCAGTATAGCCAAGCCCTTTCGGCGTCCTGCCGGGACGGCCAGGGCAGGACGCCCGCAGCGGATCAGGGCAGGCAGGCTTTCAATGCCTTCAGGCAGAAGTCGACGTTGGCCTGCTTGGCCGAATAACCCATCAGGCCGATGCGCCAGATCTTGCCCGCCATGTCGCCGAGGCCGGCGCCGATTTCCAGGTTGAATTCGTTCAGCAGGCGCGCGCGGATCGCCGCCTCGTCGACGCCTTCGGGCACGTAGATCGAGTTGAGCTGCGGCAGGCGCGCGGATTCCTCGACGACGTATTTGAGGCCCATGCCCTCGAGTCCGGCCTTGAGTTTTTCGTGCATCGCGCGGTGGCGCGCCCAGGCGTTTTCCAGGCCTTCCTCTTCCAGGATCACCAGCGCTTCGTGCAGCCCATACATCGGATTGATCGGCGCGGTGTGATGGTAGGTGCGCTTGCCGGCCGACTGCCAGTAGCCGAGCACCAGATTCAGATCGAGGAACCAGCTCTGCACGGGCGTGGTGCGCGCCTTCACGCGTTCGATCGCGCGCTCGGAGAAGGAAACGGGAGACAGCCCCGGCGTGCACGACAGACATTTCTGGCTGCCCGAATACACCGCGTCAATGCCCCATCGGTCCATATACAGGGGCGTGCCGGCGAGGCTGGTGACGCAGTCCATGATGGTCAAGGCGCCTGTCTCCTGCGCGATCCTGCCGAGCGTTTCGGCGTCCGACTGCGCGCCGGTCGAGGTTTCCGCATGCACGAAGGCGAGCACCTTGGCGTCGGGATTTGCCTTGAAGGCGTCGCGCACCTTCTGCGGATCCACCGGTTTTCCCCAGGCGTCGTCGACCAGCACCGGCACGCCGCCGGTGCGCTTGACGTTTTCCAGCATGCGGCCGCCGAACACGCCATTGCGGCAGACGATCACCTTGTCGCCCGGTTCAACCAGATTGACGAAGCACATTTCCATCCCCGCCGAACCGGGCGCGGACACCGGAAAGGTCAGCGCGTTCTGGGTCTGGAACGCCATACGCAGCATGGACTTGATCTGCTCCATCAGGTCGACGAACGCCGGATCGAGGTGGCCGATGGTCGGGCGGGCCATTGCGTCGAGCACGCGCTGCGGCACGTCGGAGGGGCCGGGGCCCATGAGGGTACGTTTGGGGGGGATGAAAGACGCCGTCATAACCTTGTTCTCTTTGTGGAAATATCAATTAAAACAAAGGCTTGATTCTACGGGCAAATGGCCTGGCGAGAAACGTCCCAGCGCTACGAGTATGAAGGCAGGCGCTGCAAGCCGCCGCGTTGAATCCTCAGGCCGGCGGCTCGCCCATCAGCGGGCGCATCGCGGTCAGCAGGCTGTTGAAGATGCGCGGGTGCATTTTTTCCTGCTCGGCCAGCATTTGCTTCATTGCATAGCGCTGCTGCGGCTTGGCGAAGCAGGCCGGGCAGTTCTCGAAAATCACCGGCAGGCAGGCATCCGCGGCAAACGCGCGGGTCTGGCGCTCGCGCGCGTAGGCGAACGGCCGGATGATGCGCAGGTCGCCGGCGTCGTTCAGATAATGCGGCGACATGGTCCGGAGCTTGCCGCCGAACAGCATCGACATCATCAGCGTCTCGGCGAGATCGTCGAGGTGCTGTGCCAGCGCGATGACGTTGCAGCCTTGCTCGCGCGCGACGCGATACAGAATGCCGCGCCGCATGCGCGAACAATAGGCGCAGTAGGAATCGGACTCCTTGGTCAGCGTCTTCTGCGCCTCTTCCAGGATGGGCTGCGATTCCAGAAACCAGGGGACGCCGAGCCCGGCCATATACGCCCTGAGCGGCGACGGATCGTACTGGTCGGATTGCGGGTCGACGGTGGCCGCCAGGAGTTCGAACTTCACCGGCGCCTTCTGCTGCAGATGGTGCAGCGTATGCAAAAGCGACAGCGAATCCTTGCCGCCCGACAGTCCCAGCAGGATGCGGTCGCCGCGGCGGATCATGCGGTAGTCGCCGATCGCGCGCCCGGCGGCGATGGCCAGCGAACGCGCCGGCTTGACCCAGCCGCGGGGGAGGTCGGGGCTCATGTGGAAAACTGCAGCGCGTGCAGTTGCGCGTAGCGGCCTTTTCGGGCG
>DAHWJK010000324.1:0-18736 GCA_027344185.1 Thiobacillus sp.
AACGTGATGCCGCAGCTGATCGCCTCCGAGAACGACACCCGGGTGAAGCGGCTCGCAGGCAAGCTCGACCGCGTGCTGGTCGACGCGCCGTGCTCGGGCCTGGGCACGCTGCGGCGCAATCCCGACCTGAAATTCCGCCAGTCGCCCGAAAGCGTGGCCGAGCTGACGCAGAAGCAGACTGCGATCCTGCGCGCGGCGGCGCGGCTGCTGAAGCCGGGCGGGCGCCTGGTCTACGCCACCTGCAGCCTGCTGCCGGAAGAGAACGAGGCCATTGTCGACGCGCTGCTGGCCGAAGGCGGTTTCACTCTGCTGCCGGTGAACGAACTGCTGGCGCAGCACAAGATTCCGCTCGACACCGGGGCGCTGCTGAAGCTGTCGCCCGCGGTGCATGGCACCGACGGCTTCTTTGCCGCCGTACTGGTCAAATCTGCCGCTTGACCGCTCCGGGCTTTGTATGAACACTGCCACGATGCTTTCGACGCTCGACGATCCCGCATGACAGTTGCGCCGCTCGACCCCGACACGCTGGGCACGCTGTGCGGCCTGTTTCGCGGGCGCGTGGCCGCGACGCCGGACCAGGTGGCCTACCGCCAGTTCGACGACAAACGCGGGAGCTGGGTGAGCTTCACCTGGGCGCAGGTGGCCACCGAGGTGTCTCGCTGGCAGGCTGCGCTGGTCAAGGAAGGTCTGGTGCCCGGCGATCGCGTCGCGGTGATGCTGAAGAACTGCGTCGAGTGGGTGATCTTCGATCAGGCCGCGCTCGGGCTGGGGCTGGTCACGGTGCCGCTGTATCTGGACGACCGCCCCGACAGCGCGACCTACATCCTCGACCACTCGGACGCCAAGCTGCTGCTGATCGAAGGCAAGTTCCAGCACAAGAAGCTGGCCGAAATCGCCGGCACGGCGCACAGCCTGCAGCGCATCGTCAGCCTGGTGGCGCCGGCGAACGGATTGTCCGACTGGAGTACGCGTTTTGCAGTGGCCGCCGACTGGCTGGCGGCTGCCACGGATACCCCCGTCCCCGAACGCCACATCACCGCCGACCTCCTGGCCAGCATCGTCTACACCTCGGGCACCACCGGGCGCCCCAAGGGCGTGATGCTGACGCATGAGAACCTGTTGTGGAATGCCTGGTATGCGTCGCAATGTGCGGATTTCGGCGCGCACGAAGTGTTCCTGTCCTTTCTGCCGTTGTCGCACACGCTGGAACGCACCGGCGGCTATTACCTGCCGATGCTGACCGGTGCCGAAGTCGCCTATGCGCGCTCGATCGCCCAGCTGGCGCAGGACCTGCAGGAGATTCGCCCGACCGTGTTGATTTCGGTGCCGCGCATCTACGAGCGGGTGTACCGCCGCATCCAGGACAACCTGGAGAAGAAAGGCCTGCCCGCGCGCGTGCTGTTCAAGCTGGCGGTCAAAGTGGGCTGGCGGCGTTTCGAAGTGGAGCAAGGACGGGCACGCTGGCATCCGGAGCTGTTGCTGTGGCCGCTGCTCGACCAGCTGGTGGCGGGCAACGTCACGCAGAAACTGGGCGGCCGGCTACGACTGGCGATTTCAGGCGGCGCAGCGCTGGCGCCGGAAATCGCGCACGTCTTCATTGGCCTCGGTGTGCCGATCTACCAGGGCTACGGGCTGACCGAGAGCAGCCCCGTGGTGACCTCCAACCGCCCCGACTCCAACGTGCCGTCCAGCATCGGCCAGCCGCTGCCCGGCATCGAGGTGAAGATCGGCGACAACGACGAACTGCTCACCCGCAGCCGCTGCGTGATGCGCGGCTACTGGAAGAACGAGGAGGCCACCCGCGCCATGATCGATGCCGAGGGCTGGCTGCACAGCGGCGACAAGGTTACGGTGGATGCCCACGGGCACTATGCGATCGTCGGTCGCATCAAGGACATCATCGTGCTGAACAACGGCGAGAAGGTGCCGCCGTCCGAAATGGAAGCCGCCATCCAGCTCGACCCTCTGTTTGAGCAGGCGATGATCGTCGGCGAAGGCAAGCCTTATCTCGCCGCGCTGATCGTCCTCAACGAGGAACACTGGAACAGCTTTGCCGCCCATCTCCACCTCGACCCGGCGCAGCCGGCCACATTGCGCAACCCCAAGGTGGTGAAGGCGGTGACCAAGCACGTCGCACATCAGCTCAAGCATTTCCCGGGCTACGCCCAGATTCGCCGTCTGCACCTGGACCTCAAGCCGTGGACGCTGGAAGACGGCCTTTTGACTCCCACGCTCAAAATCAAGCGGGACCTGATATTCAATCGCTATCGCGACGCGATTGAAGCCCTGTACGCGGATTCCGAACGCTAACCCTTCCGATTATCCATAAGGAGACTTTCATGATGTTTCGTCTGAACCGCCTGGCTGCAGGCTTGATGCTGCTGGGGGGCACCACGACGGCCCACGCCGCCGGATTTGCCTTGATCGAGCAGAACGCCAGCGGGCTGGGCAACGCCTACGCCGGCCAGGCCGCCGCCGCGACCGACGCCAGCACGATCTTCTTCAATCCGGCGGGCATGACCTCACTGCCGGACCGTCAGCTGGTGCTGGCCGGACATCTGATTAAACCGCAGGCCGAATTCACCGGAACCTCGACCATCGGGGGCGGCGATGGCGGCGATGCCGGTGGACTGGCACTGGTGCCGAATGCCTACTACGCATTTCGCCTGACGCCGGACGTGCATCTGGGCATCGGCATGAACGCACCGTTCGGCCTGAAGACGGAGTACGACTCCACCTGGGCGGGACGTACCCAGGCGATCAAGTCCGAACTGAAGACCGTCAACCTCAATCCTTCGATTGCCTGGAAAGCGAGCGAAACCCTGTCACTGGGCGCGGGCGTGAGCCTGCAGTACGCCGAGGCGACGCTGACCAATGCCAGCGGTTTTGGCCTGGCGACCGTCAAGGGAGACGATGTCAGCTGGGGTTTCAATCTGGGCGCCTTGTGGTACGTGAACGATGCGACCCGCATCGGCCTGGCCTATCGTTCCGAGGTCGACTACACGCTTGAAGGTACGGTGACGTTCTCGGGATTGCCTGCCGGCAATGGCCCGGTGACAGCGGACGCCACGCTGCCGGATTCGGCTTCGCTTTCGCTTTTTCATAAACTCAACGAACGTTGGGACCTGCTGGCGGACGTGACCTGGACAGGCTGGAGCGATTTCGACGAATTGCGCATCGTGCGCACCAGCGGTGTCGTGGTGGGGCTGACCCCGGAAAACTGGGACGACAGCTTCCGTTATTCGGTGGGCGCCAACTATCGCCTCAACGACAAGCTGACCCTGCGTGGCGGCGTGGCGTACGACGAGACCCCGGTGTCCGATGCCTATCGGACCGCGCGCATCCCCGACGAGGACCGCACCTGGATCGCCGTCGGCGCGCAGTACCGGCTGTCCGAGCGCAGCAAGATCGACGTGGGCTATGCGCACTTGTTCGTCAAGGATGCGCGCATCAACAAGACCGAAAGCGGTGTCACCCTGACCGGCACCTACGAGGCCTCGGTCGACATCCTGTCGGCGCAGCTGACGGTGGATTTCTGACCCCCGCCCGGGCGGCCCCCACGCGGGCTGCGGGTCCCAGCCCGGACACGAATAAACCTTGATTTTTATGGGGTTTGTCCGTATATTCCAAGACGTGATTGTCCTTTTTTAGGAACCGAAAACCATGCAATTAGGCTTGTTTGATCTGCCCTGGTGGGGCTATGTCGTCGTGGCACTGGGGCTGACCCACGTGACCATCGCTGCCGTCACCATTTTCCTGCACCGTTCGCAGGCGCACCGCGCCGTCGATCTACACCCCATCGTCAGCCATTTTTTCCGTTTCTGGCTGTGGATGACCACCGGCATGGTCACCAAGGAATGGGTCTCCATCCATCGCAAGCACCACGCCAAGTGCGAAACCGCCGACGATCCGCACAGCCCGCAGGTCAAGGGCATCAGGAAGGTCTTCTGGGAAGGCTCCGAACTGTACCGCGCCGAGGCCAAGGTGGCCGAGACGCTGGAAAAATACGGCCACGGCACGCCCGACGACTGGATGGAACGCAATGTCTACAGCCGTCACTCGGCCGCGGGCATCTGGGCGATGATGGCGATCAATATCGCGCTGTTCGGCCCGCTGGGCCTGACCATCTGGGCGGTGCAAATGGCCTGGATTCCGGTCACCGCCGCCGGCATCATCAACGGCATCGGCCACTACTGGGGTTACCGCAACTTCGCCAGCGAGGACGCCAGCACCAACATCGTGCCGTGGGGCATCCTGATCGGCGGCGAGGAACTGCACAACAACCACCACGCCTACGGCACCTCGGCCCGCCTGTCGAACAAGTGGTACGAATTCGACATTGGCTGGCTCTACATCAAGCTGATGACTTACGTCGGCCTGGCGACCGTCCGCAAGGTCGCGCCTACGGTGAAATGGCAGCCGGCCAAGCCGCTGTGCGACCTCGATACCCTGCAGGCCGTGATCACCCACCGCTACGATGTGATGACGCGCTTCGTGAAGAGCGTGCGAGCAGACAGCATGGCCGAGATCGCCAAGCTGAAGGCCGGCACCAATCTGCCGCAGAACTGGAATTTCGACAGCTTCCGCCGCTGGCTGCACAAGGAGCCCGCCGAACTCGCGGCAGCCGACAAGGCCGAGCTCGACACTTTGCTGGGCAAGAGCGAGCGGCTGCAAACCGTGTACCGCATGCGTCAGGAGCTGGCTGCCATCTGGGGCCGTTCCTCAGCCAGCCGCGAGCAGTTGCTCGAGCAGTTGCAGGCCTGGTGCAAGCGCGCCGAAGAGAGCGGCATCCAGTCGCTGCAGCAGTTCTCGGTGCGCCTTCGCAGCTACGCCTGATCGTAAGGGGGCTGCGGTCCCCGGTACTGCACGCATAAAAAACAAAAAACCCGCCGGTTGGCGGGTTTTTTATTGGACAGCCAGGCTGGATTACTTCAGCTTGGTTTCCTTGTACATCACATGCTTGCGAGCCTTGGGATCGAACTTGCTGATCTCCATTTTCTCCGGCATGGTTTTCTTGTTCTTGGTGGTGGTGTAGAAGTGACCGGTGCCCGCAGTGGACTCCAGCTTGATCTTTTCGCGTCCGCCTTTAGCCATGATTCAGTTCCTTAAATCGCTTCGCTAGATTAAATGGCTTCGCCACGGGCGCGCAGATCGGCCAGCACGGCGTCGATGCCGTTCTTGTCGATCGTGCGCAGGGCGGCGTTGGACAAACGCATACGCACCCAGCGGTTTTCGCTCTCCACCCAGAACCGGCGATATTGCAGGTTGGGCAGGAAACGACGCTTGGTTCTATTGTTGGCGTGGGAAACGTTGTTTCCGACCATGGGCTTCTTGCCCGTTACGATACATACGCGAGCCATGACGCTGCTCCAAAAATTTAAGGGTTACAAATCCGGTGAACGGGCGGGGTCAACAATAAGCGCCAACCCGAGAGCCGCGATTTATATCACAGCTTGCAAGCGCGAGGCAAGTGGGGCGAGCGCTCAGAGTTGGCCGGACTCCATGAAAGACAGCGAGGACGCGCCCGCCACGATGAAGTGGTCGAGCACGCGGATGTCCACCAGCGCCAGCGCATCCGCCAGCTGCCGGGTGAGCATGCGGTCGGCCTGGCTGGGTTCGGCCACCCCGCTCGGGTGGTTGTGCGCGAGGATCAGCGCGGCGGCGTTGTGCGCCAGCGCGCGGCGGATGATTTCGCGCGGGTAGACGCTGGTTTGCGTCAAGGTGCCGCGAAACAGCTCCTCCACCGCAATCACCCGGTTCTGGGCATCCAGAAACACGCAGCAGAACACCTCGTATTCCTTGCCGCGCAGCACCAGCCGCAGGTAGTCGCGCACGGCGGCGGGCGAGGTCAGCGCGTCGCCCGCCTGCATGTCCTCGGCCAGCGTGCGGCGCGCCATTTCCATCACCGCCTGCAGCAGTGCGTATTTGGCCTCGCCGACCCCGGGCGCCTCACAGGCGGTTTTCCGGTCGGCGCGGCACAGGCCGCCCAGCCCGCCGAAGCGCGCGATCAGTTCGCGCCCGAGATCGACCGCGCTTTTGCCGACCACGCCGGTGCGCAAAAATACCGCGACCAGCTCGGCGTCGGTCAGTGCGCCCGCGCCCTGCTTCAACAGCTTCTCGCGCGGACGCGCGTCCTCCGGCCAGTCGCGGATCGCCATCGCTGCCCCCCTCCCGTAGAATGTGTCATTTTCATAGAATCCGGGCCGGGAATCGAGACTGTGGCACTGCCAGGCAAAAAAATCCTCTTGGGCGTGACCGGCGGCATCGCAGCCTACAAGGCGGCGGAGCTGTGTCGTCTGCTGGTCAAGGCCGGCGCCGACGTGCAGGTGGTGATGACCGCCGCCGCGCAGCAATTCGTCGCCCCGCTCACCTTCCAGGCGCTGTCCAGCAAGCCGGTGCTGGTCTCGCTGTGGGAGGCCGCCCGCGGTGACGGCATGGAACATATCCACCTGTCGCGCGAGGCCGATCTGCTGCTGGTGGCGCCGGCCTCGGCCGACTTTCTGGCGAGGCTCGTCCATGGCCGTGCCGACGATCTGCTGTCGACCCTGAGTCTTGCCCGCACCTGCAAACTGGCCGTCGCGCCCGCGATGAACCGCGAAATGTGGGCGGCCGCGCCGACCCAACGCAATCTGGCGCAGCTGCATGCGGACGGCGTCACCGTGCTGGGGCCGGCCGTGGGCGAGCAGGCCTGCGGCGAAACCGGCCTCGGACGTATGCTGGAGCCGGCCGAGATCCTGGTCGCGCTGCCCGGCATGCTGGGTGCCGGTCCGCTTGCGGGCAGACGGGTCTTGATCAGCGCCGGTCCCACCTTCGAGGCGATCGACCCGGTGCGCGGGCTGACCAACCGCAGCTCCGGCAAAATGGGCTATGCGCTGGCGCGGGCGGCAGCGGATGCGGGCGCCGAAGTGTGCCTGGTGTCGGGGCCGACCTGTCTCGCCGCGCCAGCCGGGGTGCGCCGCATCGATGTGCAAAGTGCCCTAGAAATGCGCGACGCGGTATTGCGCGAACTGCCGTGCGATGTATTTATCGCGGTGGCGGCGGTGGCCGATTACCGGGTGGATCGCGCGGCGACGCAGAAAATCAAGAAAAGCGATGCCGGCCTGTTGCTGAACCTGGTTCCCAACCCCGACATCTTGGCCGAGGTCGCCGCCTTGCCCGATGCGCCGTTCTGCGTGGGCTTCGCCGCCGAGACCGAGCGTCTGGCCGAGCATGCCGAAGCCAAGCGTCTGAAGAAAAAATTGCCGCTGCTGGTCGGCAACCTGGCGCAGGACACGCTCGGCCAGGACACGGCCGAACTGGTGCTGTTCGACCACCGGGGTGCGCATCCGCTGCCGCGGGCCGATAAATCCACCCAGGCGCGACAGCTGATCCGCCACCTGGGCCTCCTGCTCGACTGACGAAATCCCGACGACTATGAAGATGGATGTGAAGATTCTCGACACCCGCCTGCGCGACCAGCTGCCGCATTACGCCACTCCGGGCGCCGCCGGGCTCGATCTTCGTGCCTGTATCGATGGTCCAATTGTACTGGACCCCGGCGAAACCCGACTGATCCCGACTGGCATGGCCATCCACCTGGCCGACCCCGGCTACGCAGCGCTGATCCTGCCGCGTTCGGGTCTCGGTCACAAGCACGGCATCGTGCTGGGCAATCTGGTCGGGCTGATCGACTCGGATTATCAGGGCCAGTTGATGGTCTCCGCCTGGAACCGTGGACAACAGGCGTTCGAACTGACGCCGATGGAGCGGCTTGCGCAGCTGGTCATCGTGCCGGTGGTGCAGGCCGAGTTCAATGTGGTGGAGGACTTCAAAAGCAGCCAGCGCGGCGAAGGCGGATTCGGCAGCACGGGCCGACAGTAATGTCGGATTTCTTTACACCCTGAAAGAAGGCGGCGTCCGGCAGGACGGCAGGAAGCACACGGATTGTTGGGGCATGGATCTTGCTGTTAACTGCCCTGATAGCGGCGGCCGCTCCGGAACACAAGCGGCCGCCATTGCGGAGACAACTACAAACATAAGAGGTGTTGGTGCCGGTTGGCGCATACGTCATGCCCCACATTTCCATCGTGCGATCTGGCCTGATCCTGGCCGCAGCCCTGGTGCTGCTGGCCGGGCTTGTCACGTCCGCGCTGTACCTGTCGCGGCCGCAGGCGCAACCGGTGGCGGAAGAATTCGACAAGCCGGTGATGGCGACCCAGATTGAATTCATGGCCGACGCCATGCAGCGCAGCGCGGCGCAGATCGCCGCGCATCCGCAGACGCTGGCCTGCTTTGCCACCACCGTGCCGGACGTTTGCCAGGCGCAGGCCGCCAACCTCCATGCGCTCAATCAGGATGCCACCGTGCTGTTCGTCAGCGCCGGCCAGCGCCAGCTGCTGCCCGGTTTCCTGCCGGGCGATACGCGACGGTTGCTGACGGGTGCCGACGGCGATACCGCGGGCGCGACCGCCACCGCCACCTTCAATCTCGCGCTGTCGCATCCGGTGACGAACAGCAGCGGCGAGCGGCTCGGCTTCGTCATCGTCGAGCAGAGCGTGCCGCAGCTGCAGGCGCTGTTCGATACGTTGCCGCTGCCGGATGCGGCCGCCTATGCCGAGCTGCAGCAAAGCCAGCCGGACGAGGCCTTCATGGTGTTGATGCGGCGCGGCAACCAGGCGATCAAGCGCCAGGGCGAACCCGCCCTGATCGCGCTGGCCGGTACGCCGTGGCGGATTGCCGTGTGGCGGCCGGTGACGCCAGTGGCCGAGAACGTGGCGCCGTATGTGCTGGGCTGGCTGGTCGCGAGCCTGGTGATCGCGATTCTGGTGATGGGCACCACGCTGTCCGTACGCAACCGGGTGATCGACAACCTCCGCACCATGGTGAAACTCACCAACGATCTGCGCCAGCAGCGCCTGCGCAGCGATTATCCCGTCAGCCTGGTGGAATTCCAGGTCCCGCTGGAGACCATGCTGAAGCTCGGCAAGGTGATGCTGGGACGGCAGAAGGAAGCGACTTCGCAGGCGCGGCTCGATCACCTGTCCAAGGTCAACAACCGGCGCAGCTTCGACGAAAAGCAGAAGGAACTGTTCGCCAGCCTGAAAGACGGCTGGGCGCACAGTCTGCTGATCATGGACATCGACAACTTCAAGCAGGTCAACGACACCTTTGGCCACGAGGCGGGCGATCAGCTCATCATCAAGTTCGGCGACGCGCTGAAGAGCTGCCTGCGCAACAGCGACTTCATCGCCCGCCTGGGCGGCGACGAATTCTGCGTCCTGTTTCCGTTCACCCCGCTCGACCGTGCCCAGGAGCTGGCCGAGCGCCTGCGCGCGAAGATGCCGGAAAGCGTCGAGCTTATCCCAGGCGTGACGCAGAAGTTGTCGTGGAGCGGCGGCCTGTCCGAATACAGCCGCGAAGACAAGGAAGAAAACGAAGCGCTGGCGCGTGCAGACGCTGCCCTGCTGGAAGCCAAGCGCGGCGGCCGCAACGCCACCCGGGTCAAGGCCGCCTGAGCGCGGCAATTCCCAGTCCAAGTCCCAGTATCCCCCACAGCGCCAGGATCGGCGCGTTGCCCCATCGCACATACGGCGTGCTGCCCGCGTAGCCCTGAATGTCGCCGGACAGGCTGCCGGCGGTGAAGGGCGCGAGGCTCGCCAGCATGCGGCCCTTGGCATCGATGATCGCGGTGACGCCGGTATTGGTCGAGCGCAGCATCATGCGTCCGGTTTCCAGCGCACGCATCTGCGACATCTGCGCATGCTGCCAAGGCGCGAACGAGTCGCCGAACCAGGCCAGGTTGCTGACGTTGACCAGCACGCTCGCTTCGGGGAGCTGGCGGATGACCTCCTCCCCGAACGCATCCTCGTAGCAGATGTTGGCCGCCACACGCTGGCCGCCGATCGCAAGCGGGCGCTGGTCGGCAGCGCCGCGCGCGAAATCCGACAGCGGGATGTGCAGCACCTCGATCACCCAGCCCCACACCGCTTTCAGCGGAATGTATTCGCCGAAGGGCACCAGATGCACCTTGTGATAACGCTGGCTGGGTGCGCTGCCAAGGCTGATCACGCTGTTGTAGTAGTCGCCCTGGGGCGAACCGGTCGGCAGCCCCGTCAGCACGTCGCCGCCGTTTTTCCGGCCCAGCGCCGCGAGGCCCTCGCGGTAAACGTCGGGCAGGTTCGATTCAAACAGCGGCAGCGCGGTTTCCGGCAGCACGATCAGCTGCGCGGGCGAGGCGGCGGCCATGCGCGCGTAGCTTTCCAGCGTCGACAGCGCGACCTCGGGCTGCCATTTCAGGTCCTGCGGAATGTTGCCCTGCAGCAGCGCGACCGTGGTCGGCGCGCCGTCCGGCGTGGTCCAGTCGATGCCGCGCAGCGCCTGGCCGCCGACGCCGAGCGCCACGATGGCGGCAGCGGCCCACAGGCGTCGCACCACCATCCCGCGTGTCAGCACGATCCACGCGGCCAGCGCCGCGATCAGCGCCAGCAGGTAGGAGACGCCATAGACCCCGACCAGCGGCGCATAGCCCGCCAGCGGACTGGCGGGCACCTGCGAATACCCGGCCACCAGCCACGGAAAACCGGTGAACAGCCAGCCGCGCACCCATTCCGTCATGCCCCAAAGAAGCGGCATCAGCAGCAGCAGACGCGGCGTCGGCGCCAGCGGCCAGCGCGCCTGCAACGCACCGACCAGCGCGGGGAAGAGCGCCAGCACGGCGCAGAACAGAAAGGTCGCCAGCGCCGCCAGCCAGGTCGCCATGCCGCCGTAGACCGACAGGCTGACGAAGACCCAGCTCACCCCCGCGATGAAGCAGCCCAGCCCCCACGCCAGGCCGACAAGGAAGCCGGCACGCATCGATGGGGTGCGCAACAGCAGGCCGAACAGCACCGCCAGGCTGACGAACGGCAGCGGCCAGACATCGAGCGGCGCGAAGCCGGCGACCGCGGTCGCCCCGGCAAGCAGACTGGTGAACAGGACGAAGGGAGAAACGCGCGGCATCGCGAACCGCCTGGCCGCCCGGTGCGACAGGCCGTTCAACGCGGCGCTTCGAAGTCGATATGGCCGTCGATCACGGTATAGCGCACGCGGCCCTGCATCGAATGGTTGAGGAACGGCGTGTTGTCGCCCTGGCTTGCCAGCGTTTTCTGGGTGGCGACCCATTCCGCGGCTTCATCGAAAATACAGATATCGGCGCAGCTGCCCACCTGCAAGGTGCCGCCCGGCACCCCGAGAATCTGTGCCGGCTTCCAGGTGATCAGGTCGATCGCCTGCAGCAGCGGCACGCCCATCTCGCGCGCCCATTTCAGCGTCAGCGGCAGCAGCAGTTCGACGCCGGAAGCGCCCGGCGCCGATTCGCCGAACGGTACCTGCTTCTGGTCTTCGTCGACCGGGGTGTGGTCCGAGCACAGGGCATCGATGGAGCCGTCGCGCAGCGCCTCGCGGATGGCATCGCGGTCGCGCAGGCTCCTGAGCGGCGGCACCAGATGCAGATGCGAATCGAAGCTGACGAGATCGTTTTCCGACAGGTGGACGTGGGTGCTGGCGACATCGCAGGTGATGGCAAGCCCCTGCGCTTTGGCCGCGCGCACCATCGCAATGCCGTCGCGGGTCGACAGCCGCGCAATGTGCACGCGCGCACCGGTCTGGCGTGCCAGTTGCAGGATCGTCGCCAGCGCCACCGTCTCGGCCAGCGACGGAATGCCGGGCAGGCCCAGCCGCGTCGCGACGGCGCCATCGTGCGCAATGCCGCCGCGCGCCAGCGAGACATCCTGCGCCCGCAGCCACAGGCTGAAATCGAAGGTGGCGGCGTATTCCATCGCGCGCAGCAGCACCTGGGTGTCGGTCATCGGCGCATCGGCCTGGGTGAAGGCGCGGCAGCCGGCCTCGGTCAGCTCGGCCATTTCGGTCAGCATCAGACCGTCGAGTTTTTGCGTCATCGCGCCGATCGGGTAGACGCGCGGTCCCGGTAGATTGCGGGCGCGGAATTTCAGCATTTCCACCAGCCCTGGCTCATCCAGCGGCGGGTCGGTGTCGGGCGGACAGGCCAGCGAAGTGACGCCGCCGGCGGCGGCGGCGAGCATTTCCGATTCCAGCGTCGCGCGGTATTCGAAACCCGGCTCGCGCAGCCGCACCGACAGGTCCACCAGGCCGGGGCAGACGACCAGCCCGCTCGCGTCGAGCGTGCGGTTGGCGTGAAAATCGGCCGGGGCGTGGCCGTTGCCGACGATCTTGCCTGCGGCGATATAAATGTCGGCGACCTCGTCGCGCGCGCTCATCGGGTCGACCACGCGCCCGTTCTTGATATGGATTTTCATGCAGACGCCTCGGTCAGGTGGTCGCGGGTGCTGAATCGCTCACGTCGGTGCTGGACAGCATTCGCCTTGCTGCCCAGCCCGCTCCGCGGGCCCCTCGTCAGATGGGTCATGCTGTCGCCCCGCCGGCCAGCATGGCCATCACCGCCATCCGCACCGCGATGCCATAGGTCACCTGCGGCAGGATCACCGACTGCGGGCCGTCGGCTACTTCGGATGCGATTTCCACGCCGCGGTTCATCGGGCCGGGATGCATCACGATGGCATCCGGTCTGGCGAGCGCGAGCTTCTCCGGCGTCAGGCCGAAGAACTTGAAATATTCCTGTGCGCTGGGCAGCAGCGCGCCCTTCATGCGTTCGTTCTGCAGGCGCAGCATGATGACGACGTCGCACCCACGCAGGCCGGTTTCCATGTCATAGAACACCTTGACCCCCATCTGCTCGACCCCGGTGGGAAGCAGCGTCTTCGGGCCGATCACGCGCACTTCCGGCACCCCGAGCGTGGTCAGCGCGTGGATCTGCGATCGCGCCACCCGCGAGTGCAGCACGTCGCCGACGATGGCCACCGTCAGGTTGTGAAATTCGCCCTTGAAGCGGCGGATGGTGAACATGTCCAGCAGGCCCTGGGTCGGATGGGCGTGGCGGCCATCGCCGGCGTTGATCACAGAAATATGCGGCGCGACGTGGCGCGCGATGAAATGTGCCGCCCCCGACTGCCCGTGGCGCACGATGAACATGTCGGCGTGCATCGCGGCGAGGTTGTCGACGGTGTCGAGGATCGCCTCGCCCTTGGTCTGGCTGGAGGTGGCGATGTTGAGGTTGACGACGTCGGCGGACAGCCGCTTGGCGGCGATCTCGAACGTGGTGCGGGTGCGCGTCGACGGTTCGAAGAAGAGGTTGAAAATCGATTTTCCGCGCAGCAGTGGGACCTTTTTTACTTCGCGCTCGCCGACGTCCATGAAGGATTCGGCGGTATCGAGGATTTGCGTCAGGATCGCGCGCGGCAGGCCATCCAGGGTGAGCAGGTGGCGCAGCCTGCCGTCTTCAGTGAGTTGTAGGTTCATGCGAGGCTGAGGGTGAGGTGGCCGTCGTCGAGGCGCGACAGATTGATGTTCTGATGGGGCGGCACGTCGAGCGTGAGTCCGGTGAAATCGGGGCGGATCGGCAGCTCGTGGTTGCCGCGGTCGACCAGCACTGCCAGCCGGATCGAGGCCGGGCGGCCGTAGTCGAACAGTTCGTTCATCGCGGCGCGCACCGTGCGTCCGCTGTGGAGCACGTCGTCGACCAGCACGATGTCGCGGTCTTCGAGGTCGAACGGCAGGTTGGACGGCTTCACTTGCGGATGCAGGCCGATGCGCGAGAAATCGTCGCGGTAGAAGGAAATGTCGAGCATGCCGAGTGGCTGCTTGCAGCCGAGCAGCGCATGCAGGCGTTCGGCCACCCAGACGCCCCCGGTGTGGATGCCGACGATCACGGTCTCCGGCGTGAGGACCGGCGCGATGGCATCGGCCATTCGTGCAATCAGCGGGTCGACGTCAGGCAATGAGGCGGGCATCGAGAAATCCTTGCAGTATCAGTTGGGCGGCGACGGCGTCGGCCAGCGCCTTGTTCTTCTTGCCGTGGATGCCGCGCTCGTGCAGTGCGGATTCAGCTGCGGTGCTGGTGTGACGCTCGTCCACCAGAAACACCGGCAGCTTGAAGTGCGATTCTAATTTGCGCGCGAAGTTTTTGGCCACCCGTGTCATTTCATGCTCGCTGCCGTCGGCGTGGGTGGGCAGGCCCAGCACCAGCAGCACCGGTTGCCATTCGGCGATCAGTTTGGCGATGGCGTCGAGCCGCGCCTCGGTGGACGCGGCCGGGATGACGGTGAGCGGATGGGCGACGCCGATCGACAGTTCGCCCGAGGCCACGCCGGTGCGCTTGAGCCCCAGATCGAAGGCCAGCACCGTGCCGTGGGTGTCGACGAAGCTCAAGCGTGCCCGGCTTCGTCGGACAGGCTGGCGAAGTCGATGCCGAGCAGCTTCATCGCCGCCGGCAGACGTTCTTCGGGCGCCAGATCGAAAATCACCTGAGGGCTGGCCGCCACCGACAGCCAGGCGTTCTGCTTGATTTCTTCTTCCAGCTGACCGGCTGCCCAGCCCGCGTAGCCGAGCGACACCATGAACTTTTCCGGCCCGGCGCCCTGGCTCACTGCTTCGAGGATGTCTTTCGACGTGGTCAGACAGACCGCGTCGTTGACGGTCAGCGTCGAGCTGAAGGTTTGCGGCGTGTGCAGCACGAAGCCGCGCTCGGTCTGCACCGGGCCGCCGAAGTAGACGATCTTGTCGTGCAGGGGCGCCGGCAGCGAAAGTCCGATCTGCTCGAACAGCGTCGACAGATCGAGGTCGATCGGCCGGTTGACCACCACGCCGAGCGCGCCCTGCTCGCTGTGGTCGCAGATGTAGGTCAGCGTGCCGTTGAAATTCGGATCCACCATGCCGGGCATGGCGATCAGAAAATTGTGCGTGAGGTTGACGGTATCCATGATTGCCTTCCCATTGTAATCTGCCTCAAATCGAGCCAGAACCCTTTTTGTGTCACCCCCTGTTTGTTATATCGACCAGAATCGCCATGCCTGAATATGCCCGTGCGCTTGTCTGGTTTCGCCGCGACCTGCGCGATTTCGACCATGCGGCGCTCCACCACGCGCTGAAGCAGGCCCGGCAGGTGGTGTGCGCTTTTATCTTCGACAGCGAAATTCTCGATCGGCTCCCCCAGCCGGCCGACCGCCGGGTCGAATTCATCCATGCCAGCGTGGCCGAGCTCCAACAGGCGCTGGCGGCGAAGGGCGGCGGCCTGGTCGTGCGCCATGGCGTCGCGCGCGCGGAAATCGTGCGGCTGGCGGCGGAGCTCGAGGTCGATGCGCTGTTCTACAACCACGACGACGACCCCGCTGCGCGGGCGCGCGATGCCGACGTCGAGGCCGCGCTGGCGTCGCGCAGGGTGGCGGCCCACCATTACAAGGACACGGTGATTTTCGAACGCGACGAGGTGTTGACCGGCGCCGGCACACCGTTCAGCGTCTTCACGCCCTACAAAAACGCCTGGCTGAAGGCGCTGACACCGTCCTGCCTGCGGGGCTGGCCGGTCGGGGAGACCGACCGTCTGATGCCGCACTCGACGCCTCTCCCCAGTCTGGAGGACATGGGCTTTGCGCCGACCAACCTGCGCGCATTGAAGCTGCCCACCGGCATGGCGGGCGGGGCGCAGCTGTTCGACGATTTTCTCGACCGCATCGACCGCTATCAGGAGGCCCGCGATTTTCCCGCCATCAAGGGGCCGTCCTACCTGTCGGTGCACCTGCGCTTCGGCACCGTGTCGATCCGCCAACTGGCCGCTGCGGCCTGGCAACAGGGCGGGCGTGGGGCGCAAACCTGGCTCACCGAACTGATCTGGCGCGATTTCTATCATCAGGTGTTGTGGCATCGCCCCGACGTCGCCGCCGGCCATGCGTTCAAGCGGCAGTACGATGCCTTGCCCTGGCCGGATCCCCCGGGCCATTTCGAGGCCTGGTGCGAGGCGCGTACCGGCTACCCGCTGGTCGACGCCGCGATGCGCCAGCTGAACCAGACCGGCTACATGCACAACCGCCTGCGCATGGTGGCCGCGTCGTTCCTGACCAAGGACCTGCTGGTCGACTGGCGACGCGGCGAGCGCTATTTCGGCGACAGGCTGATCGATTTCGACCTGGCCGCCAACAGCGGCGGCTGGCAATGGGCCGCCTCGGTCGGCTGCGACGCCCAGCCGTGGTTTCGGATATTCAATCCGGTCACCCAGTCCGGGCGCTTCGATGCAGCGGGCCGCTACATTCGCCGCTACCTGCCCGAGCTTGCCGGCGTGGCGGACCGCTATATTCACGCGCCATGGACCATGCCCGCTGCCGAGCAGTCGCGCTGCGGCGTGGCGATCGGGCGCGATTACCCGGCGCCGCTCGTCGACCATGCGGTCCAGCGCGTGCAGGCGCTGGCGCTGTTCAGGTCGGCGGCCGGCACACTGGCGGACGCACCGCAAGACCGCTGAGATAGCAGTCGAGCAGCGGTTCCGCGCAGGTGGCAAGGTCATAGCTGCCGGGATTGAGGACCCATTCGTGCATCAGGCCCACCATGTAGGCGTGCAGGCCCTGCGTGGCGAGGAAGGTATCGGTGTGCGCCGGCATCTGGCCAATGGCGACGGCCTGGTCGAACAGCGCCTGCACCCGCGACAGGCACGCGGCGCGGTCGGCGTCGTTCTTGGCGACCACCGGCGCGAGTTCCTCGGTGAATTCGCATTTGTGGAAGATCACGTCGAACATCGCCTGGGTGTCGGCACAGCCCGCCAGATGGGTAAGTGCCATTTGCGCCAGCCGGCGCACCGTGGCGAGCGGATCGGGTTGCGCGCTCTGGCTGGCCTCGGCGAGCAGCGCCTCCACCGGCAGGGTGCCGCGATCGCACACCGCCGCGAACAACTGCGCCTTGTCCTTGAAATGCCAGTAAATCGCGCCGCGCGTCACGCCGGCGCGCTCCGCCACGTCCGCCAGCCGGGTATGGGCCACGCCGCGCTCGCGGAAGACCTGCAAGGCGGCGGCCAGCAGGGCTTCGCGGGTGGCGAGGGCGTCTTCACGGGTTTTCTTGACCATGCGGGGATTGTCCCCAAAAAACCTGCGTAGATCAATTTACATTCATGCATGTATGCGATTAATATCGGCCGATTCCGCCCATCACCCGAGGCCGCGCCATGAATCGCCTAGCCGCTTTGCTTGCCCTCAGTCTGGTCGCCTTGCTTGCCGCGTGTGGCAAGCCCGATGGCGCACCGCCCGCCGGCGCCGGCGCGCCGCCCCCGGCCGCGGTCACGGTCGAGGTGGCGACGCCGGCGAACGTGCCGATCAGCTTCGAGTACGTCGGCCGGCTCGAAGCCTCGCGCGAAGTCGAAATCCGCCCGCGCGTCACCGCGCTGATCGAGCGCCGGCACTTCGAGGAAGGGGCGCCGATCAAGGCCGGCGCATTGCTCTTCACGCTGGACGGAGCCAGCCTCGACGCCCAGATGCGCGCCGCCCAGGCCGAGGTGGCCAACCGGCGCGCATTGTTGAAGGAAGCGCAGGTCGAGCACGCGCGCAACCAGACGCTGGCGGCGCAGGGTTTCGTCAGCCGGCGCGCACTCGACGCCACCGAAGCGGCGCAGGGCGTGATGAAGGCCGAAGTGTCGGCGGCCGAGGCGCGGCTGGCCGACGCCCGCATCAGCCGCAGCTATGCGTCCATCCGCGCGCCGATTTCCGGCGTGATGGGACGCGCCCTGCTGGTGGAAGGCGCGCTGGCCAGCCCGAGCGGGCCGGCGCTCGCGACGCTCGCGCAGATCACCCCCATCTACGCGCGGTTTTCGATCGGCGAAGACGCGCGCCTGGCGCTGGAAAAACAGATCAGCGCCGGCGAGCTGCAAACCGGCCAGCAGAAAATCGGCCTGGTGCTTGCCGACGGTACCCGGCTCGACACCACCGGCACGCTGAATTTCAGCGATTACAAGGCCAATCCTGAGACCGGCGCGTTCGATCTGCGCGCGGAGTTCGCCAACGCCGACGGCCGGCTCAAGCCCGGCCAGTTCGTCCGCGTCGTCGTCGAAGGCGGCACGTTGCCCGACGCCATTGCGGTGCCGCAGGTCGCGGTGCAGGACGGCCCCAGCGGCAAGTTCGTCTACGTGGCGGCGCCGGGCGAGAACGGCATGACCGTTGCCCTGCCGCGTCCGGTCGTCGTCGGCGCCTGGGTCGGCGCCGGCGACGCGGGCAAGGACGCCAAGGGGCGCTGGGTGGTCGAAAGCGGGCTTGCGGCCGGCGACCGCGTGATCGTCGACGGCATGGCGCGGATCTTTTCCCCCGGCATGCCGGTCTCGGCCAGCGAGGCTGGCAAGGGGGGCACGCCGCCGGCCGCCGCCGCACCCTCCGCCGCCGCCGCCAAGCCATAAGGTGCCGCCATGTTCTCGCGCTTCTTCATCGACCGGCCGATCTTTTCCACTGTCCTTTCGATTCTCGTCGTGCTGGCGGGCCTGTTGGCGATGCGCGTGCTGCCGATCGCGCAGTATCCGGAGATCGCGCCGCCGGTCGTCACCGTGCGCGCGATCTATCCGGGCGCATCGGCCGGCGTGCTCGAGCAGACCGTGGCCGCGCCGCTGGAAAATGCGATCAATGGCATCGAGGACATGATGTACATGTCGTCGACGTCGGCGTCGAACGGCGTGCTCGAAATCCAGGTCACCTTCGAGATCGGCGCGGACGTCGACAAGGCCGCGCTCAACGTCAATAACCGGGTGAAGCAGGCCGAGGCCCGCCTGCCGGAAGAAGTGCGGCGGCAGGGCGTGAACGTGGAAAAAGGCTCGTCGGCCTTCCTGCAGGTGCTCGCCTTTCTTTCGCCGGACGGGCGCTACGACGACCTCTACACCAGC
>DAHWJK010000327.1:0-18959 GCA_027344185.1 Thiobacillus sp.
TCGGAGTATTCGAACTCGTTGCCGCGCTCTTCCGGCTGGTCCTCGAAGCCGACCGAGAAGGTCATCAGGTCGGGCACTCCCTGCTCGGCCAGCAAGGCCACCAGCAGGCTCGAATCGAGCCCCCCCGAGAGCAGCACGCCGACCTTGACATCGGCGATCTCGATGCGCTTTTTGACCGCCTGTCTGAGGCCTTCGTGGATCGCCTCGGTCCACTCGGCGTCGTTCCACGGCATTGCAGGGCGTTGCGCCCTCAACGACCAGTACTTGCGGTGAAGGAGCTCGCCGCGCGTATTCACCGTCAGCGTGGTGCCGGGCGCGAGCTTGCGGATGCCGTTGAAGATCGTGCGCGGCGCCGGCACCACCGCATGCAGGGTGAACAGGTGGTGCAGCGCGACCGCGTCGATGCAGGTGTCGACGCCACCTGCGGCAATCAGCGCCTGCGGTGTCGAGGCGAAGCGGAAACAGCCGAGCGTTTCGCTGTAGTACAGCGGCTTGATGCCGAGGCGGTCGCGCGCCAGGAACAGGGTGTCGCGGTTCCAGACGGCGAACGCGAACATGCCGTGCAGGCGCTCGACGCAGGCCTCGCCCCATTGCAGGTACGCGCGCAGGATAACCTCGGTGTCGCCGTCCGAATGGAAAACGTGGCCGAGCGCGATCAGCTCGGCGCGCAGTTCGGGATAGTTGTAGATGGTGCCGTTGAACACCAGCGCGGTGCCGCTCGCCGCATCCACCATCGGCTGCTGCGAGCGCGCCGACAGGTCGATGATCGCCAGCCGGCGGTGGCCCAGTCGCACTGCGCCGTCGGCGTGCTGGCCCTCGGCGTCCGGTCCGCGCCGCGCCAACTTCGCCAGCATGCGCGCCATGACGTCGGGCTCGGGCGTCTTGTAGTCAAACCGGAATTCACCTGCGATGCCGCACATTGTGTATCGATCTCATTTTTTCCATGACAAGCGCGAACATGCACGAAAGGGGGCTTTCGCGTGTGAACGTCCGCGCGCATGCACTCAGTGTAGATTTTCCACCGGCATTGTCGTGTCCTGCGGGGACACGCTTTCATGCCACCAGTGGCGGCTCGTCCATCAGCGCGATCTGCTCGCGCAATTCGAGGATGCGCGCCTGCCAGTACAGTTGGGTATTGAACCACGGAAACGCAGCGGGAAAGGCCGGGTCGTCCCAGCGGCGAGCGAGCCAGGCTGCATAGTGGATCAGCCTCAGGGTTCTGAGCGCCTCGACCAGATGCAGTTCGCGCGGGTCGAAGTCCATGAAGTCTTCATAGCCTTTGAGGATCTCGTTGATCTGCGCCTGCTGCTCGTCGCGCTCGCCCGACAGCAGCATCCACAGGTCCTGCACCGCCGGCCCCATGCGGCTGTCGTCGAAGTCGACGAAATGGGGCCCCGATTCGGTCCACAGCACGTTGCCGGCGTGGCAGTCGCCGTGCAGGCGGATGGCCTGCACGGCACCGGCGCGCGCGTAGCAGATCGCCACGCTCGCCAGCGCATGCTCGACCACGCTGTCCCAGGCCGCGACCAGATCGGACGGCAGCCAGTTGCCGTCGCGCAGGAAATCGCGCGACGCCGTGCCGAAGGTTTCGAGGGTGAGCGCCGGCCGCTGCGCAAACTTGGCCTGCGCGCCAACGGCGTGAATGCGGCCGAGAAAGCGCCCCATCCACTGCAGCGTGTCGGCGCGGTCGAATTCGGGCATCCGTCCGCCCTGCTTGGGGTACACCGCGAAGCGAAAGCCGGCGTGGACGTGCAGCGTGGCGCCGTTCAGGACCAGCGGCGCAACCACCGGGATCTCGCGCGCGGCCAGCTCGATCGTGTACGCGTGCTCCTCCAGGATGGCGGCATCGGTCCAGCGTTCGGGGCGATAGAACTTGACCACCACCGGCGCGGCGCCCGGACCGCCCGCAGAGGGAGCGTCCGGCGCGGCCTCCTCCAGCCCCATCTGGTAGACGCGGTTCTCGTAGCTGTTCAGCGCCAGCAGGCGGCCGTCGGCCCTGAGGCCGGTGCTGTCGAGCGCGTCGAGCGCGCAGTCGGGGGTCAGCGCGGAATAGGGGTGGGACGCATCCATCATGGAAAAAGGCAAAACGGCTATGCTCAGAGTCGAAGCTGGACAGATAATGCCTCAAACGCCGCGTTCCATCGCACCCCTATGAAGACGAACGACCCTTTCGGCATGGAGATCTCCCGTTTGATCTGGGAGACACGCTACCGCGCCGCCGGCGAGGCCGGCATCCGCGCCAGCTGGCAGCGGGTGGCGCAGGCGATCGCGCAGGCCGAAGGCGATACGGCCGGGGTCTGGGCCGAGCGCTTCCACGCGCTGCTGGACGGTTTCCGTTTCCTGCCCGCCGGCCGCATTCTCGCCGGTGCCGGCAGCGGCCGCCATGTCACGCTGTTCAACTGCTTCGTGATGGGCGAAATCGCCGACGACCTCGAACACATTTTCGAGGCGCTGAAGGAAGGCGCGCTCACCATGCAGCAGGGCGGCGGCGTCGGCTACGATTTTTCCACCCTGCGCCCGGCCGGCATGGTGGCGGCCGCCACCGGCACCATCGCCTCGGGACCGGTGTCCTTCATGCACATCTGGGACGCGATGTGCGCAACCATGCTGTCGACCGGCGCGCGGCGCGGCGCAATGATGGCAACGCTGCGCTGCGACCATCCCGACATCGAGACTTTCGTCGACGCCAAGCACGATCCCGCGGTGCTGCGGCATTTCAACGTGTCGGTGCTGGTGACCGACGCCTTCATGGCGGCGGTGGCGGACGACGGCGACTGGACACTGACCTTTCCCGGCCTCGCCGGCACGCGCACGCTGAAGGCGCGCGCGCTGTGGCAGCGCATCCTGCGCGCCGCCTACGACACCGCCGAACCCGGCGTGCTGTTCGTCGACACCATCAACCGCGACAACACGCTGGGCAGTCTGGAAACGCTGTCCGCCACCAACCCCTGCGGCGAGATTCCGCTGCCACCCTACGGCGCCTGCGACCTCGGCTCGCTCAACCTCACCGCGTTCGTGACCGCGCCGTTTTCTCCGGCGGCCCGGCTCGATCTCGACGCACTGGCGGAGGCCACGCGGCTCGCGGTGCGCTTCCTGGACGATGTGATCGACGTCTCGGGCTATCCATTGCCGGCGCAGGCACGCGAGGCGCGACACAAGCGGCGCCTCGGTCTCGGCGTCACCGGGCTGGCCGACGCGCTGTTGCTGCTGGGCCTGCGCTACGACAGCGAGACCGCGCGACAGCGTGCGGCGCAGGCGATGCAGACGGTGCGCGATGCCGCCTACCGCGCCTCGATCGAGCTGGCGCGCGAGAAGGGCGCCTTTCCGGCTTTCGCACGCGATGCATTTCTGGCGAGCGGCTTCGCGCGCCGGCTGCCGGACGACATCCGCAAGGCCATCGCCGCGCACGGCCTCCGCAACAGTCATTTACTGGCGATCGCGCCGGCCGGCACCATCAGCCTCCTGGCCAACAACTGCTCCAGCGGCATCGAGCCGATTTTTGCCGGCGAGGCCGAACGCCGCGTGCTGCAGCAGGACGGCAGCTACCGCACCCACACCGTGCTCGACTACGCCTTGCAGCGCTGGCGGACGCAAGGCAACACCGGGATGCCGCCCGCGTTCGTCGAAGCGCGCCAGCTCGACCCGCTCGCCCATCTCGCGATGCAGGCGGCACTGCAGCCTTATGTGGACAACGCCATTTCAAAGACCATCAACGTCGCCGCCGAGATGCCGTTCGAACGCTTCGCGGACCTCTACCGGCAGGCGCACGCGCTCGGCCTCAAGGGCTGCACGGTGTTCCGCCCCAACGCCGTCACCGGCGCCATCCTGAGCGAGCCGGCGGCCGAGCGGGTTCAGTGTTGCGGCATCGAACGCGAGGCCGACTGACATGGGCCCCTCCAGCACGCCCCGCATCGGTCTGGCCCTCGGCGGCGGCTCCGCGCGCGGCTGGGCTCACATCGGCGTGATCCGCGCATTGGAGGGGGCGGGAATTGAACCGGACCTCGTCTGCGGTACCTCGATCGGCGCGCTGGTTGGCGCCGCCTACGTCGACGGCGACCTCGACCGGCTGGAAACCTGGGTGCGCGGCCTCAAACTGCAGACCGTGGTGAGCTTCCTCGATTTTTCGCTCGGGGGCGGTCTGATCAAGGGCAATAAGCTGATCGATTTTTTCCGACGCCATTTTGTCGACCGCGACATCGCCGACCTCGACCGCCCGTTCGGCGCCGTCGCCACCGACCTGCGCCGCGGCCGCGAAATCTGGCTGCGCGATGGCCCAGTGACCGAGGCGGTGCACGCGTCGATCGCACTGCCCGGGCTGTTCGCGCCGGTGCTGCGCGACGGCAGCTGGCTGGTCGACGGCGGCCTGGTCAACCCGGTTCCGGTATCGCTGTGCCGTGCAATGGGGGCCGACATCGTGATCGCGGTCGACCTCAATACCGACCTGCTGGGCCGGCATCTGAAGCCCCGGCCGATCAAAACCACGCGCACGCGCACGCCCGCCGCGCCCGAGACCCTGGCCGACACGGTGATGGCACGCATCCAGAACGGCATGTCGCAACTCGGTATCAGTCATCGCGGCGACGCCGGACCGCCCGCGATGCTGGATGTGCTGGCATCCAGCATCAATATCATGCAGGTGCTGATCACGCGCAGCCGGCTGGCGGGCGAGCCGGCGGACGTGCTGATCACGCCGATGCTGGCAAACGTGGGCTTGATGGAGTTTCACCGCGCCAGCATCGCCATCGAGGCCGGGCAGCGCGCGGTCGACGACGTGCTGTCGCAGCTGCGGCAGCGCGTCGATTTCTGAAAAAGTCAGGTCAGGGAATGGGCGCGGCGCACAGCGCCAGCTTGCGCGCGCGGTCGAGCTGCCTGATTGCGGCTTCGCGACGGCAGGCGTCCGCGCGGCTGGCCGCGGCTTCGACATGCACCAGTTCCACCGGCCGCCGGCTGCGCGTATAGCGCGCGCCCGGACCGCCCTCGCCGTTGTGCTCGGCGACACGCCGCGCGATGTCCGTGGTGATGCCGGTGTAAAGCGTGCCGTCGGCGCAGCGCAGCATATAGACGCACCACGCGGCGGTCGTACTCGACGCGAGCGTCATGCGTTCAACCTAGAAACCGCAGTTGGACGCGCCCGAAGGTGGTGCGTCTGGGCGTGTGTCTGCCGCGAAGCGACGACGCGGCCTACCGGGGCAGGCAAGGAGGAACGACAAAGGCAGGCGCGCGACCGGGCGCGCCAGCGGGTGCGTAGCGATCTCACCCAAATGGTGAGGCTGATCGAAGGCGACGAACCCAGTAATCATGCGGAATTCCACGAAGTTATAAGCGGTCAACTGCGGTTTTTAGGTTCAAACGTCTGCGGACAGTTCCTGCGCCCACAGCAGCGCGTCCATGTGGACCTTGTTGATGTCGTCCACTTCGCGGCCGATCTGCCGGGCCAGGGTCTCGATGCTGCTCTGGTCGTCCCGCTCGCAGGCGATCGCCAGCGCGAGGTAGGGCGCGTACGGGCCCCGGTTCGCGATAATGGCTTCGGTGATTTCGGCAGGCAGGCTGATCTGCTTCAGCACGTCTTCCATCGGCAAGTGCATCACCACATCGAGCAGGGAAAACAGGCCGGCGACGAAAATCTCGTCGCGCGCCTTGGCAAACAGCGCACGCCCGGCCAGTTGCTCGGCCACCCGACCGCGCACCAGCGCATTTTCCAGCACTGCCGAATCGAGTTCCTGGGCCTGGCCGCCAGTAAACAGGATCAGCGTCAACCAGCGATACAGCTTGTCCTGGCCCATCACCATCAGCGCCTGCTCGATGCCGCCGACCTTGTTCAGCAGACCCATGCCAGGCGAGTTGACGTAGCGCAGCAGGCGCACCGACAGCACCGGATCGTGGCGGAACTGGGCCGCCAGTTCCGGCTGCTCGGCGCCGGTGCGCACCCGGTTCATCAGGTCCAGCACCTTGGCGCGCGACGGCCCCATGGTCGGGTTGCCGAGGTTTTCGCGGCGGGTGATGAACGGCCCCATGAACAGCGCGAACTGGAGCTTGTGGCACATGTGGAAGCCTTCGAGCGACTGCACGTCCATCGCCACGAAACGCTTGCCCGCCGCCACCTTGGAGATGGCCGCCATCTGCGCCGTGATGGCCGGGATGTCCTCGCTGCTGGCGTCCATCAGCACATAGTCGGCGTGCAGCAGCAGGCCGTGCCGGTCGGGATGCACAACGGCCTCGGCCAGCACGGCAAAATTGAAGCCGCGCGTTTTCAGCTCGGCCATGCGCGCCAGCAAGGCTTCATCGATCAGCGTCTGCAGGCCGATGTTGAGGATCCACACCGTGCCGGCGGCCGGCCAGTGATCGATCATCGGGTGGCTCAGCGTGGCCGGCGCGATCGGCACGAAGGCAAGCCGCTGCCCCAGCAGCCGCGCGATGTCCATGCGCTCCAGGTTGCCGAGGAGGGTCTCGTCGTAGAGGCGTTGCACGTCGGGCAGACTGAGGTCGGTCTGCTCGTCGAGCACCCGGCGCAGCATGAAGGTGTAAGCGGCCACTTTCTGGTCGCGGCCCAGCATGGCTTCGCGGCGCATGACCGAAGACGACTTGGATGCCGCCTTTTCCGCCGGCTTTTCCACCTCGACCGCCGCTGCACGCCTGGGCGGCGCGACGGCCGTGTCCTTCCCTGACAACATTCCAACCAAACGATTCAGCACGCCTCACTCCTCCGCAAGAAACCTGGGCCCATCAGTCAAGACATCGGCAGCGGCTGACGGGACTGTAGCCCTGGACCAAAATATTTCGGCGGCCGTGTCGGGGCCGCTCCCCATTCCAGCGACTGGCCGCTGCTATGCTATTGATAGCAGGCGGCACGATGTCAACATGCTTTCCGGGGTTCAAATTGTTCAAAAATCTTTCCCAGTATTTTTTTCGCGGTCTGATCACAGCCTTGCCGCTCGGGCTGACGGTTTATCTGCTTTATGTCTTTCTGGTCTGGAGCGAGTCGGTGGCGATGCAGGTGATCCGCCCCTTCATCGGCAGACTTTACGTGCCGGGCATGGGTCTGCTGCTGGGGATTACCGGCATTGTGCTGCTCGGCATGCTGATGTCGCAGCGCGGCATGGGCAAGTTGCTGTCGCTGATCGAACTGCCCTTCACCAACTTGCCGGTGGTCAAGAGCATTTATTCCTCGCTGAAAAGCTTTGCCGATTATTTTTCGCCCCAGCGCAACAAGACCGTCCCGCACATGGTGGTGGCTCTCAGGCTGCCCGGGCTGGATCTTGAACTGGTGGGGCTGATTACGCGCCAAAGCGTCGAGGACCTGCCTGCCGGCTTCCTGCAGGGTGACCGCGTGGCGGTTTATCTGCCGATGGGGTACAACATCGGCGGCTATACTTTATTTGTGCCGCGCGCCTGGGTGCAGCCGATCGACATGTCGGTGGAAGAGGCGATGCGTGCGGCGCTGTTTGCCTGGATGCGCCCGGCCCCCAGCGACGATCCGCCCGATCGCAGACAGCCATGATCCGGTCGCCTTCATCGCGCGGAGCGCAATAGGCCCATGCAGATCGAGTGCTATGCCCAGCGCCTGCTCAACCCGTTTCGCGGGGTGGTGCACGTCATTCGCTACCAGTCGGCCGAAGCGGTGACCACCGACGGCGTCGAGTGGGACATCTATGTGGCCAACGACGCCCTGCTCGACGGCCTCGGGCGCGCCGGCAAGCGCGCGCAGATTTCCGACATCCGCTACGGCAACTGGTCGGCGGAAAAGGGGCTCAAGCGTGGCCCGCTCTATCCTTCGGACGATTTCAGGCGGCTGGAGGACATGGGCGCTGTGGCCTACGAGCACCTGCTCAAGGTGCATCGCAAGGTGCCCTTCAAATTCCGCGATGCCTTCGAGCTCTGGCTGCTCGACCGCGACGACCGGCCGCTGGCGCTGCTGCACAGCGTGCGCAGCCACAGCGAAACCGATACCCGGCCGCCGCTGGACTGGCGCGCCGGCATTGCCGCCCAGGAGCATTTCCAGAGTGCCGCGATTGCCGGGCTGACCGAGCCAGCCAGCGTCTACCTGACGCGCCATGTCAACGCACTGGCGAGCGGCGTGGCGCAGTGGTTTTGCCGCACCGACGACGGCGCCGGACTGGGCCTGCATACGTTGAAGGGGGGCGAGACGCTGCACGGCCGCGTGCTGGATGCGGACGCCTTTCCGCCACGGTTCATCGCCACCGCCGGCATGGATGCCGCGCACACCCGGCTGGTGCAGGACTATCACGCCTGGCAGGCGCCTTGGATGCTGCTGCTGCCGCACCTCGATCCCGCCACCCGCAGCGCGCTTGAAGCCAGCGCCTGCCAGCAGGCCGAATCGATCGAGAAACACTTCCGCCTGTATCCCGCCGTGATCGACCGCGCGGCGCTGCAGGCGGCGCGCGTGGAAGCGGCGCTGGTGCGCAGTCAGCCGCGCCCGCAGCAACAGGCTGAGGCGATGCCGATGTTCTATATCGAACTCGGCAGCACCGAGAGCCAGGACATCTGAGGCCGGCAGATCAGCCGGTCGCGTCGAGGCCGCTGATGTCGAGGATGGCCGCCGGCAGCGCAATCGAGGCGCCGAGATGCGGCGTCAGGCGCACGCCGACCTGCGGGTAACGCGCGCCGAATTCGGCTATGGCCTCGGGAATGTCCTGTGCCACGTGGGTGCCGGCTGCCAGGAAGTAAGGGAAGGCGACGATCTCGGTCGCGCCTTTTTCCGCCAGCGCCGCCAGCCCGTCCGGAATGGCCGGCTCAGCCAGTTCCAGAAACGCCGCCTCGACATGGTCGTAGATCTGGCCGGGTTGTGCGCGCACCGCATCGGCAAGTGCGCGGACTTCGTCGTTGGACGCCGCGCGGCGGCTGCCGTGGGCAATGATGAGCAGGCTGGGCATGGCAGTAAATTCCTTTATGAATGGCCTCACAGTGAGCGGATTCCGCGCAGCGGGTTCCCCAAACTCACGGCGCCGCGACCGACCCCGCGTAAAACACCTCGCACGCGCCGCCCGGAAACAGCGCGCCGACCTGCTTGAACAATTTGACCACGGGACCGGTGAGCGTCCTGAGCGTGCTCGGCTTTTCGACCACGGGTTTCCTGAACGGCCCGTGTATCGCCTGCTGCGCCCGGATGCAGCCCTTGGCGTCGATCAGGGCCACGGTCACGCCATCGAAGCGCGCGTTGACGAAATCGAGCCGGCCCTGCAGCGCGACCCGGTGCCGCCGGGTCGCGATCGCCACGTCCTGCGAGCGCGCAATGCCGCGCTCGACTTTCCAGTCGGAGACGAGCGTGCGAATCTCGCTGCGTCCTTCCGGACCGCGCAGGATGCTCGCGAAGTCGTAGCCCTTGGTGACCGCCAGGCCGAGCGGGCCGGCAAGTAACACGGCGCCCACATCCACGAGATTGAAGCGCTGGCTGGATTCAAAATGGTCGAAGGTCTCATCGAGATCGCGGCCGTTGAAGACGAGATCGGCGCCCCGCATCGTGACCTCGCCCGTCAGGGTCTGCTTCAGCTGCTTCATGCTCCGACCCCGCATCGTCATCTTGACGGCGAGATCCACCGCGCCCTTCGGGACCGATTGCGGGGACAGGGTTTTGAGCAGCGCCTCGAGGCGGAACTGCGTCAGCGTATAGCTGAGGTCGTAGCGGGGCAGCGCGTGCCTGAAGTCCGCCCGCAGGCGCCCTGCGCCCTGACCATCTAAAAGCCGCATCGTCAGCGGCTCGAGATCGAATATCCCGTTCTGCCCGGCGATTTTCGTGTTCAGGTCGGCGGCAGCATAGTCGTTGGTCTGTACCGTCTTGCAGGCGAGGTCGGCCGCAACCGAAAGCTGCTTCAGGATGCCGGGAGTCTGTCTGCCCGTGAGCTGCACATCGCGCGCGTCCAGCTGACATCCGGTCGCCTCGATGTGCTTGCCGGAGCGCTTGTCCCGATAGCGCAGCGCGCCGTCTGCGATGACGAACTTCGCCAGCCTCAAATCGGGCAGGGATTGCCGGATCTTCTCCGGCCGCTCGTAGTTGTAACGGCCGTCGCGGTTCCGCTCGATATAAATGACCGGCTGCGCCAGCGTGATATGCCTGAGCCGGATGTCCTGCTTGAGCAGCGCCAGGAAATCGACCCCGATCCGGGCCTGGCTGGTCGCGACGACTTCGGTCCCCCGATTGCGCACATGGACGTCTTCGAGGGTAAGCGCCACGCCGGGGAAGAACGCGATGCCGATCCGTCCGTCGATGCGGACGTCCATCCCGGCAATCCTCGAGGCCGCAGCCTCAAGCCGGGGCTTGTGCGCATTCAGGTCCCAGAATAGCAACAGAGCGATCGCAATGACGACCAGCATGCCGATGAATGCAGCGAGGATGCGCGCAGAGGTTTTAAACGATTTCGGCATGGGCTGGGTCCCCGCATGTTCTCGGCGTGCGGAAGCCCTCAGGGATTTGGGCTGCAGCATCCAGCATCGCCCAGGCGACCGATCCGCCCCCCGCCCGCCTGAGCTTAAACGCGCACCGGTTCGAAAGTCGCGTCGAGGTTCTGGTCGTCGCAGTAGTCGAGAAAATCGCCGCGCAGCGTGGCGATGTGGGCGTCGGCCGGGATACCGAGCGTCATGTGGACCGCGAACATCGGGGCGCCGGTATGCGGGGCCGGATAGGTTTCGGTGTCGAGCGCCTCGATATTGATATGCAGGCGTGCAAAGAAATTGGCGAGACTATTGACGATGCCTGGCTGATCGAGCGCGGCGACCTCGACGGTATAGGGGATGAGCGGTTTTTCCGAGCGGCTGGGGCGGGTGCGCTGCTGCGTCAGCGCGAGGCCGAGTTCCTCGGCCACGCCCGGCAGCCGGGCTTCCAGCTTGGCCAGCGCGTCCCAGTTGCCGGACACGCGCATCAGCAGCGCAAAGCGGCCCCCCAACGCGGCCATGCGGGATTCTTCGATGTTGCAGCTCGATTCGCTGATGCGGCGGGTGAAGCCTTCAACCAGGCCAATCTTGTCCTCGCCGCTGGCGGTGATGACGAGGGATTCGGTGTCGCTAGCCATTAAATTAGATTCCTGTCTGACAGTTCTTTTTTGATATACGCGTAGAACACCGGCGCTGCAATCACGCCGGGCACGCCGAAGGCGGCTTCCATTGCCAGCATGACGATGAGCAGCTCCCATGCCCGCGCCTTGATCTGCCCGCCAATGATACGGGCATTCACGAAATATTCGAGCTTGTGGATCACCACCAGGAAGGCGAGCGAGCCCGCGGCGACATACAGCGAATGCGACAGCGAAATGATGACGATGATGGTGTTGGACACCAGGTTGCCCAGCACGGGCAACAGGCCGACGACGAACGTGACCAGCACCATGGTTTTGACGAAGGGCAGCTCGACGCCCAGCAGCGGCAGGAGCACGCCGAGGTAAAGCCAGGTCAGCCCGGCATTGAGGGCGGAAATGCGCACCTGCGCGAACACCACGCGGCGGAACGCTTCGGCCAGCCGATGGGCACGCTCGCACAGGGCCTTGGCCAGCGGCGCCAGGATCACGTGCGGAGTGGCTTCGCGCAGCGCGATGAAACTGCCGATGATGAAGCCGACCAGGATCAGCAGCAGGGCGCGCCCGGCATCGCCGCCCAGTTTGCGCAAGTCCTGGGCATGGGCGCGCAACCATTCGACCAGGCCGGCACGGATCACCGATTCGTCGCCTTGCGGCAGCCATTGTCCGGCCCACGGCGGCAACAGTTCGCGCGAGTTTTCGATCACCTCGGCCATCTTGGTGAGCAGTCCGGTCAGCCCGCCTTCGGTGCGCAAATACAGGATGGCACCGGCGGTGGCCCCGCCCACCAGGCCGAGCACGATCAGGGTGATCAGCGACACCACCAGCACCTTCGACCAGGTGTGGCTCAACTTGCCCACGACAAAGCGCGGCGCCAGCATATGCACCAGCTCCACCACCAGCAGGCCGGCAAGCAGCGCCGGCAGCAGGCGCAGGTGCATCACCGCCAGCAAGCCCGCAGCCATCATCAGCCAGGCGGCGATCTGGTAGCGGGTGGCCGGGGTCAGGGGTTCAGTCATGGCCGCCACGATGCCAACAATCCACCGCCACGGCAAGGGATATCAGCACGCGCGAGGGTTCAGGCATCGGCCAGATAGCCCAGCGCGGCGCCGGTCTGCGCGGCGGCTTTTTGCAGCGCCTCGGTCCAGCCCGGCTTGTGGCGATCGGCCGGCGCCGAAATCGACAGGCCGGCGACCAGCTTGCCCTCGGCGTCGCGGATCGGCGCGCCGATGCACGCCACGCCGAGCTCCGCTTCCTCGCGGTCGTGCGCCAGCTGCTCGCGGCGGATGACATCGAGTTCGGCGGTGAGGCGCTCGAGGGTGGTCAGCGTGTTGGGGGTATAAGGCGGCAGGCCGGTGCGCTCGGCGTAGCCCATCACGCCGCTGGCGCTGTCCTCCGCCAGGAAGATCTTGCCGACCGCGGTGACGTGCAGGGGCGCGTGCGCCCCGACCACCTGCACCACCTGGATCATCGCGCGGCCGCCCGACACGCGCTCGACATAGACCGCTTCGTCGCCGCGCCGCACGATCAGGTTGACCGTCTCCCCCGACTGTTCGGCAAGCCGCTGCATATAGGGCATCGCCACTTGTCTAATATTCAGACGAGAGCGCAAGCGATTACCCACTTCCAGCCAGCGCACGCCGAGGTCGTATTCGCCGGCGCCGGTCTTCTCGACCAGGCCGTGCGCCATCAGCGACCCGAGGATGCGGTGCGCGCTCGCCGTATGCAGGCCGGCCTCGTTGGCAAGCCGGGTCAGGCTGATCGGACCGGGCGCGCGGGACAGGACACCGACCAAGGCCATTGCGCGGTCGATGACCTGAATCGATGAGTTGGCGTTTTTCATGAAGTGAAAATTTATCACGCAATGTGAAATTTGTCGCCTGAGCTGCTTCAATACGATCATCGTTTCACATGATGTGAAACATTTTCATATCGTGAAAGGATGTGCCATGAGCACCCGGATGCAGCCCACCCCCGAAACCCTTCCCGCCTTCTGCGAAGGCATCCAGTATTTCGCCGACAGCTTTCCCGAGATCGACCGCCTGGGCACATCGCCTCTGCTGGGCCCGAACCAGTCTGCATTGCCGGACGCGACCAGCGAGGCAGCCATCTACCAGACCCTGCTCGCCGCCGACGCGCTGCGCTACCTGACCCTGCAGGTCACCGGCAGCAAGTCCTCCGGCCACCCCGGCGGCTTCGCCTCCAGCGCCGACGCGGTCGCTGCGCTGCACCTTCTCGGCCACCGCAACATGGTGACGGAAGTCGGCCACCACGCGCCGGGCTTCTATTCGGCGATGTTCCTCGACACCTCGCTGGAGGACATGGGGATCCACACGGTTTCCGAGATGCGGACGCGCTTCCGCGAGCGCCACGGCCTGCTGGGCCACCTGTCGGGCGCAATCCCAGGCCTCCTGGCGCCCGCCGGTCCGCTCGGCCAGGGCCAGCATTTCGCGCTGGCGGGCGCCTATCTGCATCGCGACACGCTGTTCCCGGTCACCATCGGCGACGGCGGTCTCGGCGAGCCCTACATCATGAGCGCGTTCCAGCACTTCGCCACCGCCTATCCCGACGTCACCAACTATCTGCCGGTGCTGGTGTGGAACGGCTATTCGCAGGAGCACCACAGCATGGTGTCTTTGTGGGACAACACGCGCATGACCGACTACTGGCGCGCGCATGGCTTCGACGACATCTACCTGATCGACGCCCGCGCGTTCGCCGACACGCCGGATGCCCCGGTGTATACCGACAGCACTACCTTCGGCTTTGCCGCACGCATGGCCTTCACCGGCGCAGTGCTGAAGGCATCTGACGCCGCAGCGCGCGGCGCGCTGTCGGGTCGCCGTTCCTGCCTCATCGTCAAGCAACTGAAGGGCGCAGGCGTGCACGCCACCGGCGCCAAGTCGCACAATCTGTATGCGCACCACACGCTCGACTCCGACGATGTGAAAGCGGGTTTGCAGCGCCGCGCGCTGCCGATCCAGGCGTGGGCGATCACCCGCGAAAACTTCCGCCATGCCGGCGGCGGCCCCGCCGCACGCGTGGCGGTGACCGAGACCGTGCGCGACCTGCCCAGCCTCGACGGCCTGCCGTTGACCGAATTCGCGGTCGGCGAAAACCACATCCCGACCACCGCCTTCGGCAACGTGGTGGGCGAAGTGGGCAAGCGCGATCCGCTGTTTGTGGTGACCAACGCCGACGGTAACGAGGCCTCGGGCATGGCCAACATCAACAAGGCGCTGACGATCCGCCACCCGACCGCCGACGCGCTCTACTTCCAGGGCCCTGCGGGCCAGGTCTACGAGCCCCTCAACGAGGACGCCTGCGCCGGCCTCGCGGTGGGGGTGTCGCTGTTCGGTGGCCGCAGCCTGTGGTGCAGCTACGAATCCTTCGCGATCAACGGCCTGCCGATCTGGCAGACGGTGACACAGGCGATGGCCGAACTGCGGCGCCCGACCCCCGCGACGGTGTGCTTGTTCACCGCCGGCGCGCTGGAGCAGGGCCGCAACGGCTGGACCCACCAGCGCCCCGAAATCGAGAGCTACTTCGCCGCGATGATGCGGAACGGCAACGTCTACCCGCTGTTCCCGGTCGACGCCAACATGATCCAGGCGAGCTACGACTGGGCGCTCAAGCAGCGCAACAAGGGCATCGTCATCACCGCCTCGAAGTCGCCGCTGCCGGTGCACGCCACGATGGCGCAGAGCTATCAGGCGATCGACGACGGCGCGATGGTGCTGAAGGAGACCCGCGGCTCGCACACCGTGGTGTTCGCGGTGACCGGCGACATGGTGCTGCAGCCGGTGTTCGCCGCCGCCGAGAAGCTCGCGGAATCCGGCATTGGCTCGCGCATCGTCGCCGTGGTCAACCCGCGCCGCCTGTATCGCCCGAGCGACGTGCTGTGGAACAGCGTGTCGGAACCCGACGGCCGCTTCATGGACGACGCCGCCTTCAAGGCGATGTTCCATGGCGACGTGCTGATCGGCGTCACCGGCGGCCCGTCGGGTCCGCTGGAGCCGGTGATGCTGCGCAGCCAGGCCGCGCAGCGCGACGTGTTCTGCTGGAAGCGCGGCGAAACCACCGCCAACCCGCAGCAGCTGTTCGACTTCAACGGCATGAACGCGCAGGCGATGCACGAGCGCGCGCAGGCGATGCTGGAGCGCGTGGCGGATTGAGGCGTCTCCGCGAATGCGCATCGACGCATTCGCGGTCAGGAAAGGTTTAACCATGAACCCGAAAATCATCGTACTGGATGACGATCCCACCGGCTCGCAAACGGTGCACTCCTGCCTGCTGCTGACGCGCTGGGATATCGCCACGCTGAAGACTGCGCTGGCCGATACCGCACCGCTGTTCTTCATTCTCACCAACACGCGCGGAATGGATGCGGAACGCGCCGCTGCGGTGACGCGCGAGGTATGCGAAAACCTCAAGCGCGCGCTCGCGGAGTATGCCGGGCCTGTCCTGTTCGTGTCGCGCTCGGACTCGACGCTGCGCGGCCATTACCCGGTGGAAACCGACGTGATGAACGCCATGCTCGGCCCCTTCGACGCGACGCTGCTCACGCCCGCGTTCTTCGAGGGTGGGCGCATCACCCGCGACAGCACGCACTACTTGATGGTCGACGGCAAACCGGTGCCAACGCATGAAACCGAATTCGCGCGCGACTCGGTGTTCGGCTACACGACAGCGTTCCTGCCCGACTACGTCGCGGAAAAAACCGGTGGCCGCGTGGCGGCCCAGGATGTAGCTCGCCTGACGCTGACCGACTTGCGCGCCGGCAGGACAGGCGCGTGGCTCGCCGCACTGCACGACAACGCAATCGGCGTGGTCGACGGCGAATCCGCCGACGACTACCGGCAGTTCGCCGATGCCGTGCTCGATGCCGCCGCCCGTGGCAAGCGTCTGCTGTTCCGCAGCGCCGCCTCGCTCCTCACGGCGCTGGCGAAGCTGCCGCCGCAGCCGGTGGCGGCCGAATCCTTCGCGACACTCGTGCGCGACGGCCAGCCCGGCGCAATCATCGTCGGCTCGCACGTCGCCAAGACCACCGCGCAGCTCTCCGCGCTGTTGAAGGCGCGCGGGGTGGTCGGCCTGCCGCTCGACGTCGCCCGCCTGCCCAGTGGGCGTGCGGCGGTGGTCGACGAACTCACCGCGAGCATCGCCCACGCGCATGCGCGAGGTCTGACGCCGGCGGTGTTCACCAGCCGGACCGAGCTGACATTCGCCAGCGTGGCGGAACGGCTGGCCTTCGGCGAGGCGGTGTCGGGCACGCTGATGGACGTGGTGCAGCGGCTGCCGGACACGCTCGGCTTTCTGATCAGCAAGGGCGGCATCACCTCCAACGACGTGCTGTCGACAGGACTCGAACTGACCGCGTCGCGTGTGCTGGGGCAGATCCTGCCCGGCGTCACCGTAGTACAGACGCCGCCCTGGCACCGCCTGCCGACGCTGCCGGTGGTGATCTTCCCCGGCAACGTCGGCGACGACGACGCGCTGGCGGAAGCCTATCGGCGGCTGGCGCCCTCGCACGCGCAGGCAAGCCCGGCTAAACTCGCAGCCTGATCAACGCCACGCACCGCCTGATGCTCAGCCCCGCCTTTATCACCCAGTTGCGCCGCCTGCTGCCCGAGCACTGCGTGCTCAACGAGCGCGAAGATCTGCTGCCCTTCGAATCCGACGGCCTCGCGGCCTACCGCAACACGCCCGACGTAGTGGTGCTGCCGGAGAACGAGGCGCAGGTGACGGCGATCCTGCAGCTGTGCCATCGGCACAAGGTGGCCGTGGTCGCGCGCGGCGCCTGCACCGGGCTCGCCGCGGGCGCACTGCCGGTCGACGGCGCGGTGCTCTTGGTGCTGGCCAAGCTTAACCGCATCAAGGCCATCGATCCGCTGGCGCGCACCGCCGTGGTCGAGCCCGGCGTGCGCAATCTGGCGATTTCCGAAGCGGTCGCCGCACACGGGCTCTATTACGCACCCGATCCGTCGTCGCAAATCGCCTGCTCGATCGGCGGCAACGTGGCGGAAAACTCGGGCGGCGTGCACTGCCTGAAGTACGGCCTCACCGTGCACAACATCCTCGCCCTGCGCGCCTGGACCATCGACGGCCAGCTGCTCGAAATCGGCAACGAATCGCTCGACGCCCCCGGCTACGACCTGCTGGCGCTGTTGACCGGATCGGAAGGCATGCTGGCGGTGATCACCGAAGTCACGGTCAAGCTGTTGCCGCGCCCCGAGCGCGCGCAAGTGGTGCTGGCGGCGTTCGACGACGTGGCGAAAGCCGGCGCCGCGGTCGGCAACATCATCGCCGCCGGCGTGATCCCGGCCGGCCTGGAGATGATGGACCGGCTCGCCATCCAGGCCGCCGAAGCCTTCGTCCATGCGGGCTACCCGCTCGGCTGCGAGGCGCTGCTGTTGTGCGAAGTCGACGGCGTCAACGAGGAAGTCTCGGCCGATATCTACACCGTTCGTGCCGTGCTCGAAGCCTCCGGCGCAACCGAGATCCGCACCGCCGACAGCGAGGAACAACGGCTGAAGTTCTGGGCCGGGCGCAAGGCCGCCTTCCCCGCGGTTGGGCGGCTGGCGCCCGACTACTACTGCATGGACGGCACCATCCCGCGCGCGCAGCTGCCGCATGTATTGAAGCGCATCAGCGAGATGAGCGACGAGTTCGGGCTCAAGGTGGCCAACGTGTTCCATGCCGGCGACGGCAACCTGCATCCGCTGATCCTGTTCGACGCCAACCAGCCGGGCGAACTCGCCAAGGCTGAACAGTTCGGCGGCAAAATTCTCGAGCTGTGCGTCGACGTCGGCGGCACCATCACCGGCGAGCATGGCGTCGGGCTGGAGAAGATCAACCAGATGTGCGCGCAGTTCGCCACCCCGGAGCTGATCCGTTTTCACGAGGTGAAAGCCGCGTTCGATCCCGACAAGCTTCTCAACCCCGGCAAGGCGGTGCCCGAACTGCATCGCTGCGCCGAATGGGGCGCGATGCACATCCAGGGCGGCCAGTTGCCGCATCCCGAACTGCCGAGGTTCTGATGCTGGAGACCCTGATCGAGCGCATTCGCGCCGCACATGACACCCGCTCGCCGCTGATCATCCAGGGCGGCGGCAGCAAGACCTTCTACGGCGGCGCCGATGAAGGCGAGGTGCTCGGCACCCGCAAGCTCACCGGCATCGTCGACTACCAGCCGAAGGAGCTGGTGCTGACCGCGCGCGCCGGCACCCCGCTCGCCGAGATCGAGGCGCAGCTCGCCGAGCAGAACCAGATGCTGGCGTTCGAGCCGCCGCACTTCGGTGGCGGCGCCACGCTCGGCGGCTGCATCGCCGCCGGCCTCTCCGGCCCTCGCCGCCCCTATGCGGGCGCGGCGCGCGACTTCGTGCTCGGCGTGCGGATGATCGACGGCACCGGCCAGCCGCTGCGCTTCGGCGGCCAGGTGATCAAGAATGTCGCCGGCTATGATGTATCGCGGCTGATGGTCGGCGCGCTCGGCACGCTTGGCCTCATCACCGAAGTCTCGCTCAAGGTGCTGCCGAAACCGGCGGCGGAAAGCACGCTGCAATTCGAGCTCGACGAAGCCGCCGCGATCGAAAAAATGAACTGCTGGGCGGGGCAGCCGCTGCCCTTGTCGGCGACCAGCTGGCACGCGGGCCTGTTGAGCGTGCGGCTGTCGGGTGCGGCCTCCGCGGTGCAGGCCGCGCAGGCCCGGCTCGGCGGCGAGCCGGTCAGGGACGCTGCCGCCTTCTGGTTGCGCCTGCGCGACCAGACCACGCCCTTTTTCGACATCCGCTCGTCAGCGTCCAGTCAAAGCCTGTGGCGGATCGCGGTCCGGCCGACCGCGCCGCCGCTCACTGTCTCCCATCGGCTGGGCGGCGATGCGCAGTGGATCGAGTGGGGCGGCGCGGTGCGCTGGCTGATCAGCGACCGGCCCGCCGC
>DAHWJK010000295.1:0-5012 GCA_027344185.1 Thiobacillus sp.
TAACGTTAAGTAGCCATCCTAAATGACGCTTTACAAACCGTCATTCGAGAACCGGCTTCAAAAAAATGTGCTAGAAAACAAGTCGTTATCATTTTTTAGGGCGTCCTAACATGAGGGCAAATGCGTTATTAACCCAACCGCCACGGCTGCTCGACCAGGTGCGGGGAAAGATTCGCCTCAAGCACTACAGTATTCGTACCGAGCAGGCTTATGTGGACTGGATTAAACGCTTTGTGCTGCATTTTGACAAGCGTCATCCCGCTGAAATGGGTGCGCGCGAGGTGGAGGTTTTTCTGACGCATCTGGCCGTGCAGGGCAGGGTGGCAGCGGCAACGCAAAATCAGGCCAAGGCGGCTTTGCTCTTCTTGTATCGCGAGGTGCTGGAGCAGGATTTGCCCTGGTTGCAAGACGTCGAACGGGCGAAGACGCCCAAACGGCTACCGGTGGTGCTTACCCAGGATGAGGTGCAAGCTGTGTTGTCCCGTCTGTCGGGTACGCACTGGCTTGTGGCGGGTTTGCTGTATGGGTCGGGACTCAGGATCATGGAGGCGCTGCGGCTCCGGATCAAGGATGTCGAGTTTGCGCGCGGCGAGATTCTGATACGGGAGGGCAAGGGCTTCAAGGACAGGGTGACGATGCTGCCTTCTGTGCTGGTGGAGCCGCTCAAGGCGCATTTGAAACAGGTGCGTGCGTTGCACGAGCAGGATGTAGCCGATGGGTATGGCGAGGTGTATTTGCCCTACGCTCTGGATCGAAAGTATCCGAGTGCCGGGCGTGAGTGGGGCTGGCAGTACGTTTTTCCTTCAAAGAACCGGTCGGTCGATCCGCGTTCAGGTATGGTTCGCCGGCATCACGTGCAGGATCAGGCGATCCAGCGCGCCATTCGTCAGGCGGTGCGCGATGCGGGGATCGTCAAACCGGCAACGCCGCATACACTTCGCCATTCATTTGCCACTCATCTGCTGACGAGCGGCTACGATATCCGTACTGTGCAGGAACTGCTGGGCCACAAGGATGTGGCGACAACAATGATTTATACACATGTACTGAACAAGGGCGGGCGCGGGGTCACCAGTCCGCTCGATAGGTGAGGCAGATTCAGGCGGTTTTGGCTTTGTATTTGACGCCTTTGTGGCCTTTCAGGTCGGCGTCCTGGGTCCACAATGTAGCCTGTTGTTCGCGCGCAGCGGTCAGGATCAGGCTGTCGGCCATGGGGAGTTGATGTTCGGCGGAATAAAGCGCGGCCGCCAGTGCGGTATCCGCATACAGGGGAAGCGGTGTTCCCTGTGCCATGAAATCGGCTGCCTGGCGAGCAGCGGTTTCGCCACGCTGCAGCGCCACGCGTTTGCAGACCTCGAATATGCACAGGCTGGGGACGAGCAGGGATTCGGTGTCCTCCAGGACGGGCGCAAAAAAGCCGGCGTTGCGACCGTTGGAAAAATATTCCAGCCAGCCGCAGGAGTCGACGACATTCAGGCCCTTCATACGCGATCGCCTTCGCGCTCAACCTGGGTGTCAATGCCGGCAAGGAAACCGCGTGCAGCCGTCATGGGCTGTTCGGGAATGAGTTCGATGCGGTCATCCTGGATGCGGGCCTTGAGCTTCTGGCCCGGCTGGATGTTGAGCAGACGACGAAGATCGCGCGGGATGACGATCTGATATTTGGGTGATACGGTTACTGTATTCATACATTCTCCTAAACGTATTACGTTACAATAGCGTAATACTTTTTAATGAACAAGGTATGACAGAAGACGAAGACTACATGCGCGCCGCGCTGAACCTGGCCCGGCAAGGCGCCGCGGCAGGCGAAGTGCCGGTGGGCGCGCTGGTGGTGTGCGGCGGCGAGATCGTCGGGCGCGGGTTCAACCAGCCGATTTCCAGCCACGACCCGACGGCGCATGCCGAGGTGATGGCGCTGCGCGATGCGGCGGGGCAGGTGGGCAATTACCGGCTGGTGGGCTGCACCTTGTATGTGACGATGGAGCCGTGCGTAATGTGCGCGGGGGCGATCCTGCATGCGCGGGTGGCGCGGGTGGTGTACGGGGCGAAGGAATACAAGACCGGGGCGCACGGCAGCATCGTCGACATCTTCGCCGAGCCGCGGCTCAACTTTCATTGCGAGGTGACGGGCGGCGTGCTGGCGGATGAATGCGCGGCGGCGATCTCGGGCTTTTTCGAAGGGCGCCGGCAGCAGAAGAAGGAGAGGGTCCAATGAATGGCCTATATATCGAAGTGGACCTGCGCCTGCAGCAGCTGTATTTGTGGGAGCCCAGTCCGGAAAGCGACATCCTGCTGCGGCAGTATCCGGTTTCCACCGCAAGCAACGGGGCAGGGGAGCATAACGGCAGCCACTGCACGCCGCGCGGCCTGCACCGCATTGCGGACAAGATCGGCGCCGGCGCGCCGCTGTGCGCGGCCTTCAAGGCGCGCGAATGGACGGGCGAGATCTGGACGCCCGAGCTGGACGCGGCCCACCCGGGCCGCGACTGGATACTCACCCGCATCCTGTGGCTGGACGGCCTGGAGCCGGGCAAAAACAAGGGTGGCACGGTGGACACGCACAACCGCTATATCTATATCCATGGCACGAACGAGGAGCACAAGCTCGGCACGCCGGCCTCGCACGGCTGCATCCGCATGCGGAACGCGGACGTGATCGACCTCTTCAACCTGGTCGAGGTCGGCACCGAGATCAGGATTTCGTAGCCGCGTCGGCCTCCGCCGGGGGCTCGATGTGCAGCGTGCGGGTGGGGAGGGCGATTTCGGCGCCGTGTGCGCGGATGGTCTCGCCGATCTTCAGCAGCACGTCCTGCTTCACTTCGTGGTAGCGCACCCATTCGGTGGTGCGGGTGAAGCAGTAGACAAAGAAATCCAGCGACGAGGCGCCGAACTGGTTGAAGTTGACGATGATCGTGGCGTCGGTGTCGATTTCCGGGTGGGCGCGCAGCATGGCCTTCACGTCGGCGACGATGGCGGCCATCTTGTCGAGGTCGGCGTAGCGAATGCCGATGGTCTCGCGGATGCGGCGGTTGGTCATGCGGCTGGGGTTTTCCACCACGATGTTGGTGAACAGCGCGTTGGGCACGTAGATCGGGTTTTTGTTGAACGCCCGCACGCGGGTGTGGCGCCAGCCGATGTATTCCACCGTGCCTTCGATGTCCTTGTCCGGCGAGCGGATCCATTCGCCGACGACGAAGGGGCGGTCGAGGTAGATGGTCAGCCCGCCGAAGAAGTTGGCGAGCATGTCCTTGGCGGCGAAGCCGACCGCAATGCCGCCGATGCCGCCGAAGGCGAGCACGCCGGAAATGCTGAAGCCCAGTTGCTGCAGCACCACCAGCGCGGCGAGGATGACGACGGTAAAGCGCCCGAGCTTGGAAAGCGCGTCGACGGTGGTGCGGTCGACGCCTTCGCCGCGGGCCTCGGCGCGCGCGAGGATGTTGCGCGACGCGTTGCCGATCAGCCGCAGCACGAACCAGGCGAAGGCGACGATGACGAGCGTGTCGCGCACCGGCTCGACCGTCTCCCAGATCGGCTCGCGGTTGTAGCGGTCGACGACCTGGATGGCGTAGGCGAGGCCAGCCACCCACAGCAGCAGCGTGAGCGGCAGGCGCGCCGAGCGGATCAGCGCGTCGTCCCACACCGACGAGGTGCGCGCGACGATCTTCTCGATATGGCGCAGCAGGTACCAGGCGGCGAGGTTGACGGCGACGACGACGAGCGTGACGACGAATACCTTGGGCAGCCAGGGTTCGGCAAGGAAGGCGAGGCCGAATTGTTGGGCGAGTTCGTTCATGGGCAGGTTATCGAGTGGGCGTGCGTCGCACACGCGGGTCGGACCGATTCTAAATCAAGTTGTTGCGAGGCGTTCTTGAGGTGGCGTCTCGCGCGGGCGCGCCCTCAGCACCGAGCGTCGACGGTCTCGGCGCGTTCGTCGTCCGTAAGCGGTTCCTGCGTCTGCAACTGGTGTTCGAGCACGGCGAGGTCGGCTTCCGACGCGTCGGTGCCCTGGCACGCCCGCGCGGCGATGCGCTGGCGCAGCGTGTCGACGGGCTCCGGAAAGTCGAGGATGCGGAAGGCCGCGCCGTGGGCGTGGGCAGTGTCGCGCAGCAGGTCGCGCTGCCAGCGCGCGATGAAGGTGGCGTCGACGATCACCGGCCAGTCGGCGTCGAGCAGGCCGGCGGCAAGCCCGGCGAGGTGCTCGTAGGTGCGGCGCGTGGCGTCGTCGCCGTAGAGCCCGCTGGCGACGCCGGACCCGCTGCGCGCTGGCGCGGCCAGCCCGGCGAGGCGCTTGCGCTCGACGTCGGAGCGCAGGCGGATCGCGCCCGGCGCCTGCATCCGCGCACGGGTGACCGTGGTCTTGCCCGATCCGGAAAGACCGTGGGTGATGGAAAGCTCGAGCGGCAGCGGCTGGGTGAGCCGGGTGGCGAGCGCGAGCAGGGCGTGCACCGCGTCGAGCGCCGCGGCGTCGCCGGTCTGCCCGGCGCGGATCGCGGCGACCTTGGCGCGCACCAGCGCGCGGTACACCGCGTAGTAGCGCAACAGCGCCACGCCCGCGTAGTCGCCGGTGTGTTCGAGCCACAGGTTGAGGAACAGCCAGGCCAGCGCGTCCTCACCGCGCTGGCGCAGGTCCATGTAGAGGAAGGCGACTTCGGACTGGATGTCGATCCAGCGCAGGCCGGGGTTGAATTCGAGGCAGTCGAACATGTGCAGGCGGCCGTCGGCCCAGGCGAGGTTGCCCAAGTGCAGGTCGCCGTGGCATTCGCGCACGTAGCCGGCGGCGAGCCGCGTGGCCATGTGCGGCGCGAGGCGCGCGTGCTCGGCTGCGCTCCAGCGCTTGAGCGCGTCGAGCTCGGCCTGCGCCGCGGCGTCGGCGAGATGCGGCGCGATCTGCGCGAAGTTCTGCGCGACCGGCTGCCACACCGCGTCGGGATGCCCCCAGGGGCCGCCGGGGTCGGCGCGCGCGCAGGCGGTTTCGTGGAAGCGTGCGACGGTCGCGGCGATCTGCTCGA
>DAHWJK010000336.1:0-2480 GCA_027344185.1 Thiobacillus sp.
ACAAGCCCGCGTTGCTGCGCCGCTTGTTCGAGCTGGCGTGCCGCTATTCCGGACAGATCCTCTCGTACACGAAGATGCTGGGACAGCTGCAGGACGCGGGCAATACGACGACGCTGGCGCACTACCTCGATCTCCTGGCCGGTGCGGGAATGGTCTGCGGCCTGGCGAAATACGCCGGCGATGCGGCGCGCAGCCGGGGGTCGAGCCCGAAGCTGCAGGTGCTGAACACCGCGCTGATGACTGTGACTGCCGCGGTCAGCCCGGAGGAGGCGCGATCGGATCGTGAATTTCGCGGGCGGCTTATCGAGTCAGCGGTCGGCGCGCATCTGGCAAATGCCGCGGCCGCCGGCGAGTGCGAGGTTTTCTACTGGCGCGAGCGGGGTCAGGAAGTCGACTTCGTCGCAAAGGCCCGCTCCACGCTGACCGCCATTGAAGTGAAGAGCGGCCGAGCGCCGCAGGCCCATCCCGGGACGGCGGCCTTTGCGGCGGCGTTCAAGGTGAAACGTACATTGCTTGTCGGCGGCGATGGCATCGCGGTCGAGGAATTCCTGAACCGGCCCGTTGCGCATTGGCTGGCACACTGACGTTGCAGGAACGAACTGGCGCGCCGACCGGCGAGGAATTCGAAACGGACACCGCGGGGCAACGCCCCGGACGCTCTCGAGGCGCTGCGTGCTGTTCTGCGCCAGCTTGCCACGGAGCGTGACTGGGACCGGCGCTCCCTCCCGAGAAAAACCAGGCGATTACCCTCAGTGTGGAGACGACCGAGCTGCCCGAGCACTTCCAGTGGAGGCCGGATCAGGAGTCGGGAGTGCGGTCGCCTGCAAGCGGGTCGAGGTTAGAGAGGCGCTTGGGATGTGCTGCCTTGGCTGATCCGATTGGCCGACACGCTCGGCATCGATTTGCCGTCAGCGGCCGTGGACAGGAACGCGGTCAACGCCAGGAAGTGTCCGCTCGACAAGGCGCGGATCAACACATGCAGGGCATTTGGGGCAGCGATGAGCGTCCCTCGGCGCCCCTGAGCGCCATTCGGAGTTCTCCACCTGCTCGCTTTGATGTGCCGTAACTATGTGACGGATCAACTGGCTTTACCGACTCTGGATCCGTCAGCTACGGACCTGACGACATTGGGTTGCGGGGGGCGCGCTGGCTTGACGCTGCCTCGCGAGCAGGTTGCCAGAGAGCCGATTAGGTCAGGAGCCCTATCAATGGCCATAAAAGAAGCGGTGCACAAAATGCACTAGTGCAAAAAATGCACTAGCGATAGAATGCTGCATGCCAACGGTCAAGCGCTTCAATCGCTGCCGGATCGAGATGTACTTCGGTGACCATGCGCCACCGCATTTCCACATCATCACGCGCAGCGATGAGCGCGCCGCATACCTGATCGACACGTTGGTGCTTCAGGCTGGCGAGGCCGACCCCAGAGACACCGCAGAGGCGCTGGACTGGGCGGCGGCCAATCGAGCCGAGCTGTGGGCACGTTGGAGGCAGTATTCCGAGGAGGAGTCATGAGCGAAGGCAATCCCATCCGCATTGCGGGCGTGAAGCCTGTGGACCATTACGTGCTGCGTGTCAGCTTCGCGAACGGCAAAACGTTCACGGTGGACATGCGCGATTTCGTGCATCAGTTCAAGGGGCTGCGTCCCCTGCGCGAGCACGCCGTGTTCGCGCGCGTGGACATCGGCGAAGGCGGTCACAGCCTGGTATGGCCAGGCAATATCGATATGGGTGCGGACCGGCTCTATGAGATGGCGCTTGAGCAGAGCGGCCGCGCGGACACGGTGGCCTTCATTCGCTGGCGTTGGCGCCATGGGCTGAGCCTGAGTGAAGCGGCCGAGGCGCTTGGCATCTCCCGCCGGCAGGTCGCGTACTACGCCAGCGGCGAGCAGGAAGTGCCGCGAACGATTCTCCTGGCTTGCAAAGGATGGGAGGTCGAGCGCAAGGCCGTCGTAGCCGCCTGAGGGCGGCGGTGTGGTAGCGCAGTATCCAGTAAGGCGCCGCTGCGGGTCTGCTTGCGCAGCTACAGCCCAGCACCGTCGCTGAGCAGCATCGGCCTTCCGGATCGGTGCGCACGCTCGACCGCGAGCGTGGTGAGGTTCGCCCGATCAATCCAGGCTCCCGTCCCACCGCATGGATTCGATGCATTGTGTCTCGATCTGGATGGTTTACGGAGTGTTTCCAGTGCGTCACCCACCATCTTGTTCGTCGAATGGGAGTTACACGGCTAACTACAGAATAGGCGACGCGGGGCCGGATCGAAGTAGCCATTTGTGCCTAAAAGCACAAGAAATACAGGGCGTTCGGGACGGCGATGGACGCTCCTTGACACCCCTGAACGCTATTCGGCGTTCTGCACCTGCTCGCGCATCTGCTCGATCAGTACTTTCATGTCGACTGCGCTGCGGGTGGTCTCGAGGTCCTGTGACTTCGAGGAGAGCGTGTTGGCCTCGCGATTGAGTTCCTGCATCAGGAAGTCC
>DAHWJK010000021.1:0-1655 GCA_027344185.1 Thiobacillus sp.
TCGGCGGCATCGCCTGGATGCAGGCCGTCTTTTATGGAGTGGGCGCTGCGATCATCGGAATCATCGCGATGAGCGCCTACAAGCTCACGGCCAAGAACCTCGGGAAGGACGCGGTGCTCTGGGCGATCTTCGTGTTCAACGCAGTGCTTACCGTCGTCATGCAGGCTGAAATCGTTTGGGCGGTGATCGGCTCTGGCCTGTTCGTCTGGTTGCTGCGCGCGCCGCCAAAATTTGGTGGCACCGCGCGTGTTCCCGAGGTGGCCTCAGGCATATTGCTTACGGCCTTGGCCTTCGACTCGGTCGACCCTGACAAGTTGTTCAAGATCCTCGGCTACTTCGCCTACGCCGGGACCTTCGTTTTCGGCAGTGGCCTAGCGATCGTGCCGTTCTTGTACGGCGGCGTAGTCCAGCACTACCATTGGCTTACCGATCGTCAGTTCGTGGACGCTGTCGCCGTTGCGATGATCACGCCTGGGCCGGTCGTCATCACGACGGCCTTCATCGGATTTCTGGTGCAAGGCTTCTGGGGGGCCGTTCTGGCGGCCGTGGGCACCTTCCTTCCGTGCTTTCTGCTGACCGTTGTGCCCGCACCGTATTTCAAATCGCACGGCAAGCGGCCTGGACTGTTGGCTTTCATCAACGGAGCGACCGCGGCTGCAATCGGTGCAATCGCGGGTTCAGTGATCGTGATCGGCCAACGCTCCGTGTCCGACTGGCTGACCGCTCTGCTCGCTGTCGGCACTGCGCTTGCTCTGTGGAAATTCAAGAAACTCACCGAGCCCATGATCGTGGTTGCCGCGGCCCTTATCGGCTTCATTGCCTTCCCCTTGCTTCACCATGGCTGAGAGGACCTGTATCCGAAGGGCCCGAACACTACCGGCGTGACGAGGTTGCCCCATCAACGCGAGCTAAGGTTTCAAGGGCATTGCTTGGCTGATAGGCACGGCTCGCGCAAGCTCTCGATCGCTTCGGCCTGGCACCAAGGCGGCCAATCGATCGATTTTGAGAGAGTCTGTTCGGCCCCACCATTCGCCGAGCAGGCCTGCGAGGTCCGTTGGCGCGAGCGTTCATTCCAGGATGCGGCTGCAAACGGAGTGTGTCCACGGTTCTGGGCGGCGCCCGGCGCTCCAGCACGTCCACCCGGCCCATGTCAAGCAGGTTTAGCACCTCCAAGATCCATCCAGCGGCACGGCGGCAGAGGACGTCTGCCGGAAAGGTCCCGACATGACCCACCCGGATGTTAGCGCTCGTTGGGGTCCTGCGTCGCTCGATTTTCCTTGGACGGCGAGAACATCCGCGCACCTACGCTGCGCGCCGACTCTGCTGCTCGAAAATATCCGATCAACGTCGCCGCCGAAGTGTGGCCTGTGAGCGCCATCGTCTCGGCCAGGGGCACGTTTTGCCGCGCTGCCTCGGTCACGAAGCCTGAGCGCAGCGAGTGCGCCGCGAAGGTGTCGGGCAGGCCGGCGAGCGAGGCGCGTGCCCTGACAATGTTGCGCACGGCAGCGGGCGCAAGGGGTTCTCCGATCGTGTCGCCACGGCGGATTCGCCGAAAAATCGCCCCCTGCGATAGCCCGATGCGCCCAATCCACGCCGCCAGCGCGTCGGCAGCGTCGTCGAGGATGGGCTTTTCGCTGTCGGGGCGTAGATCCCCT
>DAHWJK010000032.1:0-4138 GCA_027344185.1 Thiobacillus sp.
CGTGATCAAGCGCAACGCCGGCATCCGCGTGCTGCGCAACAACGTGGTGATCCACCAGGGCGAGCTCGATTCGCTCAAGCGCTTCAAGGACGACGTCAAGGAAGTCAAGGCCAACTTCGAATGCGGCCTGTCGCTGAAGAATTTCAACGACATCCAGGAAGGCGACATCCTCGAGGTCTTTGAAGTCGTGGAAGTGGCGCGTTCATTATGAGGAATTGGGATCTAGGAACTAGGATCTAGGGGAAGTGCGCGGCGCAGACGCGCGTCTCAAATCCCTAGCCCCTAGCCCCTAGCCCCTAGCCCCTATGCCAAAGGACTTCCCCCGCGCCCGCCGCGTCGCCGACCAGATCCAGCGCGAACTGCCCGAATTGATCCGGCAGGAAGTGAAGGATCCGCGCGTCGGCATGCTGACCATCACCGAGGTGGAGGTCAACCGCGACATGGAGTTCGCCAAGGTCTACTTCACCACGCTGGGCGGCGAGCCCGAGCATGCGGCGTGCCTGCAGGGCCTGCAGCGCGCCAGCGGCTTTCTGCGCACCCAACTGTCGCACCGCATGCAGCTGCGCGTGGTGCCCAAGCTCACCTTCGTCTACGACCGCTCGGTCGAGCGCGGCATCGAGCTTAGCCAGTTGATCGAAACAGCCGTCGCCGAAGACGCCAAGCACCCGAAAGACGAGTGAAAGCAGCGCGTCAGGTCGTCGATGGCGTGCTGCTGCTGAACAAGCCGGTCGGCATCACTTCCAACGCCGCGCTGCAAAAGGCCAAGTGGCTGCTCAATGCCAAAAAGGCGGGCCACACCGGCACCCTCGATCCGTTCGCCGACGGCCTGCTGCCGCTGTGTTTCGGCGAAGCGACCAAGTTTTCCGCCTACCTGCTCGAAGCCGACAAGCACTATCGCGCGGTGCTCCAGCTCGGCGTCACCACCACGACCGGCGACCTGGAAGGCGAGATCCTCGCCACCCGCGAGGTCCATGCCAGCCGTTCTGAAATAGAGGCCCTGCTGCCGCGCTTCACCGGCGCAATCGAGCAAATCCCGCCGATGCATTCGGCGCTCAAGCACCAGGGCCGCCCGCTCTACGAATATGCGCGCGCCGGCATCGAGATCGAACGTCCACCCCGCCAGGTACAGATTCGCGCGCTTGAACTCGTCGAATGCGATCCGCCGCGCGTGGTGCTGGACGTGCAATGCAGCGCCGGCACCTATATCCGCACGCTGGCGCAGGACATCGGCGCGGCGCTCGGCTGCGGTGCCCACCTGACCGCGCTGAAACGCACGGCAGCAGGGGGGTTCAGCCTGGATCAGGCACACACGCTGACCGAACTGGAAGCGCTCGACGCCCCGCTGCGCCCCGCCCTGCTGCTGCCTGCCGATTGCCTGGTGGCGCACCTACCCAGCCTTGAGCTCGATGCAGCCGCGGCTGCGGCGCTATGTCAGGGCCGCAGCCTCGCGCATGCCACCGCACAGCCGGGGCTCAACCGGGTCTATGCCGCATCCGGCGCCTTCATCGGGCTGGCCGACAGCGATGGCGCCAGCCTGACGCCGCGCCGGTTGGTGGCCACCCAGCAGACTTGAGTTCAGGCCACGATTTAGCGTAAAATTCCCAGTTTCCCCGAACGTGTCCCGCTCAGCCGCAGGCCACGCGATTCAGAAGGAGTACACCATGGCTGTTACCGTCGCCCAAAAGGCAGAGATCGTCCAGACTTACCAACGCGCTGCCGCCGATACCGGCTCGCCCGAAGTGCAGGTTGCCCTGCTGACGGCACGCATCAACGACCTGACCGGCCACTTCAAGGCCAACATCAAGGACCACCATTCCCGCCGCGGCCTGCTGAAGATGGTGAGCCGCCGCCGCAAGCTGCTGGACTACCTGAAGCGCACCAACCTCGAAGGCTACAAGACCCTGATCGATCGCCTCGGTCTGCGCAAGTAAGCGCATCGAAACCGGTGAGCCGCAGTCGCATCATCGTCGAAAATCTGGCCCAGGGGCTGCGCCCCTGAGCTTTTTGCGCCCCGCCTGAAGCGGGGCGTTTTTGTTTGAAAGGAATACGTGTGAGCGCAATCAAGAAAACGTTTACCTACGGCCGTCATCAGGTCACCCTCGAAACGGGCGAAATCGCCCGTCAGGCCACCGGCGCCGTCATCGTCAACATGGACGACACCGTCGTGCTGGTCACCGTAGTCGCCAAGAACGAAGTCAAGCCGGGCCAGGATTTCTTTCCGCTGACCGTCGACTACCAGGAAAAGACCTACGCGGCTGGCCGCATCCCCGGCGGCTTCCTCAAGCGCGAAAGCCGCGCGTCGGATGGGGAAACGCTGATTTGCCGCCTGATCGACCGCCCGATCCGCCCGCTCTTCCCCGACGGCTTCTTCAACGAAGTGCAGATCATCGCCACCGTGATGTCGTCCAATCCCGAAGTCAGCGGCGATATCCCCGCGCTGATCGGCGCCTCGGCCGCGCTGTCGCTGTCCGGCCTGCCGTTCGACGGCCCGGTGGGCGCTGCGCGCGTCGGCTTCATCAACGGCGAATACGTGTTGAACCCGACCAACACCGAACTGAAGAATTCGGCGCTGAATCTGGTCGTCGCCGGCACCGAGTCCGCCGTGCTGATGGTCGAGTCCGAAGCGATGGAACTGCCGGAAGACATCATGCTGGGCGCGGTCGTGTTCGGCCACACCCAGATGCAGGCTGCGATCAACGCGATCAACGAACTGACCGACGAAGCCGGCGCCGACGCCTGGGACTGGCAGCCGGTTGCCGAAGACGCCGCGATGGTCGAACGCCTGAAGACGCTGGCCGAGGACGGTCTGCAGCAGGCCTACAACATCAAGCAGAAGCAGGCGCGCATGGCCGCCATCGAAGAAGTCCGCAACAAGGCCTTCGCCGAGCTGATCACCGCCGACATGGACACCGTCGCCGCCAACCACGTCAAGGACGCGTTCCACCGCCTGGAAGCCGGCGTCGTGCGCAACCGCATCCTGTCCGGCCAGCCGCGCATCGACGGTCGCGACACCCGCACCGTGCGTCCGATCACGATCCGCACCGGCGTGCTGCCGCGCGCCCACGGTTCCGCCCTGTTCACCCGCGGCGAAACCCAGGCGCTGGTCGTCACCACGCTCGGCACCGGCCGCGACGAGCAGACCATCGACGCGCTCGAAGGCTCCTATTCCGAACATTTCATGCTGCAGTACAACATGCCGCCCTACGCCACCGGCGAAACCGGCCGCGTCGGCGCGCCGAAGCGTCGCGAAATCGGCCACGGCCGGCTCGCCAAGCGCGCGCTGCTGGCGGTGCTGCCGACCAAGGAAGAGTTCGGCTACACCATGCGCGTGGTATCCGAAATCACCGAATCCAACGGCTCGTCGTCGATGGCGTCGGTGTGCGGCGGCTGCCTGTCGCTGATGGACGCCGGCGCGCCGCTGAAGGCGCACGTCGCCGGCATCGCCATGGGCCTGATCAAGGAAGGCAACCGCTTCGCGGTGCTGACCGACATCCTCGGCGACGAGGATCACCTCGGCGACATGGACTTCAAGGTCGCCGGCACCGAAAAAGGCGTCACCGCGCTGCAGATGGACATCAAAATCACCGGCATCACCAAGGAGATCATGCAGGCGGCATTGAGCCAGGCGAAGGAAGGCCGCATGCACATCCTCGAGATCATGAAGGCGTCGGTCTCCGACACGCATGAGATGTCGGCCTACGCGCCGCGCATCATCGCGATGAAGATCAACCCGGAAAAGATCCGCGACGTCATCGGCAAGGGCGGCGCCGTCATCCGCGCGCTGACCGAGGAAACCGGCACCCAGATCGACATCCAGGAAGACGGCACGGTGAAGATCGCCTGCACCAGCATGGAAGCCGGCGAACTGGCGAAAAAGCGGATCGAGGAGATCACCGCCGAAGTCGAAGTCGGCAAGGTCTACGAAGGCCCGGTCATCAAGCTCCTGGACTTCGGCGCCATCGTCAACGTGCTGCCGGGCCGCGACGGCCTGCTGCATATCTCGCAGATCGCCCACGAGCGCGTCAACACCATCGGCGACTACCTGAAGGAAGGCCAGGTCGTGCGGGTGAAGATTCTGGAGGCCGACGAGAAAGGCCGCCTGCGCCTGTCGATGAAGGCCCTGCTGGAAGCCCCCGAA
>DAHWJK010000305.1:0-6881 GCA_027344185.1 Thiobacillus sp.
GATCGGCGAAATCCGCGACCGCGACACCATGGAATACGCGATCGCGTTTGCCGAAACCGGCCATCTGTGCCTGTCGACGCTGCACGCCAACAGCGCCAACCAGGCCCTCGACCGCATCATCAACTTCTTCCCCGAGGAAAAGCGCGACCAGTTGCTGATGGACCTGTCGCTCAACCTCAAGGCCTTCATCTCGCAGCGCCTGCTTCCGCGCAAGGGCAGCACCGGCCGCGTCGCCGCGGTCGAAATCCTGCTCAACTCGCCGCTGATCGCCGATCTGATCTTCAAGGGCCATGTTCACGAAATCAAGGAGCTGATGTCGAAGTCGCGCGAACTCGGCATGCAGACCTTCGACCAGGCGCTGTTCGACCTTTACGAAGCGGGCCTCGTCACCTACGAGGATGCGCTTCGCAATGCCGACAGCCTCAACGACCTGCGCCTGAAGATCAAGCTGCACGGCCAGGAAGCCAAGGGGCGCGACATGATGGCGGGGCTCGATCACCTCGACATCGTCTGAGCACTTTCATCTGATAAAAAAACGGGGGGGCCTCGCACCCTGTTTTTTTATCGGATGGGCGAATCAGACGGCTGGTTTCATTCCGGATTGATCACGGCCTTCACGTTCAGTCCGCGGTTGCCCGGCAACGCCTTGATCGCCTCGGCCGCAGCCTTGAGCGCGGCTTCCTCGCCGCCATGCTTCACCGTCAGATGCGCATCGTCCGGCATCGGCGCGCCCAGCGACATCGGAATGATCGAGGCCTTGCCGCTGCCCGACGCAGCAAAATCGGCCACCAGGTAATAACTCCGGTAGACCTCGGCGCCATCGTCAAGGGTTCCGCTCAGGCGGAGGGCTGCGGTCATCATTTCGCTCAAGCTTCGGCGTCGGTCGGCTTTTTCGTCCGCATCGAGCCTGCGATCAGCTTGTACTGCAGGAAGCGGGTTTCGATCGGGCCGTTGAACAGCGGAATGCGGCGGCTGGCCTTGAGCCCGAGCAGCTTCGGCAACAGCGGATCGCCGGAGATGATCCACGCCTCCCATCCGGCGAAATGCTTTTTCAGCCAGTCGCCCAGCAGCGGATACCACGCGGCCAGATCTTCGGCCTCGCCCAGCAGTTCGCCGTAGGGCGGGTTGGTGACGATGACACCGGCCGGCGTCGGCGCCTTGAGGTCAAGCACATCGGAGACTTTGAGTTCGACGGCGTCGCCATAGCCGGCGGCGTCGAGGTTATTGCGCGCCTTGTCGAGCACCCAGCGGTCCTGGTCGGCGCCGAAAATCGGCAGTTGGGCCGGGAGCGGCTTTTCCCGCGCCTGCGCCTCCATCTTGATGCGTGTCCACAAGGCCGCGTCGAAATCCCGGTAGTGCTCGAACGCAAAATGCCGCCCCCGCCCCGGCGCCCGGTTCAAGGTCATGTCCGCCGCCTCGAGCAGGAGCGTGCCGGCGCCGCACATCGGGTCCAGAAGCGGCGTGCCGGGCTCCCAGCCGGACAGCATCAAGAGGCCGGCGGCGAGGTTTTCCTTCAGCGATGCCGCGCTTGCCTCGCGCTTGAAGCCGCGCTTGAACAGGGGCTCCCCGCTGGTGTCGAGGTAGAAGGTCACCGCATCGGGAGTGAAGAACGCGTACACCGGCACGTCGGGCGCCTCGGTGTCGACGCTGGGCCGCTCGCGCGTTTCCTCGCGGAAGCGGTCGCAGATCGCGTCCTTGATTTTCAGCGTGATGAAGTTAAGGCTTTTCAGCGGCGCGTTCTGGGCGCCGACCTTGACCGCGATGGTCTTCGTCACGTCGAACCACTCCGGCCACGGCAGGTCGAGCGCGGCGCGGTAGATGTGCTCTTCCTTGCGGTAGCGCGTGTAGCCGACCTTGCGCAGGATGCGGGTGGCGATGCGCGAGCTGAGGTTGGCGCGCATCTCGGCGGCCGTATCGGCCATGAACAGCACGCCGGCGGGCACCTGGCGCACCACCTGCGCGCCGGCGGCCGCAAGCTCGATTTCGAGCAGCGCCTCCAGCCCGCGCGGGCAGGTGGCAAAATGGCTGGCCGGCGGCAGCGCCTCGCGCTCGGGGCGGACCGGATGCGGCGTTTTGCTGCGACGGGGCGGGGAACTGCGGGACTGGGATTTCAAACGGGGCTTTCCGGGGAAGATCGAAAAATAGCGTACAGACTCAAGCTGTCGTTGCGAGGAACGAAACGAGAACGCAATCCAGCTTGCCGCTCGATTGGAGGGTCCGACTGGATTCGCTTCGTTCGCAATGACAGTCCTAAAACGGTTTCAACACCACCAGCAGCACCACGAGCAGCAGCACGATCACCGGTATTTCATTGAACCAGCGGAACCAAACATGCGACCTGGCGTTCTGTCTGGCTTCGAACTGGCGCAGCAGGCGTTTGCAGACATGGTGATAACCGACCAGTCCGGCGACCAGAACCAGCTTTGCCCACATCCAGTTCATGTTGATCGGGAAATAGGCGAACCACAGCCAGAAGCCCGTGATCAGCGTCAGCCACATGATCGGCGAGACGAACCGATACAATTTGCGCGCCATCAGCAGCAGGCGGTCGTACGCTGCATCGTTGCTTTCCATCGCCAGGTTGACGAACAGGCGCGGCAGGTAGAACAGGCCGGCAAACCAGCTGACCACCATCACGATATGAAACGCTTTCAGCCACAGCATGGATAAACAGACCCTGAAGAAATGGACGCCCAGTCCGCTGACCCTGATTTTACTGGGTTTGGTCGCCTACCTGTGGTTTCGCCCGCCGGCCGAGGTCAGCGAGGAGAATCGCCCCGCCCCGCCCTGGGCCGTGACCCTGCCCGACGGCCGCACGCTGAGCAGCGACACGCTCAAGGGCCGCGTCGTGCTGGTCAACTTCTGGGCGACCTGGTGCCCTTACTGCCGCAAGGAGAAGCCGGTGATCGACCGCTTCTGGAAAGACCATCGCGAGCGGGGTTTCGAGGTCATCTCGATCAGCATCGACGATACGCCGGAACAAATCGCCGACTGGATGCAGGACAAGGACTACGCCTTCATGGCCGCGCCGACCAATGCCTCGGTGGCCGCCGCCTTCGGCAACGTGGCCAGCGTGCCGACCTCGTTTATCGTCGATACCGATGGACAGATTCGCCACAAGATCGCCGGACAGGTGCATTATCCCCGGCTGGAAAAACTCGTCGTCCCCCTGCTTCCCCGGGCCACACAGCCATGACCGCATCCCGCCTCGTCGAACTCGAAACCAAGCTCGCCTTCGCCGAAGACCTGCTCGACACGCTCAACCAGACCGTGGCCCGCCAGCAGGGCCAGATCGATTCATTGCAGCAACAACTGCGACTGCTGCACCAGCAGATCCGGGACGCAGCGCCGGACACGGCTCGCGGACCGCGCGACGAGATCCCCCCGCACTACTGAATGCAGTCTAGACCGCACTGATGGCCCCGGGAAAAGGCTGCGCGCCGGCCAGCAGCGCCACCAGCTCAGGCTCGGGCATCGGCCGGGCGTAGTAATAACCCTGGGCCCGCAGGCAGCCATGCTGCGTCAGGAAAGCCTCCTGCTCCGCGTGTTCGACGCCTTCGGCGATTACCTGCAACCCCAGGTTGGCCGACAGCGACAGGATGGCCTGGACGATGGCGGCATCGTCTGCGTCGGCGGCGATGTCGCGGATGAAGCTGCGGTCGATCTTGAGTTCGCTGATCGGCAGCAGCTTGAGGCGGCTGAGCGAGGAGTGGCCGGTGCCGAAATCGTCGATGGCGATGCTGAGGCCCAACTGGCGCAGCGCCGTCATGATCTCCAGGCCGATGGCCTCGCTCTCCATGATGCTGCTTTCGGTCAGTTCCAGCACGATGTGCGCGGGCGCCACGCCGATTTCGGCAAACATGGCCGCCAGCCGTTGCGGCAGGTCCTTCTGCAGCAGCTGCTTGCCGGACAGGTTGATGTGCAGCGCAAAGTCTTCAAGGGAGATTCCCCCGCGCTCCCAGCGCTTCAGCGCGAGGCAGGCCTCGCGGATGACCCATTCGCCCAGCGGAACGATCAGGCCGGTGTCCTCGGCCAGCGGGATGAAATGGTCGGGCGGGATTGCGCCTTCTTCCGGGTCGATCCAGCGCAGCAGGGCCTCGGCACCGCAGATGCGCCGGCTGTCGAGGCGCACCAGCGGCTGGTAGTGCAGCGTCAGCGCGCGCCGGTCGAACGCGCTGCGCAGCCGCGTTTCCAGCTGGATGCGCCGCATCGCGCGTTCGGTAATGCCCTGCTCGTAAAAATGGAAGGCGTTGCGGCCGCGCTCCTTCGACTTGTACATGGCGGCATCGGCATGTTTCAGCAGCGTCTCGGCGTCGCGCCCGTCCTCGGGATAGACGCTGATGCCGACGCTGGCGGAAACGTGCAGCGGATAGTTGCCGATGTGCAGCATCTTTTCCAGCGTATGGATGATTTTTTCCGCCACCATCGCGGCCGCTTCGCTGTCGCGTACGCTTTCGAGCAGCACAACGAACTCGTCGCCGCCCAGGCGCGACAGCGTGTCCTCGTCGCGCACCAGGGCCTTCAGGCGGCCCGCCACCGCCTGCAGCACGGCGTCGCCGATGGCATGGCCGAGGCTGTCGTTGATCGTCTTGAAACGGTCCAGGTCGATGAACAGCACCGCCATGCGCGTGCCTGCACGGTCGGCGCGGCTGGCGGCATGGCGCAGCCGGTCCATCAGCAGGACCCGGTTCGGCAGGCCGGTCAGGGCATCGTGGTAGGCGATGTACTCCAGATGCGCATCCTTTTCGCGCAAGGCCTGCTCCGCCTGCTTCCAGGCGGTGACGTCCTGGACCGTGCCGATCATGCGGATGGGGGTGTCGCCCTCCATCTGCACTTCCGCGCTTTCGTGCACGATGCGAATGCGGCCGTCGGGACGCACGATGCGGTGGTCGATCGCGTACGACTGGCCAGTTTCCAGCGCGCGGCGAACGGCCGCCTCGACGGTCGCCCGGTCGTCCGGATGCACGCGTGCGAGAAAAGCCGGGTAGCTGGCTTCGAATTCAGACGCATCGACACCGAACAGGCGATAGATGCCCTCCGACCAGAACAGCCGGTTCTGCGGGATCAGCCAGTCCCAGTTGCCCATCTGGGCGATGCGCTGCGCGCGGTCGAGGCTGTCCCTGATATCGCCCACCTGCTTCGAGGCGCGGGCGATCTGTCGATTCTTTCTGACGAACAGCAGCAGCGACAGGGCCAGGCTGAGGAATAGCAGCCCTGCCAGGCCATACAGCATGCCGACGATGGTCGGACGATTGGCCTCATAGAACGTGGGTGGGCTGTTGATGAGCCGGACATGGCGCGCAATGTCGCGGGGCAGGTTGAGTCCTGCGCGCTGCAGCTCCGTTGCATCCACGATGTACGCGTTGGGGCTGTTCTCGTTCGGCGGCAGCGCGCTGAGCGGCGTGCCGTCCAGATGCCGGATCAGCAACTGCGCGGCGGCCTGCCCCTGGCGCGGCCCGCTGGTGACGTAGCCGCCAAGCACGCCCGGATAGAGGTAGGCATCCTCCATGCTGAACACGACGAAGTCGCCGCTGCCCACGATGGCTTTCACGGTCTCGGGCAGCGTGAGCGTGCGGCCGTCGCGATCGGCCATGTTTCCAAGCGTGCTCAGGAACACGAAGCGTTCCTGGCGGGCGCGCAGGCGTTCGACCAGATCGTCGATGCGGCGTGCGGAAATGAAGGTCGCCTGGATGCCGGGATGCTTCCGCAAGGCCTGCGTGATCTCGCTTTCGATGGCGAGAAAGGTTTCGCTCGCGTCGCCGACGATGACGATCTCGCGGATGTCGGGGTCGATCCCGCGCATCAGGTCGAGGTTGGGAACGATGTCCTTTTTCTCGAACACGCCGGTGATACGCGCCGGGTCGATTTGCGTGCGCACGTCGGGGTTGTTGACGCCGGAAAAGAATACCGGCACCCCGGGGAACACCGCCGACAGATGGGACCGCGCAAAAGACAGACCATTGTCATCGGTGACATAGATCGCCGCGGGCCGGTAGCCGCGATACTTCTGCCGCAGATGATCGCCGATCAGCTCGGCATGGGCGGCGCTGTAACCGGCGCGCTTGCTGTCGAGATACTCGACGCTGAGGTCGTACGCCCGCGACGGGTCCGCGTTCAGTGCCGCAACGAAACCCTGATGCTGGCCGCGCGTCCACGGATATTCCTGGCTATAGGCATGCAGGACGAACACCGGCGTCGGCACGGCTGCCTGCGCAGGTGCACAACACCAGCTCACTAAAAACAGCAGCGCATATCGCATGTCTGGATTCGGGACCGACGGTTAGGCGATTAATCGACCATGCGGGCTTATTCTTGCACGCCACAAGCGAGTTCGATCTTCAACACCACCTTGCGGATTCTGCCGGCGCTGACCAGCGGCGCGTGCGCATCGTCGGGAAAAAACACGCAGAACGATCCCGGCGGCGTGGCAACCCAGCTTGCCGGCGCGTCGTTGAAAAAGCCGATGTCGCGCGCGGGATCGTATTCCGTCGCCGGCGCCAGGCAGTCGGCCAGCGGCTTCCAGCCCATTTCGTCGACCCCTGCGAGCACCAGCTGGATATCGATATAGCGCCGATGGCTTTCCAGCTGTGCCTCCGCCCGCGTGCGGCCGGCGCAGTCCTCGACGATGGCGAACAGCTGCTCGCCCGCGATGGCATGCCGGCCGGGCGCCAGCGCATCGAGGTCCGTGCTGCGCAGAAAGTCGAAGGCCCGCGCAAACAGCGCGGTGCAGATTCGAATAACGGTCGGCCCGGGCCAGGGTGTCGAGAATCATGTGCGGACTCCAGGAAAAATCGCAGGCCGGTTTCAGCCGGGTTGGGCGGAACGGTCTTCCTTGGCACGATACATCGCCTCGTCCGCCTTCTGCATCAGGGTATCCAGCG
>DAHWJK010000038.1:0-51191 GCA_027344185.1 Thiobacillus sp.
CGGGTAGCGGCAGCCTCTCCATCATGCGCTTCTCGGCCGTCAGCGGGGCGTGTCGCCCAGTTCCCGCATGATGGCGGCGACGGCGTCGATGCGCAGTTCGAATGCGCGCACGCAGGCGGGATCGAAATGCCGGCCGCTTTCGGATTGGAGGTAAGCGAGGGCATCCTGGAACGACCACGCACCCTTGTAAGGCCGGTTGGAGGTGAGCGCGTCGAATACATCGGCCACCGCCACGATGCGAGCGGGCAGCGGAATGTCTTCGCCGGCGAGCCCCTGCGGATAGCCGCTGCCGTCGTATTTCTCGTGATGGCCGAGCGCGATTACCGCGCCCATCTGCAGATAGCGTGAAGGGCTGTCGGACAGGATTTCATGGCCGATCTGCGGATGGCGCCGCATCACGACCTGCTCCTCTGGGGTGTGTCGGCCGGGTTTGAGCAGAATATGGTCGGGGATGCCGATCTTGCCGATGTCGTGCATTGGCGAGGCCGCCTCGATTTCGTCGCATTCCATCGCGGTGAGCTTGAGTTCCTCGGCGATCAGGCGGGCGTAGCGGGACATGCGGATGATGTGGTTGCCGGTTTCTTCGTCGCGGTATTCGCCCGCCTTGGCCAGCTTCATCAGCGTCTCGCGTTCGCGCAGGCGCACCGCGCGGGTGGCCTGCATGACCTGCTCTTCCAGCCACTGTGCGCGATCGGCGACCACTTTCTGGCTGCGTCGCAGCGTCAGCAGGTTGAGGCAGCGCGCGCGGCATTCCAGCGGGTCGATCGGGCGGGTGAGAAAGTCGGTGGCGCCGTTTTCCAGCGCCTGGTAGCGCACCTGGCGGTCTTCCACCACGGTGACGATGATCAGCGGCACGTCGGACAGGCGGCGCTCGGCGCGGACACGGCGGGTGAATTCGATACCGTCCATGCCGGGCATGCGGTAGTCGGTGATGATCAGGTCCGGCGTCTCGACCTGCATGTGCGCCAGCGCTTCCAGCGGGTCGGCAAAGCTGCTGACCGCGACCCCGGGCTCCAGCGTACGCGCCAGCCCTTCGAGCAGGCTGCGCGCGGTGCTGCGGTCGTCGACAATGACCACCCGCGCGCCGCCGCGCGGCCGCGCATCCCCCGTCGGGGTGCTGGGCAAGTCGGGAGGCACGATGCGCAAGGGTGTGGAAGCCATGATGTATTCTCTGCCGTATACGGTGGGTTATTGTGCCGTTTTGATCAATGTATCGGGTATTGGATCATTTACTTTAATGCGCTGGAGGCAAAACATGAAGAAAAACATGTTGTTGGGTTGGGTGGCCGGTCTGGCTTCGGCGCTGGGTTTGTGTATGTCCGCCGCCGCATCCGATTACGCCCGCGAAAAGAAATGGGCGGATGAAGTGCTGCCCGGGCTGGTAGTGGGCGAGCCGGTCTATCTGCAGACACCGCGTGGCCACCATAAATTCCTGACCCTGTTCACCCCGGTGGAAGGCACCGACAAGGCCGTCATCGTCGTGCACGGTCTCGGCATCCATCCCGACTGGGGCATGGTCGGCACCCTACGCACCGACCTGGCCGACCGCGGCTTCACCACCTTGTCGATCCAGATGCCGATCCTGGCGGCCGACGCCGGCGGCGAGCAATACCCGCCCACCTTCCCCGAGGCGGCCGAGCGCATCGGCGAGGCGGTCGCGTTTCTGAAAGGCAAGGGCTACAGGCAGATTGCCATCGTCTCCCACAGCATGGGCTCGCGCATGAGCCTGGCGTATCTGTCGGGCAAGCCGGATCCTGCGGTCAAGGCGTGGGCCAGCCTGGGCATTTCGACGGGTGATTACACGACCCTGAAGCTGCCGGTGCTGGACCTGTATGGCGACAGCGACCTGCCGCCGGTGCTGGCCAATGCGGGCAAGCGCAGGCAAAGCTTGACGGCGACGGGTTCAAGGCAGGTGGTGGTGGCGCGCGCCGATCACTTTTTTACCGGCCGCGAGGGTGAAATGGTGAAGGCGGTGGCCGACTTCCTGAATGCGACGCTTAAATAATCCGGGGACTGGCCACCCAGCAAAAAGCCCCGCCGAAGCGGGGCTTTTTGCTGGGTGGGGCCCCGGCTTGTTTACACCGCCTCCCGCTTGCGCATGCCGGCGGGCAGCAGTCTGAGGTCGACCAGCGCGGTGACGAGCGCCTTGGGGAAGGTCGCGTCCGCTTCGTACACCAGCTTGTAGTACTGGATTTTCATCGTCAGGGCGCTACCGAGCACGATGGCAAGGAAGGTGAGGATGGAACCCAGTGCCAGCGTCGAGAAACCGGTGACGCCCTGGCCGATGGTGCAGCCCATCGCCAGCACGCCGCCGAAACCCATCAGGACGGCGCCGATGAAATGGTTGCCGAAGTCGCGACCGGAAGCGAACCACTCGATGCGGAAGCTGCGCGAGATCAGCGCCCACAGCAGCGAGCCGGCGATCACGCCCGCCAGCGCCATGATGCCGAAGGTGAGCAGGGTGCGGTCGAAGCCATTGGCAACGTAGCCCAGCGTCTGGCCCATCGGGTTGATGAAGGTGAAGGACTGCGAGGCGAGCGGCGCGATGTCGGCAGGGGGGACGGCATCGGCCGGCGCGTAGAAATCCCAGCTCTGCACGTAGCTTTGCAGCGACATCGTTTCGCCATCCGCATTCACGACCACGTTGCTGGTGATGTACCAGGCAGCGAGCACCGCGAGGCCGACCACCAGACCGCCGAGGATGTTGTCGAAGCTGCCGCGGAATTCGGCCGACTTGAACGCCCAGATCAGCATCAGGCCGCCGATCAGGCCTCCCATCACCATGCGGCCGGTGGCGGCGTTGTCGCCGAACAGCAGTGCACCGAGATCCTGGTTGGTGGGCAGCGTGACCGAGGTCGGGCTGGTCCACGAATAGAACAGCGTCGAATAGAGCGTCTTGTCGCTGCCCGGGAAGGGGTTGATCATGAAGTAGGCAATCACCGCAATGACCAGCAGCACCATGACCGATTTGAGGTTGCCGCCGCCAACGCGGATCAGCGTCTTGTTGCCGCAACCGGAGGCGAGCGTCATGCCGATGCCGAACAACAGGCCACCGAGCACGTTTTCCAGCCAGACGAGATTGTTCTGCCGGTAGGGCGGGAAGGTGCTGGTGACGTTCACCATGCCGGCCGCTTCGAGCACCATCATGCCCAGCACGCCGACGGCAATGGCCAGCACCCAGGCGCGCATGCGGCCGGTATCGCCCATGTTGACCCAGTCGGACACCGCGCCCATGGTGCAGAAATTGGTTTTATTGGCCACCGCGCCCAGAATCAGGGCGATGGCAAAGGTCGACCACAGGAAAAACGACTGGGCGCTGGCAAAATCTTCGTAAATCATGACTCTACTCTCTCGTCTGGGATGGGGAGGCGGCGCGCGCGCGTCCGGATGAAACGCAGAATTATAGCGATTTTCCCTTCAATAACAATGGCGTGCATTATCCGTGGACCGGTCCATTCATGCCGTTTACGCGCGCGCCGGTTTGTGTTTGGCAGGGGCGGACGCCGGCGTCAACCCAGCAGGCGCGTCATGGCTTCGCGGTATTTCTCGCTGGTTTTGGCAACGATTTCCGCGGGCAGTTCCGGCCCCGGCGCCTGTTTGTTCCAGCCGCTGGCTTCCAGCCAGTCGCGCACGAACTGTTTGTCGAAGCTGGGCGGGCTGCTGCCCGGGCGGTACTGGTCGGCCGGCCAGAAGCGCGACGAATCGGGGGTCAGCGCCTCGTCGATCCACACCAGCCGGCCCGTTTCATCCAGCCCGAATTCGAACTTGGTGTCGGCGATGATGATACCGCGTGTGAGCGCATACTCTGCCGCAGCTTTGTACAGCGCAAGGCTGACGTCGCGCACCTGCCGGGCCAGGTCCATTCCGATCAGCCCGGCCATCTGTTCGAACGGAATGTTTTCGTCGTGCGCGCCGACGGCGGCTTTGGTCGACGGCGTGAAGATCGGTTCGGGCAGGCGATCGGCCTGTTTCAAGCCGGCAGGAAGACAGACGCCACATACCGACTGGCGGGCCTGGTATTCCTTCCAGCCCGAACCGGCCAGATAGCCGCGCACGATCGCCTCGACCGGCAGCGCCTTGAGCTTTTTCACCACGATGGCGCGGCCGGCGACCTGGTCGCGCTCGGCGTCGGCGACGACGGTTTCAGGCGCGATGTCGAGCGCTTGGCTCGGCACGATGGATTTGAGCCTGTCGAACCAGAAGGCTGACACCCGGGTCAGCACCTCGCCCTTGCCGGGAATCGGCGTCGGCATCACCACGTCGAAGGCCGACAGGCGGTCGGTGGTGACGATCAGCAATTTGTCGTCGCCGACGGCGTAGATGTCGCGCACCTTGCCCGTGTGGACCCGCGGCAGGGAAGCAATGCGCGATTCGAGAAGCGGTTGGCCGGAACGGGACGCGGACATGGCGGGCTCGGTAGGCTGAAAAGAGGCGGCATTATAGCCGCCGCGATAAAGGCCGCTCTGCTCGTATACGCCGCGCAGTTCGCGCAGCGCCACCAGCAGCACCGCCGCCAGCGGCACCGCCAGCAGTACGCCGACGAAGCCGAACAACTGGCCGAACGCGGCCAGCGCGAAGATGACGGCCACCGGATGCAGGCCTACCCGTTCGCCGACGATGCGCGGGGTGATCACGTAGCCTTCGAGGAGCTGGCCGACCATGAAAATCCCCGCCACCCAGGCCACCCCGCTCCAGTCGCCAAACTGCAGCAGCGCAACCAACAGGGCCAGCGTCAGGCCCAAACCGATTCCGAGGAACGGCACGAAGGACAGCAGTCCGGTCAGAATGCCGATCGGCAGGGCATAGTCGAGACCGATCGCCCACAGCGCGATGGCGTGATACAGCGCGAGCAGGGTCATGACCGCCAGTTGCCCGCGCAGGAACTCGCCGACCACTGCATCCATCGCGCACGCGACGCGGGTGGCGGTCGCCATCCAGGGGCGCGGCACCAGCGCGGCGACGCGCGCCACCATCACGTCCCAGTCCTTCAGCAGATAAAACATCACCACCGGAATCAGCAGCAGGTTGACCACCACGCCCAGGACGGCAAGCGCACCGGTCTGCAGCGATGGCAGCCAGCTGTCGCTGTTTTCAGTGGCCTGCTCGGTCATCCAGCTTTTGAGCGCATCGAGATTGGGGGCGATGGTGATGCCGAGGGTCTCTTGCAGCCAGGGCAGGAAGCGGGTTTGCAACAGGTCGAGAAAGGCCGGGAGGCGCTGGCTCAGCTCGGCAAACTGGCCTTGAAACAGCGGCAGGGCAATCAGGATCAGGCCAAAAACCGCGAGGCCCGCCAGCACGATCACCGCAACCGTTCCGCTAACGCGTGACCACCCGTGCGCTTCCAGCCGATCGACCAGCGGATCGAACATGTAGGCGAGCAGGGCGCCGGCGAGGAAAGGGGTGAGGATGGGCCCCAGCAGGTAGATCAGCCAACCCGCGACAAGCAGGAAGAACAGCGCGAGCCAGGGCAGGTTGAACGGGCGGGGAGTCGTCATAGGCGGTAAAATACCGCACTTTTTGATTCTGGAGCCGGGCGTGTCATCCATTTCCTACAAAGATGCCGGGGTCGATATCGACGCGGGCGATGCCCTGGTCGAGCGCATCAAGCCGCTGGCCAAACGCACCATGCGGCCCGAAGTACTGACCGGCATCGGCGGCTTCGGCGCGCTGGTCGAAATTTCCAAGAAATTCAAGGAACCGGTGCTGGTGTCCGGCACCGACGGCGTCGGCACCAAGCTCAAGCTGGCGTTCGAGCTCAACCGCCACGACAGCGTCGGCATCGACCTCGTCGCGATGAGCGTCAACGACATTCTGGTGCAGGGCGCCGAACCGCTGTTCTTCCTCGACTACTTCGCCTGCGGCAAGCTCAGCCTCGACACCGCCGAAGCGGTGATCGCCGGCATCGCGAAGGGCTGCGAGCAGGCCGGCTGCGCGCTGATCGGCGGAGAGACTGCCGAGATGCCCGGAATGTATCCCGACGGCGAATACGATCTGGCCGGTTTTGCCGTCGGCGTGGTGGAAAAATCCAAGGTCATCGGCGGCCAGACCATCGCGGCGAGCGACGTGGTACTGGGGCTGGCGTCTTCCGGCGCACATTCGAATGGCTATTCGCTGTTGCGCAAGCTGATCGACGTGTCCGGCATCGGGCTGAAGTCCGACTTCCACGGCCGTCCCTTTGCCGACGCCGTGATGGCCCCGACGCGCATCTACGTCAAGCCGCTCTTGGCGCTGATGGAAAAACTCCCGGTCAAGGGCATGGCGCACATCACCGGCGGCGGCATCACCGGCAACCTGCCGCGCTGCCTGCCGGAAAGCGTCGCCGCGCGCGTCGACCCAACCCGCTGGTCGCGGCCGCCGCTGTTCGACTGGCTGCAGCAGGCCGGCAACGTCGAGCCGGCCGAAATGCTGCGCACCTTCAACTGCGGCATCGGCATGTGCGTGGTGGTGGCGGCCAGCGATGCCGCAGCCGCCATCGCACATCTTCAGGCCAGCGGCGAAACCGTCTGGCAGATCGGCGAAATCGTCGCGCGCCCCGACGGCGCGGAGCAGGTGATCTATCCGTGAGCGGGACGTGACAGCACACCCTATTCGCGTCGTCGTGCTGCTGTCGGGGCGCGGCAGCAATTTTCAGGCGATTGTCGAGGCGCAGCTGCCGATCGACATCGTCGCCGTCGTCAGCAACCGGCCGCAGGCGGAGGGACTCGACTATGCGCGCGCCAATGGCCTCAACGCCGTCGCGCTCGATCACACCGAGCACGCCGACCGCGAGGCCTTCGATACTCTGCTGGCGGACGAAATCGAACGTCATCGGCCCGACCTCGTGGTGCTGGCGGGCTACATGCGCATTCTCGGCGCCGCGTTCATCGCGCGCTTCGAGGGCCGCCTGCTGAACATTCATCCTTCGCTGCTGCCCATGTTTCCGGGCCTCAAGACCCATGAGCGTGCGCTCGCGGAAGGCGTGAAAATCCACGGTTGCACGGTGCACTTCGTGACCCCCCAGCTCGATCACGGTCCCATCGTCATCCAGGCGGCGGTGCCGGTGCGAACCGACGACACCGCTGCCACGCTGGCCGCCCGTGTGCTGGCCCAGGAGCACCGCATTTATCCCCAGGCGGTTCGCTGGTTTGCCGAAGGGCGACTGGAAATAAACTGCGGGCGCGTAAACTTGAAGGAGGATCCGACGTCACAGTCCGTGTTATCCACTGGAGCGTGATCATGTCAAAAACCCTGCTGTTGGCCTTGAGCCTGTTCGCCGTCACCGTCCAAGCTGCCCCTCCGCAGCGCGTGAACGTGGTGTATGACCTCTACCGCAACGGCCACAAGCTTGGCCAGGTGACCGACACCCTGACCCGCACCGGCAACCGCTATACGCTCGTCAGCGAAACCCGGGCCACCGGTCCGCTGAAGGCGCTGTGGCCGGGCAGTATCCGCCTTGAAAGCGCCGGCGAGGTGACGCCGCAGGGCCTGCGCCCCACGCAATTCAAGCATGCGCGCAGCGATGCGCCGCACAAGCTGGCAACCGCACGCCTCGACTGGAAAGCCCGCACCATTGCCTACCAGTACAAGGGCGAGTCGTGGCAGATGAACGGCCTCGAGGCGGGCGCGCAGGATCAGTTGTCGCAGCTATACCAGTTCATGTTCGCCCCCCGGCTGCCTGCCGATTTCGGCCTGCAGGTGGTGAGCGGGCGCGACCTCAAGGACTACCACTTTGCCCGCACCGACGGCGGCACGCTGACGACGCCGCTGGGCGCGCTGGCTACACAGCAGTTTCAGCGCATCACGCAGCAGCCCGACGACAAGGCCGTCACCGTCTGGGTGGCGCCGGCACGCCACAATCTGCCGGTGCAGATCCGGGTGAGCGAAGACGGCGTCACGCTGGAACAGCGCCTGGTGCATGCCAGCATCAAGGGCTAGAAAGGCCGGGTAGCGCGTGCACGACCGACATCTGTGGGGGCTGGCGCTGGCGATCTCGCTGCTGCTGCATGTCGGGCTCATGCTGGGGGTGTGGAGATGGAACCGGGCGCCGCTGGCACCGGCGCCCACGTCGCAGTTGATCGAGGCGCGTCTGGTCGCGACGCCCGCCGTCATCACGCCACCTGCCAAGGCGCCGGTGCGGCCATCCCCGCCGAGGCCGGCGCCCAAGTTGCCGCGCGAACCCGTCCCCGAAGCCACTGTGCCGGATGAACTGATCGCGCAGCCGCTACCTGGCCTTGCCGCACGGCAAACGGCGGACCTTCTCCTCGAAACGCCAGAACCCGTCGCCGAAGCCATCGAAACGCCAGAATCCGTCCCCGAAGCCATCGCCGAACCTGTTGCGGACGCGGTGTCCGAGGCCGTGCTGCCGGCGTTGAATGCGCTGCCGCCGCGCATCGACATGCGCTTCCAGGTGCGTTACGGCTTCGCAACCGGAGAACAGACGTTGCTGTGGGTGAGCGACGGCACGCACTACACCGTTACCAGCGTGGCAGCGGCAAGGGGCCTTGTCGGGGTGTTCTACCGCGGTCGTTTTGTGCAGACCAGCCGCGGTCGCATCACCCCGCAGGGCCTGCAACCCGAGGAATTCTGGGACCAGCGCGGCGACCGGCGCAGCAGCGCCCGCTTCGATGCGGCCCACAGCCGCTACACGCTGACGCCGGCCAGTGGCCCGCCGCGTCATTTCGACACGACCGGACGGGATCCGCAGGATGCGCTCAGCCTGTTTTTCCAGTTTGCACTGACCGCGCCGCCGACCGAGACCGAACTGACTTACGCCGTGTTCAATGGCCGCAAGTTGCGCGATTACGTCTACACCGTGCGCGGCGAAGCCATGCTCGAAACCGAACTGGGTGTACTGCGCACGCTGCATCTGGTGCGCCAGCTCGACGGCGACGGCCGTTTTGAAATCTGGCTGGCGATCGATCGGCATTACCTGCCGGTGCGGGTGCTGCGCAGCGACGACAAGGGCAATGAGGTGGAACTCAGGGTGCAGTCGATTGCGCCCTAGATTCAGACGCTAACGCGGCAGCCCGTCCACGCGTGCGCCCGGCGCGATGCCGCGCTGGCGGAAGGCGCCCTGTTTCGCTTCCAGCGCATAGCGGATGTCGGCATGGGGGCAATGCAGGGTCTCGCTGCGCGGCTGCATGTCGGCGAGGCTGACGATGCGGCCCGCCGAATCGATGAATGCAATCGATAGGGGCAGCGGCGTGTCTTTCATCCAGAAGCAATGACGGTCGGGCTGCCCGAACACGAACAGCATGCCGCCATCGGCGGCAAGGTGAGTGCGCCCCATCAGGCCGCGCTGTCGCTGTTGCGGTGTGGTGGCCAGTTCGACCTGGAAGGCATGCGCGCCGATGCGCAACGGAAGCAGGGGCGCCGTGCCGTCGGCGCTGGCTACGCCGCACGGCAGAAGCAGTGCCCAGGTGAAAACGCTTATTTTATATGCGCTAAAGCGCATGACGCATCTGCTCGGCCAGCTGCAGCGCGACGTCCAGATCGGCGTCGAGCACGTTGAAATGGCCCATCTTGCGGCCCGGTCGCGCGGCTTCCTTGCCATAGAGATGCAGTTTGATGTTGGGATGCGCGAGCAGCGCGTCCCAGTGCGGTCCGCCGTTGTGCCAGCGGTCGCCGAGGATGTTGACCATGGCCGCCGGCGACAGCAGGCGGGTATCGCCCAGCGGCAGGCCGGCGAGCACGCGCACCTGCTGTTCGAACTGGTCGGTGACGCAGGCGTCGAGCGTGTAGTGGCCGGAGTTGTGCGGGCGCGGCGCGATTTCGTTGACCATCAGCCGGCCATCCGCGATGAAGAATTCGACCGCCATCACCCCCACATAGCCGAGCTTGCTGGCGATGTCGCGCGCCATCTCGCGCGCCTGCTGCGCGAGGCCGTTGGACACGCGCGCGGGGACGATGGAGACATCGAGGATGCCGTTTTCGTGACGGTTCTCGGACACGGGATACAGGGCGCATGCGCCGTCGTCGCTGCGCGCCAGCACCACCGACACCTCGCGCTCCAGCATGACGAAGCCTTCCAGCACGCAGGGCTGGACGTCGAATTCGCGGAAGGCGGCGCGCGCTTCATCGAGCGTGGCGACGCGCGCCTGGCCCTTGCCGTCGTAGCCGAAGCGCGACACCTTCAGCAATGCCGGCGTACCGGTCTTCGCCAGCGCAGCCTCGAGGTCGGCCTCGTTGTTGACCAGCGCAAACGGCGCGGTGGCGAAACCGTTGCTGGCGAGCCAGGATTTTTCGTGGCTGCGGTGCTGCAAGATGGCGACGGCGTTGGCGTCGGGCGATACGCGGCACCAGGCTGCCAGCGCGATCAGGCTGGCAGCCGGCACGTTTTCGAACTCGGTGGTGACGGCGTCGCAGCGTTCGCCCAGCTGTCGCAACGCTTCGGCGTCGGTGTAGTCGGCCTGCAGGTGGACGTCGGCTATCTGCCCGGCAGGGCTGGAAAAATCGGGGTCGAGCACCATCACCTTATAACCCATGGTGCGCGCGGCGAGGGTGAACATGCGGCCGAGCTGGCCCCCGCCGAGAATCCCCAGGGTCGCGCCGGGCAAAATGGGCAGCTTCGCCTTAAAGGACGCCGATCCATTACGGGCTGAAGCCCGTGTGGAATCGTATGCGCCGGGCAAAACAGGCAGCGGTTTACTCGGCATCGGGCAGGTCCATCGCCATCACCGAATCCGACTGGCCGCGGCGGAAGTCCTTGAGCTGCTGTGCGAGACCGGCGTCGTAACGCGCAATCAGCGCCGCCGCAAACAGCGCCGCGTTGGCCGCGCCGGCTTCGCCGATCGCGAACGTGGCGACCGGGATGCCTTTCGGCATTTGCACGATCGAGAGCAGCGAATCCATGCCCTTAAGGTATTTCGACGGCACCGGCACGCCCAGCACCGGCACGATGGTCTTCGACGCGAGCATGCCAGGCAGGTGGGCGGCGCCGCCGGCGCCGGCGATGATGGCCTTCAGCCCGCGCGCCTCCGCGCTGGCCGCGTATTCGTACAGCAGGTCCGGGGTGCGATGCGCCGACACCACCTTGGCCTCGAAATGGACACCCAGCTGCTTCAGCAGCAGCGCCGCGTGCTTCATCACCTCCCAGTCGCTGGAAGAGCCCATCACCACACCGACCAGAGGCGCATTCATAGGTCTGACTCATCGAAGAAAAGCGGCATTTTACCGCGAGAGGCGCCTACAATTCGCGCACCGCCATACCGGGTCGATGCCATCTCAGGCACCTGCATGCGTCGTTTTTACCGCCATGAGGGCGAATCTCGTTTAAGGTGATACTTGTCGGGCGGCCGCCCGGAAACCCGTTTCGGACCCATGGGAGAGCACGTAATGAACAAGCCAATTCGAATGCGCCACGTCGCGATCCGCGCAGCTTTGTCGCTGCTGCTTGCCAGCCCGTTTGCCGTGGCCTTGGCGCAGGATGCGCCGCTGACGCGCACGGCGGGCGACGCCACACTCCAGTGGGGCGGCTGCCCTGACTTCATGCCTCGAGGTTGCCAGATTGCGGTGCTGCACGGCGATCCTGCCAAAAACAATGCCGATGTCTTCTTCAAGGTGCCCGCAAACGCGGTCATCCCGCGCCACTGGCACACATCGGCCGAGCGCATGGTACTGGTGGCCGGCGAACTTCATGTGACCTACGACGGACAGCCGACTGCGGTGATGAAACCGGGCACCTATGCCTACGGCCCGGCCCGGCTGCCGCACAAGGCGACTTGTGGAAAATCCGGCCCCTGCGTGCTCTTCATCGCATTCGAATCGCCTGTGGATGCGATGGCCGGCCAGCCGCCAGCGAAGTAGCGAGCGGTCCGGCGCCGCCCGAAAAAAAGCCCCGCATCTGCGGGGCTTATGTCGAAGCAGGCAGCGTCACACGCAACCGGTCGGCTTCGGGGTGCCAGCGTAACGGCCGGCCTGCTTGGCGGGGCCGAACGGGAACAGGTTGAACAGGAATTTCTTCTCGCCCCACTCGGCGCCGAACTCTTCTTTCAGGCCTTTCTGCAGGAAGCGCAGGTTGGGCGCAGTGCCATTCTGCGAGAAGTAGTCGCGCATGTAATGGATGATTTTCCAGTGGTTCTCGCCGAGTTCCAGGTTGTCTTCCTTGGCCAGCTCGACTGCCAGTTCCTCGGACCAGTCTTCCAGATTGACCAGATAGCCTTCGGGGTCGGTCTCGACCATTTTTCCGTTGATTTCGCGTTCCATGATGCCGTCCTAGCGTTCAGTTAAAAATTGCAATGCCGAACCATAGAATAACCGAGTAATTTAGTCAACCACTCCCGATGGGTAGGTGGGGCTTTATTTGCGGGCAATCTTCCGGCCTGCAGCCTTGTAGGCTTCGATCCCGCCCTCGATGCAGCGCGCCTTTACGCCCGCGGCCTGCAGGCGATCGACCACGCTGTTCGATACCGATCCGCCGCGCACGCAGTAGATCACCACGTCGAGCGTGAGCGGCAGCGCGCCGATCCAGACGTCGATCTTGTCCGGGTTTTTCCACATCGCGCCGGGAATGATTTCGTCGGACGCGGCGAAATCGGCTTCGCGCCGCACGTCGAACACCAGTGCGGCGTCGGGATTCACCTCCGCGGGCGCGATCGTGCGCGGCAGGTCCGGACATTTTTCGGTGGGCGCGCCGCAGCCGCAGCGCTTCAGGGATTGGGTACCGGATTCCATGATGTGTCCTTAGATGAAAAATGAATAAACCAGCCCGGCGAGGGCGCACACGCCGATCACCTGCATGATGTCGGCCTTGTATTTCCACAGCGCAATAAAAGCGGCGATCGCCACGACGACGGGGAACGCGTCGAACACCCCCGCGAACGGCGCGTCGGCGGTACCTTGCGGCCAGAACGTATGCCAGGCGAAGAACGCCGCCAGGTTGAGGATCACGCCAACCACTGCGGCGGTGATGCCGGTCAGCGGTGCGGTAAAGCGGATTTCGCCGCGCGTGGCCTCGATCAGCGGGCCGCCGACCAGAACGAACAGAAAGGACGGCAGGAAAGTGAAGAAGGTCGCCACTGCCGCGCCTGCGAGTCCTGCCAGAACCGGGTTGTCGAACACACCCTTGGCGACGCCGCCGAGATAGCCGACCCAGGTGACGATCATGATCAGCGGCCCCGGCGTGGCCTCGCCCAGCGCCAGGCCGTCCATCATCTGCGGGCCGGTCAGCCACTGGTAGTGCTCGACCCCGCCTTGGTAGACATAGGGCAGCACCGCGTAGGCACCGCCGATGGTGAGGAAGGCCGCCTTGGTGAAGAAATCGCCCATGTGGAAGAGATCCGGCACACCGTGGGTCGCCGCCATCGCCCCCAGCCAGATCAGCACGAATGCAAGGAGTTTCCACGCGAGCGTGCGCCCGTTGAAACGCGCGTGGGCCGGCGGCGGCGTGTCGTCGTCGATGATGGCCGGGCCGTAATCCTTCGCGCTGGTGCTGTGACCGCCGCCCGCCTTGAACGTGTGCGGCGCGAGCTTGCCGCCGATTGCGCCGATCAGGCCCGCGGTGAGCACGATCCACGGAAATGCGATGTCGAAAAAGAAAATGCCGATGAAAGCGAGCGCCGCGATCGTCCACAGCACAGCGTTCTTCAGCGCCCGGCTGCCGATGCGCCATGCCGCGAACAGCACGATCGCCACCACCGTCGGCTTGATGCCGTAGAAGATGCCCTGCACCCAAGGCAGGTTGCCGTAGGCGAGATAGAGGCCGGCCAGCAGCGACAGCAGCAGAAAAGACGGCAGGAAGAACAGCACGCCCGCGATGATGCCGCCGCGAATCCCGTGCATCAGCCAACTGATGTAGATCGCCAGCTGGGTGGCCTCGGGACCGGGCAGCAGCATGCAGTAGTTGAGCGCGTGCAGGTAACGGTGCTCGGAAATCCAGCGGCGTTTTTCGACGAGCTCCTGGTGCATCATCGAAATCTGCCCGGCGGGGCCGCCGAAGCTGATGAAGCCGAGCTTGAGCCAGTATCTGCAGGCTTCGCCCAGGGTAGGGGGCGCGGGTGCAGTCGTGGGCACGGTGTCCAAGAATCATGCTCCAAGTGAAAGGATGAAAACCAGACTTGGACGGGACACCGTCTTGCGGATGAGACATCCAGACGCCGGGGGCGGGTACCCCGACTGGCGCGATTCTAGAGCAGCGGGCGCGATCAGCCAAGTGGCCCGCCCGGCGGAGAGGACAACCGGGCGCTGCGTCTGCCGTCGACCCGGGCAAACCCTTGAATTTCGGCGCCGCCGGCCTGATCACCAGGGTGCTGCTCATAGCCTGCTTTAAAGCCGCCTTTTTTCCGCGACTCGCGCGTCATCACAATACGGGTGCCGTCACAGAACACCTGATCCTCTCGCGCTTCGCGTGCCCTGAATTTACGAGGGCGCCGATCTGCGCTACAATGTTTTGCGCAAAACATTATTGCGCAGTGTTTAACCCGGGTTTGCCTGCAGGCAAACCCCATAAAAACAAGCAATTGCCGGCCGACAGCGCAGGTGATTTTTGATTTTTCCGCCCGCAACACCGGTGCAGACGCCTTCCCGCAGAAGGCTTGCCCATACGCCCGGGCATCCCGTCGATGCCCGGCCCGTCCGAATGCTGCCCGCAGCGTCCGGGCGTCCATCCAACGAGCATGCCGATGGCGTGCCCCGATATTGGAGACAACATGTTCGACATGACCGAAGGTTTAAATCCGAACCTGCCTGCCCCTGCGCCGCACGGGCATCAACCGCTGACCTGTGCAGCCGTGCTGGGCGCCGGCGCCTGGGGCACGGCACTCGCCAGCGCGCTGCAGCGCGCTGGCGTACCCACCTGGTTGTGGGCCCGCCGTCAGGCGGTCGCGGAAGCGATCCACAGCCGCAACCACCATCCGCACTGTCTGTCGGGGATCGCGCTGCCGTCAGGACTCGGCGCCACCACAGACATGGCGCACGCCGTGCACGGCGCGCAACTGGTCATCCTCGCCCTGCCCTCGGCCGCCACCCGGGACATCGCCCGCCAGATCGCGCCGCTGCTGAAACCGGGCACGATGGTGCTCACCGCCAGCAAGGGCATCGAGCAGGGCAGCGGTGCGCTGATGACGCAGGTGCTGGACGCGGAACTGGGCAAGGCCGTGCTGACCGGATCGATTGGCGGCCCCAGCTTCGCCGACGAAGTGGCAGGTGGAAAATCCACGCTGCTGACGCTGGCGCTACCGGCGCTGGAACGCTTCCACCCGCGTTACAAGGACGCGCGCAGGGTGGCCGATGGCCTGGTGCAGCAGCTCGCACTGGCCCGCATTTCGCTGGAACTGACCCGGGATGTGGTGGGCGCCCAGGTGGGCGGCGCGCTGAAGAACATGATCGCCATCGCCTGCGGCATGGCCACCGCGCAAGGCCTGGGCGAAAACGCGCGCGCCGGTATCATCACGCGCGGTCTCGACGACATGCGACGTCTCACGCTGGCCATGGGTGGCCGCATCGAAACCCTGTTCGGCAGCAGCGGGATCGGCGACCTGTTCCTGACCGCAGCCTCCGAACAGTCGCGCAACACGCGGCTCGGCATGCGGCTCGGCCATCCCGGCGGCGGGGCTGTTGCCGAGGACGGCGCGTTGAGCGAGGGCGCCGTCAGCGTGCTGTCGGTGCATATCCTGGAACGCAAATATGGCCTGCGTCTGAACGTGGCCGCCGCCGTGCGCGACGTGCTGGCGCAGCGCCTGTCAGCCGGACAGGCCCTGCAGCAACTGCTGCACGACAACGCCCCGGCGGTGCTGCCGCCGGTGGCGCGTCCGCCGCGTCCGAACACGGTGCGGCCGCCCATCGGACGTGACAGTGAAACGCGTCCGGCCGTGCAGCCCTGGGGCTTGAGTTATGCATAAGGCCGATAGCGGCACGCCGCAGACCATCCTCGCCACCGATCTCGACGGCACCTTTCTCGGCGGCAGCAGCACAGAACGCGCGACGCTGTACGACTGGATCGCACAGCGCCGCGACGAGATCGTGCTGATCTTCGTCAGCGGGCGCGGGCTCGACTTCATGCGCGGTCTGGCGAAGGAGTTGCCGGTGCAGCCCGACCATCTGGTCGGCGACGTCGGCACCAGCGTCGCCTGCGGGCCGTGGTATGCCCCGCTGCCGCATCTGGAACAGTGGTTGGACACCTGCTGGCCGGCCGATGCGCACGCACGCATCGACCAGTTGATGCAGCAGCATCCGGGGCTGCGCGAACAACCGGGCGTCAGCGGGCGCCGCCGCTCGTATTACTACGAGGACCCCGGGCACGCCGATGCCGCGCAGCGCGACGTGCAGCAGCTGGGATTCGACGCCCTGATCTCGGACAGCCTCTACTTCGACGTGCTGCCGCGCGGCGTGCAGAAAGGCCCCACCCTGCTGCGCACCTTGCAGGCGCTGAACCTGCCTGCGCACCGCACGCTGGTTGCCGGCGACACGCTCAACGACCTGTCGATGTTCGACACCGGCCTGGCCGGCGTGGCCGTGGGCAACCGCGAGGCCGCGCTCGATGCCGCCATCCAGCACCACGACAACGTGTACCGCAGCCCGCATCCGGGCGCGGCCGGCGTGCTCGACGCACTGCAACGCTTTCACCGAACGGAGGACTCCCATGGCTTCATCGCTGGTCATCGTCTATCACCGGCAGCCCTATGAGGAACACGTCGTAGACGGCAAAACCGTTCTCAGGGAAAACGCCAGCCCCAACGGCATCGTCCCCGCGCTGAAGGGCTTCATCGGACAGACCGAGCGCGCCAGCTGGGTCGCCTGGAAAAAAGCCGCCGCCGGCAAGCCGCTCAAATTCGAACGCCGCATCACCGTGGAAGACAGCTACGGCAGCTACGACGTGGTGCGGTTGCCGCTCACCAGCGAGCAGATCGGCCAGTTCTATCACGTCACTTCGAAAGAGGCGTTGTGGCCCATTATCAACAGCTTTCCATCGCTGTATTCCACCGAGAACTGCGACTGGACCACCTTCCGCGAGGTCAACCGCCTGTTCGCCGAAGCGGCCTGCGAAGAAGCCGCGCCCGGCGCCGTAGTCTGGGTGCATGACTACAACCTGTGGCTGGTTCCGCGCTTCGTGCGCGAAATGCGGCCCGATGTGCGCATCGCCTTTTTTCACCACACACCGTTTCCGCCGGCGGACGTGTTCAACATCTTTCCGTGGCGCGACGAAATCATCGACAGCCTCTTGGCCTGCGACGTGGTCGGCTTCCACATCCCGCGCTATGCGCGCAATTTCGTCGCCACCGTGCAGTCGTTGCGCCCGGTCGACGACGTGGTTGAGCGCGAGGTGCCCGACGAATTGCGTGCCACCGGCACTGCGCTGTCCGAGCCGCTGACGCCGGTGTCGATGACATGCAAGGGGCGCACGATCCAGATCGACGCCTTCCCCATCGGCACCCACGCCGGGATGATCCACAGCACCGTGCAACAGCCCGACAAGACGGCGCAGGTCGCGCAGATCCGGCGCGACATCCCGCAGGAAAAAATCATCGTCTCGGTCGGCCGCGTCGACTACGCCAAGGGCACGCGCGAAATGCTGCTGGCCTACGAGCGCCTGCTGCAGCGCCGTCCCGAGCTGCACGGCAAGGTGAAATTGCTGGTGACCGCGGTGGCGGCGGCCGACGGCATGCGCGCCTACAAAAAGGCGCAGCAGTACATCGAGCAGCTGGTGGGGCGCATCAACGGCCACATCGGCACCCTGGCGTGGCAGCCCATTCTGCTGTCGACCACGCCGATGCCGTTTGCCGACACGCTGTGCTACTTCCGCGCCGCCGACATCTGCTGGATCACCCCGCTGCGCGACGGCCTGAATCTGGTCGCCAAGGAATTCATCGCCGCCCACGTCAACGAAAGCGGCGTGCTGGTGCTGTCGGAATTCGCCGGCGCCGCGGTCGAGTTGCAGGATGCGGTGCTGGTCAATCCCTATAGTCTGGTGCAGATGGACGCGGCGATTGACCGCGCGCTCGACATGCCGAGCGACGAACAGCGCGCGCGCATGCAGCGCATGGATACGCTGATCGACCGCTACGACATCAGCCACTGGACCCGCCACGTGCTGGAGATCTTTGCCCGGCTGCGCGCGCAACCCGCCGAAAACCGACAGGCGGCCTGACGCCTGCGCCGCACGCCCTTTCATCTTTCCGATCCACCGCCTTGCCCACGCCCGCCGGATGACCCGGCGGGCCGGCACCGGCATGACTCCGAGGTTCCCCTTATGACTCTGCGCAACCAGGCCCAGCTGATCACCTATCCCGACCGAATGGGCACCAACCTGGCCGATCTGTACGCCATCATCGACCGGCATTTTTCCAGGGCCATCGGCGGTGTCCACATCCTGCCGCCGTATCCGTCGAATGCCGACGGCGGGTTTTCGCCGTTGACCCACAAGGAAATCGACCCCAAATACGGCACCTGGGCCGACGTCGAGAAAATCTCGGCGCGTTTCGACCTCTGCCTCGACCTGACGCTCAACCACATCTCCGACGAATCCGTGGAGTTCAAGGACTTCGTCGCCCGCGGCTACGATTCCGAATACGCCGACCTCTTCGTGCACGTCGACCAGCTCGGCCCGATCTCGGCCGACGATCTGGCGCGCATCCACATCCGCAAGGAAAAGGAACCCTTCCGCGAAGTGGTCTTCGCCGACGGCAGTCGCGGCCGGGTCTGGTGCACCTTTACCGAACACCAGATCGACCTCAACTTCAGTTCGCCCAAGACCTATGCGCTGATGGAGGACACCATCAAGTTCCTCACCGCGCGCGGGGTCAAGCTGTTCCGCCTCGATGCGTTCGGCTACACGACGAAGAAAATCGGCACCAGCTGCTTCCTGGTCGAGCCGGACGTCTACGACATCCTCAAGTGGATCGACGGCGTCGCCCGGGAAAATGGCGCCGACACCCTGCCCGAGGTGCACGACCACGCCAGCTTCCAGTACGCTATCGCGCTGCACGGCATGCATCCCTACGGCTTCGCGCTGGCGCCGCTGCTGCTGTATTCGCTGCTCGACGCCAACAGCACCTATCTCAAGCAGTGGCTGCGCATGTGTCCGCGCAACCAGCTCACCGTGCTCGACACCCACGACGGCATCTGCATCCCCGACGTCGAAGGCGTGCTGCCCAAAGACAAGATCCAGGCGGTGATCGACAATGTCAGCCAGCGCTCGGCCGACCCCATCCTGCGCCGCTCCGCCGCCAACGTGCACAGCGTCGGCGCGATCTACCAGCTCACCTGCACCTATTACGATGCGCTGAAACGCAACGACGACGCCTACATCGCCGCGCGTGCGATCCAGTTTTTTGCACCCGGCATCCCGCAGGTCTACTACGTCGGCCTGCTCGCCGGCTGCAACGACCTCGAGCTGATGGAAGAAACCGGCGAACTGCGCGACATCAACCGCCACGCCTACAGCATGGACGAAGTCGCCCAGGCCGTGAAAAACCCCGTGGTGCGGCGCCTGCTCAAGCTGATGGAATTCCGCAGCAGCTACCCTGCGTTCGACGGCGTGTTCCACCTGATGTATTCCAACGAAAGCAGCGTCGCCATGTGCTGGCGCCATGGCGAGTTGCGCTGCGAGCTCTTCGTCGACCTCAACTTCAAGAAGGCGACGCTCAGCTACGTGGACGAGAAATCGAAACGCTGGCTCAGCATGCGCTGCTAGGCCGCAGACGGCAGAGGACACACCACTTTGAGCATCCTCCCCCGCATAATCCGGGTTTCGAATTGCTGCCGGTTTATTCCATGCGCCACCTGTCCCTGATTCTGCTTGCCACGCTGCTGACTGCCTGCGCGGCGCCCGCTCCCGCACCCAAGCCCCCTGTCCCGGGGCCCGTTGCGGTGCAAAAACCGCCGCTCAAGATCGCGCTGGTGCTGGGGGGCGGCGCGGCGCGCGGCTTTGCCCATATCGGCGTGATCAAGTCGCTGGAAGCGCAGGGCATCGTGCCCGACATCGTCGTTGGCACCAGTGCGGGCTCGGTGGTGGGGGCGCTCTATGCCTCGGGCATGAGCGGCTTCGAATTGCAGAATCTGGCGCTGCAGATGAAGGAGGACCTGCTGGCGGACTGGACCCTGCCCAATCGCGGGGTGCTGAAAGGCGCGGCGCTGCAGGACTTCATCAACCAGCACGTGAAGAACCAGCCGATCCAGAAGTTTCCCAAGCCGCTGGGCGTGGTGGCCACCGACCTGCAAAGCGGCGAGCGCGTGCTCTTTCGCGGCGGCAACGCCGGCATGGCGGTGCGCGCGTCGAGCGCGGTGCCGGGCGTATTCCAGCCGGTCGAGATCAACGGCCGCGATTTCGTGGACGGCGGGCTCACCTCGCCAGTGCCGGCGCAGGCCGCGCGCAGCATGGGGGCGGATTTCGTCATCGCGGTGGACATTTCCAACGTCAGCCGCCGCGAGCGGCTAAGCGGCACGCTCGACGTGCTGCTGCAGACCTTTGCCATCATGGGCCATACCCTGAGCGGCCATGAGCTGAAGGATGCCGACGTCGTCGTCCGTCCGCAGACGGCCGCGGTCAGCAGCACCGATTTCGAAGGCCGCCACCTCGCCATCCTGGAAGGCGAAAAAGCCGCCGCCGCCATCATGCCGGAGCTGAAGGCCCGGTTGGCCCGGGCGCGGGCGCGTTGAACGCGGGGGCAAGCGCGCTTAGCCTTCAGGCCTGCCACACCCCATAGCCCGCTTCGCGGAAATCGATCGCCAGCTCCACCTCCAGCGCGCAGGCGTCGTCATACGAGGTCGGGTTGTACAACTCGTAGAGTTCGGGCAGCAGGCGCAGGCCGAAGGCCTGGACGTAGCGGTTGGACTGGATGCCGGCCTTGTGCTTGTCGAAGCGCACGTCGGGATCCAGTCCCGTCATCCCGACATACAGGCATGGTTTGCCCGCGATGTAGTTGGGGTTGGCTTTTTTGAAGCGGGCTTCGTACAGAACGTCTTTCGACAGTTCGATCACATAGACGTGGTGGTGGTCGCGGCGTCCCATCGGTCCATTCAGGCAAGCATGACGTGTCGGCACAGCTTACTGCGCCGACCGCAGCCAGCAAAGCCGCGCTCAGGCCACCCCGTGCTTCCTGAACCAGTCCTGCATCCGCTTCCAGCCGGTCTCCGACCTGGAAGGCGAGACAGCCTACCACGACGCCGTTCCCGCTCAGTTGCGCGAACAACGCTAGGCACGAGCGCAAGCAGTGGCGCGGCGCTTCGCATGCAATGATCTTTATAAATCAATCAGTCTGTTCCCGGCGGACGTACTGCGTGCACCTTCAGACCGACTGCCTCGATGGCAGTTTCGGCGCTTTCTTTGCACTAGACCTGCGGACGCCTTCTCTGCCCGTCCAGGCGCCTGCGTGCAGGCGACTCTTGGCGGGGGAATTGAAGATGGAACCTTGCCACCCCGGGCCCACCTATAGTATTCAGGTCGGCCGACCTGCCAGAGGACATCACGCCATGAAACACGACACGCATCTATCGATGATCCGCGGCTTTCACCTCGCGGACTGGTTCACGCTGGGAAATGCCGCCTGCGGCGTGGGCGCGCTGTTTGCCGTGATCAGCCATGTCGAAACCCAAACGGTGTTGCACCTGTTGTTTGCCTGCGTGCTGATACTGGTGGCGTTTGTCTTCGATGTGTTCGATGGCCGCGTTGCACGCTGGCGCCAGCAAACCTCGCTGCTGGGACGCGAGCTGGATTCGCTGGCCGACGTGATTTCCTTTGGCGTTGCGCCGGCGATCATCGCCTACGGCGCCGGGATGGACGGTCTGTGGGACCGGGTGATCCTGATCTACTTCGTGGCATGCGGCGTGAGCCGCCTGGCCCGCTACAACATCACCGCCGAGACGCTGGCGCAGGGTGGCGACAAGGTACGCTACTTCGAAGGCACGCCGATCCCCAGTTCGCTGCTGCTGGTCGTCGTCATCGCCGTTGCCGCGATGAACGGCGCGATCGGCGACGCGCTCTGGTTCGGCATGATCCAGGTCGGTCCGGGGCAATTCCACCCGTTGGTGCTGATGTTCGCAGTGTCCGGCTCGCTGATGATCAGCCGCACATTGCATATCCCGAAATTCTGAGCGCGGCGCCCGCAGTAGTGGAGCGGCCCGGCCGCCTGAGACCGGACATGCTTTTTCACCATGAGAAATTATTGCGCGTCCCCTTCGACAAGCCCGCCTTGTGGTGCAACATTATCAGGAACCAGCGTGCATAAGTGAGGAGCGTTCTAAGGTGGACTTGTCGAATCTGCTGATTCCGGCTGTGCTGTTCTTTGCCTTGGGCTTCGTCGCCCAGGTGGTCAGATCGGATCTCAAGTTTCCGCCTGAGCTTGCCAAGGCGCTGTCGATCTATCTTCTCGTCGGTATCGGCCTCAAGGGCGGCATCGAGTTGTCTCACGCCCACCTGGGCGATGCGCTCAATGCGGTGGCGGCGGCACTGGTGCTGGGCTTCGGCCTGCCGATCGCCGCCTACGCCATCTTGCTCGCGGGGCGCCTCGACAAGCTCAACGCTTCCGCGATTGCCGCGCACTACGGCTCGGTGAGCGCCGGTACCTTTCTCACCGCGATTGCCTACCTGAATGCGCAGGAGATCGCGCACGAGTCCTACCCGGTCATCATGCTGGCGATCATGGAATCGCCGGCGATCATCGTCGGCCTGCTGCTGGCGCGCTTTTCGCGGGGTTCCGGTGCCGGCGAGGACGATGCGCGCGAGAACCACATGGGCGAGCTGTTGCGCGACGCCTTCACCAACGGCAGCGTCATGCTGCTTTTCGGCGCCATGGTCATCGGCCTGGTGGTGAAGCCCGACTCGCTGGCGACGATCACGCCGTTCTTCAGCACCCTGTTCATGGGCGTGCTCTCGCTGTTCCTGTTGGAAATGGGCATGGAAGCGGGCAAGCGCATTTCCGAATTCCGCCGTACCGGCCTGTTCCTGGTGTCGTTCGGAATGGTGATGCCGCTGATCGGCGCCGCCGCCGGCATCCTGGTCGGCCATTACTGGCTCGGCTTCAGCGAGGGGGGCGTGCTACTGGTGGCGGTACTGGGCGCATCGGCCTCCTACATCGCGGTGCCGCCAGCGATGCGGCTCGCCATCCCCGAGGCCAATCCGTCGTTTTATCTGACGTTGTCCCTGGGCGTGACCTTCCCTTTCAACGTGCTGGTCGGCATTCCGCTTTACCATTACGTCATCACCCGACTCGCCGCCTGATTGCCATGCCCCAGCGCTATCCCATGAAACTCATCAATATCGTGGCCAACGTTACCCTCGAGGACCGCCTCGTGGGCATCGCCGAGAAGCATGGAGCGTCAGGCTACACCGTGCTGGAAGCGCGCGGAGGGGGCAGCGCCGGACTGCAGACCGGCGTGCTTGAGGGCGGAAGCAACATCCTGTTCATGCTGGTGGTGCCGGAATCCAGGCTTGACGAGGTGCTGGCCGATATCGAACGCCTGATGAAGCGCGGCCACCATCTGGCTGCTTTCATCACGGATACCCAGGTGCTGCGGCCGGAGAAATTCAGCGCCTGATCGCTTGCGGGGCGAACAGCTGTTCGGCCTCGTCCATCACGAAATTGAGGAAGGCCTGCGCCACCGTCGAGAAACGCTTGCCCTGGCGGTGCACCACGTACCAGTGACGCAGGATCGGGAATCCCTGGACGTCGAGGATCACCAGGCGCTCAAGCGCCAGCTCCATCTCGAGGGTGTGGACCGATACCACACCGAGCCCGAGGCCCGCCTGGACCGCCTGCTTGATGGCTTCGTTGCTGCTCATTTCCATCGCCGTGGTGAGGCGTGTGCCCGCTTCTTCGAAAAAGCGCTCGACGGCGATACGCGTACCCGAACCGATCTCGCGGCTGATGAAGGTTTCCTGATTTAGACGCGCCAGCGGAATATTGGACGCCTGCGCCAGCGGATGGCTGGGTGCGGCGATCACCACCAGCGGGTTCTCCATGAAAGGGTGGGCCACGAGATCCGAGGGTTCGGGCGGACGGCCCATGATGGCGAGGTCCTTGTCGGTCTCGTGGAGAAGTTCGAGGATGTGCTCGCGATTGCTGACGTCGAGGCTGACCTTGACCTCGGGGTGGCGCTGGCAGAATGCCGCCAGGAGACGTGGCGCGAAGTAGTTGGCGGTGCTGGCGATGGTGATGTTGAGCTGGCCGCGGCGCACCCCGCGCATTTCCTCGAGCTCCAGCTGCGCCTCCTGGACCTGGGCGAGAATGCTCTGGGCGTGGCTATAGAGTGTGCGGCCGGCGTCGGTGAGGTGGAGTTTTTTGCCAATCTGGTCAAACAGCGGCATCCCAGCCTGACCTTCGAGCTGACGGATCTGCATCGATACGGCTGGCTGCGAGAGATGAAGCGCTTCCGCGGCGCGGGTGTATCCTCCCAGCCTCGCCGCCGCCTCGAATACCTGCAATTGCCTCAGGGTGATGTGCATTCAATAATCATAACCTATGGTTATGGATTTCATCATCAATATGAATTGTTAATTATGCAAATGCACAGATAAGGTTACGGTCGCGTCATGGCCATCGTGGGCCGTGGACAGAATAGACGGGAAGCTTTGAACAAGTCCCCTGATGCCGGGGGTTTTGTTCAGGGTTTCCTGAGGGCCTGGCAAGCGAAGCGCGGCAGCCAGGTATTAAGGGTTTGGAATTTTTGTCTGAATCAGCAAGCTAAGGAGCAAATAATGGCAGTGAAGACCTATCAGGCCGGGGTAAAAGAATACCGGCAGACGTACTGGATGCCTGAATACACCCCGCTGGATACCGATATCCTGGCGTGTTTCAAGATCACCCCGCAGGCGGGCGTGGACCGCGAGGAAGCTGCTGCTGCTGTTGCTGCAGAGTCGTCGACCGGTACCTGGACCACCGTGTGGACCGACCTGTTGACCGACATGGACTACTACAAGGGTCGCGCCTACCGCATCGAGGATGTGCCCGGCGACGATACCTGTTTCTATGCCTTCATCGCGTACCCGATCGACCTGTTCGAAGAGGGTTCGGTGGTCAACGTGTTCACCTCGCTGGTCGGCAACGTGTTCGGGTTCAAGGCGGTGCGCGCCCTGCGTCTGGAAGACGTGCGCTTCCCGATTGCCTACGTCAAGACCTGCGGCGGCCCGCCCCTGGGCATCCAGGTCGAGCGCGACGTGATGAACAAGTACGGCCGTCCGCTGCTGGGCTGTACCATCAAGCCGAAGCTGGGTCTGTCCGCCAAGAACTATGGCCGCGCCGTGTACGAGTGTCTGCGCGGCGGCCTGGACTTCACCAAGGACGACGAGAACATCAACAGCCAGCCCTTCATGCGCTGGCGTCAGCGTTTCGACTTCGTTCAGGAAGCGACCCTCAAGGCCGAGAAAGAGACCGGCGAGCGCAAGGGCCACTATCTGAACGTCACCGCGCCGACCCCGGAAGAGATGTACAAGCGTGCCGAGTACGCAAAAGAAATCGGCGCGCCGATCATCATGCACGACTACATCACCGGCGGCTTCTGCGCCAACACGGGCCTGGCCAACTGGTGTCGCGACAACGGCATGCTGCTGCACATCCACCGCGCCATGCACGCCGTGGTCGACCGCAACCCGCACCACGGTATTCACTTCCGCGTGCTGACCAAGATTCTGCGTCTGTCCGGCGGCGACCACCTGCACACCGGTACCGTGGTGGGCAAGCTGGAAGGCGATCGCGCATCGACCCTGGGCTGGATCGACCTGCTGCGCGAGTCCTTCATTCCGGAAGACCGTTCGCGCGGCATCTTCTTCGACCAGGATTGGGGTTCCATGCCCGGCGCGTTCGCTGTGGCGTCTGGCGGTATCCACGTCTGGCACATGCCTGCACTGGTCAACATCTTCGGTGACGACTCCGTACTGCAGTTTGGTGGCGGTACGCTCGGCCACCCCTGGGGCAACGCTGCCGGCGCGTGCGCCAACCGCGTGGCGCTCGAGGCGTGTGTGCAGGCGCGTAACGAAGGGCGTGACGTTGAACGCGAAGGCAAGGAAATCCTTATTGCCGCTGCGGCCAACAGCCCCGAGCTCAAGATCGCCATGGAAACGTGGAAAGAGATCAAGTTCGAATTCGATACCGTCGACAAGCTGGACATCGCGAACAAGTAAGCAGGATTCAGGGATCAGGATTCAGGATCCAGGGAAAAATGGCGCGGCCTAGCCGCACGTTCCCTGGCCCCTGATCCCCGACCCCTAACCCCTAACATTGAAAGGAAATAAATCATGGCTGTTCAAGTTTACAAAGCCGCGACCAAATACGAGACCTTCTCCTATCTGCCGGTGATGACGGCTGATCAGGTCCGTCGCCAGATCGCTTACTGCATCAGCCAGGGTTGGAACCCGTCGGTTGAGCACACCGAAAAAGGCACCGCTGCCACCAGCAACTACTGGTACATGTGGAAGCTGCCCTTCTTTGGCGAGCAGTCGGTCGACGTCGTGCTGGCCGAGCTGGATGCCTGCCATCGCGAGTTCCCTGACCATCTGGTGCGTTTTGTCGCGTATGACAACTACGCGCAGAGCCAGGGCATGGCCTTCGTTGTATATCGCTAATAAGCAGGTCGGCGGCGGTATTTCGATACCGTCGCCCCTAGGCAACAGCATCTCAAGATTCGTTTGTTGAGGTCGCGGCTGCGACTCCGATGATCACGGAGCCGCGACCTCAACAAACCCGTTAGATTCGAGGTAAGTGATGACACTAACCACCGACAGCACCGCCACAGCGAACCTCTCCGGCCGCGAATTGGCATTGAAGCGTCGCAAAGCCATGGCCTTGCATGGCAAAGCCGGCGTGACCAAGACTGCGTCTGTGATGTCCAGTCGTCCCGCTGCGTCGCGCTCTGCGCCGCAGGCGGCAAGCGTCCAGGCCGAAAGCCGAGCGAGTTCAGCGTCCGAGACCGCCATCATGGCCCAGGCTCGTGCCGCCGCTGCCAACAGCGGTCGCAGCGCCAGCCGTGCGCGGCGTGAAGCATTGAGCACGGCGGGTAAGGCTGCGCTCAAGCCGACGGCATCTCGGCCCAGCGGCCGTGTGCGTCCCAAGGCGCACGTCGAGTCCGGCGCGTCTCATGCTGCGAGCGCGGCAGTCGAGTCGGTGGCCAAGGGCTGCGGCTGTGGCGATACCCGGCAGACTGCCGCATCGGTGATGCCGGCAGCGGCCGTGTCGTCCGCCTCGGACGTGCCGAAAAAATCGAGCATGCCGACGGGCCGCGCCTTGGCACGTGCACGTCGCGCGGCCTTGTCCCAGGACGGTAAAGCCGGCCTGAAGCGCGTGGCTCAAGCCACCAAGATTGCGTCCACGATGCCCGGCCAGGATTGGCAGGCAGCCATCACCAAGGGCGCGACCGGCCGCCAGAAGGCCATGCAGCGTCGCCTGGTGCAGTCGCTTGCGGGCAACACCAAGCCTGCCAAGGAAAGCCGTCCGGCGGGTCGGATGCGCGCCTTCCTGGCGACGCCGGCGGGAGCCGTTCCGCCCAAGGTCGAGGAAGGCCATACACTGGCCGGCCACGAGGTGACGGGTACCATGGTCGAGCGCAGCAAAAAGGTGACGGGCAATGAGCCGGGCTCGTGCCGCCCCATTACTGGGACCGAATACGTCGGCAAGGAGCAGTACGATCTTCTGTGCAATACCCGCCCCGCGCCGGCGCCGACCAAGGTCGGCGTCAGCCATACGCTGGGCGAGCGCAAGGTGACCGGCACCGAAGTCGGCCGTGCCACCAATATGACCGGAAATGAGCCTGGCAATTGCCGCGGGATCACCGGTACGGAATATCTGGCCGCCGAGCGTTACGACGAAATGTGTCCCACCCGCCCCGCGCCGGCGCCCGCGAAAATCGGCTTTGCCGAGACGCCCAAGGGCAAGGTGGTGACGGGTACCTCGGTGCTGCGTGCCGAGCGTGTCACGGGCAACGAGCCGGGTTCGGACCGCGCCATCACGGGTACCGATTACGCCGCCTCGCGCCTGCGCGATACGGCGCCCGAAAAAGTCGTGGTCAGCCATACCGCCTCGGGCAAGCCGGTCACCGGCACTGCGCTTGGGCACACCGACAAGCTCACGGGCGACGAGAGCGGCAGCTGCCGCGCAGTCACCGGTACCGAATATCTCGCCCAGGAACAGTTCTCTGCAGTCTGCAACACGACTGCACCGGAATCGCCCCGCAAGGTCAGCGTGATGTCGTCGCGCGGCAACCAGCCGGTGTCCGGCACCGAGATCGGCCGCTCGAACAAGGTAACTGGCGACGAGCCGGGTTCCTGTCTAAGCATTACGGGCTCGCAGTACTACACGTCGGAAAGTTTCGGCGCGCTGTGCGATACCGCCTCGCCGCAAAAGGTTGCAACCATGCGTACGCTGTCGGGCCGGTCCTTGACCGGCACGGAGGTCGGCCGCAGCCCAAAAGTGTCCGGTGATGAGATGGGGGGGTGCAAGCCCGTCACCGGAACGGAATATATCGGAGCAGACCAGCAACAAGCGGTCTGCGCCGTGAGCACCCCCGTTGCGCCCGTGGCCAAGGTTGCGGTTGACCAGACCTGGCGCGGCCAGTCCGTGACCGGCTCCTACGTCGGTCGCTCGGGCCGTGTCACCGGCGACGAGTCGGGCGGCTGTTCGCCGATCAGCGGCACGCCGTATATCGGACGGGGCCAGTTCAACGGCTTTTGCGAGGCGCCCGCGGTGCAAGCGCAGGAAGCGCGCATCCGGACCAGCGCACTGATCCCGGCAACCGCCGTGACCGGCGACCGCCCAGGTTCGGGCGGCTCGGTGATGACCGGCGACGCGCGCGGTGCCTGTGAAGTCATCAGCGGCACGCCTTACATCGGCGTCGACAACGCAACGTCGCAGTGCGCGACCAGCGGGCGCTTTGTTGCGCGGGGTCGCACGCAGATCGAAATGTCGCGTCCGCCTGCGCCGCAGGATTTCAGCATCAGCACGCCGGCGCGCGCCGCGCAGCAGCGGCAGTTCAACGACGTCACCGGTTCGGCTTACAGCAGCGAGCGGATCACCGGCCCCGTCAACAAGGCCGACGGGCTGATCACCGGCACGCCGGAATTCCGTCATCGCGATGCCACGGCCTCGCAGGCTGCGATCGCCATGCAGCAGGCGGCGACCGAAACCGCTTTGTCGGCGGCGCAGCGTCTCACCGGCGAAGGCAGTCAGGCCGGTCGCTCGGTGACGGGCGACGCTTGGAATGCGATGAGCAAGGTGACCGGCACCGAAGGCCCCTCGAGCCTGTCGCGCAATCTTTCTGAACGCGGCGAGCCGCGCGGCATGGGCATGAACGCGATGCGCTTCCGCGAGGTGGTTGAGCACCCGCCCGTGCCGGACAGCCGCATTACCGGTTCGTCGGGCAACACCGGCAAGGGTTCGCTGGTGACCCTGTCGGGCGGCGCGCGCGGCTAAGGATTGAACGGTGAATACGCGTAAACGACTTGCTGCGATGCACTCTGCCGGATACCTCCGGCAGAGTGCGGAGACGTCCGCGAATCAGGCATGCGTCATCGCATCGGGGCAGCGCTGTGAGCATGCGCTTGTCGATCCGGAACTGAATCGCCGTCTGTATACGTATGAAAAGCAGGTGCGTGGGCGCTTTGCGCCTATCGTCGATACGCTCAAGGCGCTGTCGGCCTTCCAGCACGAAATGGATTTCGTGTCGCGGGCTCAGCGCGTGGCGCAAGACAAACTCGGTTACGGGCTGCCCCAGGAACTGCTGGAGAACGCCTGGGTGAATGGACTCGATCTGCGGGCTCTGCATTCCTACTGCATTTTCCGCAGTTTCAAAGAGTGCATCGATATGGCCGAATCCGATCAGCAGCCGTGGCGTGAGCGGATGCTGATCGACGCCGAATTCATCCGTTCGTGCGGCTATCACACGATTGATGTCAGCCCCTGCGCCGACGGCCGCTTGCAGGGTCTGCTGCCCTTTGTGTTCCGCATGGCGCCAAACGATGCGGTGTATGTCAAGGCGTATGCCGGCGCGCTGTTTGATGTCGAGGGCGATGTGGCCGACTGGACCCATCGTGAGCTGGAACGCCTTGCCGGATTCATGCCGGGTGGCGAATCCGGCAATTACCTGAAGATCGCGGTGTATCACTACAGCACGTCCAATCCCAGCCAGCAGGGCTGTGCAGCGCACGGTAGCAATGATGCGCTTGCCACGCAGGAAGCTGCCGATCGTCTCGCCGAGCTGCGCGCGGCCATTGAGAATACCTACGGTCACGGTGCGGCGCCGGACACGCTGCTGATCGGCATGGACACCGATACCGATGCGATCCGTGTGCACCTGCCCGACAGCGAGAGCGGCAATTGTCCGATGCGCTTTGTCGAGAGCGCGCCGCTCTTTCGCGACACGCTGGGGATGGACGCGCAAAGTGCGCGCAATGCCATCGAAGCGGCGGTTGTGCGTGCCGAGAACAGCTGCGGGCTGCAGCCAGGTATGCGTAAGCTGATCGTGCGACTGCTGGAATCCAATCTGTCGCAGATCGAGTATGTGATCCACCATCACGAAGGGCGCTATTCGGTCATCGGTCATGACGAGGCATTCATCTGCGCCGGCGAAGCCACGAATTATGTGCAGCTGCGCAACAAGTATTACTACGCCCATCTCGATACGGTCGAGGAAGGTGCGCCCGACATGGACGTCGGCATCAAGATTTTTAGCGGACTGAATGTCCGTCGTGGCCTGGCAGTACCGGTGCTGGTGCATTTCCACTATTCGTCGCGCGTGCCGGGCTCTCGTGAACGTACGGTGTCACGGTGCCGGCGCGTCAAGGCCGCAATCCAGGGACGCTACCGGCATCTCCATGAACAAGGTTTGCTGTATTGCCAGATGGCAGTGAGCGACCGCCAGGGAAGCGAACGCTGCACGTTTATCGAAGACCTTGCCGGACAAGCGGCTCACTAGGATGTTGAGTCATCTAAGCGGGATTATGAAGGTGGTCACATGAGGATCATGAAAGTCGAAAAAACGCTGGTATCGACGAACCGGATCAATGGATTCGGTCACCGTCCGCTGCTGGTGGTGCAGGAAAGAGAAGGCGGCACGCGGAGTGTCGCGGTGGACGCCGTGGGCTGCATTCCCGGCGACTGGGTGATCTGTGTGGGTTCATCGGCAGCGCGCGAAGCCGCGGGCAGCAAGGAGTTCCCGTCCGATTTGACGATCGTCGGCATCATCGATCACTGGACCGCGGACAACGTCTGACGGAGCGGATGAATGGAAATCATGCGCGTCAAGGATGAGCTGGTATGTACTCGCCGGGTGCCGGGTCTGAAGACCGCTTCGCTGCGCGTGCTCGAAAGCCAGTCCGGCGGTTTGATGGTGGCGTCCGACCCGGTCGGTGTGCCCATCGGCAAATGGGTGTTCACTTCAAGTGGCAGCGCCGCGCGCTGGGCAATGCCCGACCCGGACGTCACCACGGATCTGACGATCTGCGGAATCATCGACAACTGGGACGCTTAAGGTTTTGGTGTAGGGGCAAGGGAAGACGCGATGACGCGATTGCCCTTGGAATTTAGGAAGTAAGGATTTCATTTTTTAACTTTGTGATAAAGGAGCAACAAAATGGCTGAACGTATGGGTATTGCACTGGGCATGATTGAGACCCGCGGTCTGGTTCCCGCAATCGAAGCGGCCGACGCCATGACCAAGGCCGCAGAAGTGCGCCTGATCGGTCGTCAGTTCGTGGGCGGCGGTTACGTGACCGTGCTGGTGCGCGGCGAGACCGGCGCGGTGAACGCTGCCGTTCGCGCAGGTGCCGATGCATGCGAACGCGTGGGCGATGGCCTGGTGGCTGCCCACATCATCGCGCGCGTTCACAGCGAAGTGGAAGGTATTCTGCCGACCGCGCCGGGCAACTGATCGTAGTTAATTCGTAGCAAGCGTTAAATTTAGGAGATATGGAATGGCTAGCGTGACTGGTATTGCTCTTGGCATGATTGAAACCCGTGGTCTGGTTCCCGCGATTGAAGCGGCTGACGCCATGACCAAGGCCGCAGAAGTGCGCCTGATCGGTCGTCAGTTCGTGGGTGGTGGTTATGTGACCGTGCTGGTGCGCGGCGAGACCGGTGCGGTAAACGCGGCCGTTCGCGCAGGTGCCGATGCATGCGAGCGCGTGGGTGATGGCCTGGTGGCTGCCCACATCATCGCCCGCGTTCACAGCGAAGTGGAAGGCATTCTGCCGACCGCGCCCGACGCCTGAGTTTTTGGCAGGCCGGGCGTCTTGTTCAGCAATAAAAGTATTGGAGAATTCTCATGGCTAACGTGAGCGGTGTTGCCCTTGGCATGATTGAAACCCGCGGTCTGGTCCCCGCGATTGAGGCGGCGGATGCAATGACCAAGGCGGCGGAAGTCCGTCTGGTGGGTCGTCAGTTTGTGGGTGGGGGTTATGTGACCGTGCTGGTGCGCGGCGAGACCGGTGCGGTAAACGCTGCCGTTCGCGCTGGGGCCGATGCCTGCGAGCGCGTGGGCGATGGCCTGGTGGCCGCCCACATCATTGCTCGCGTGCACAGCGAAGTCGAAGGCATCCTGCCGACCGCGCCTGACGCAGCCGGTGGCGGTCGCGACGGTGAAATCACCTCGACCCGCAGCTGATCGCTTCGACGGATGAGCGTGGATCCTCGCACTTTGGGCTGGCTGTCGCGTGCGCTGACGCATGAGATGGCCGCGGTCCAGCAATATCTCGCGCAAAGCGTGCTGGCGCGCCTGTGGGGCGACTACGCGCTCTCGTCCCAGTTGCGCCGCGAAGCCGTTGAGGAGTTGCAGCACGCAGAACGCTTGATGGAGCGACTGATCGTCCTCGGCATTGCGCCGTCGGCGGGCAATTTGCCCCCGGCGCGACTTGGCCGTACCGTCGAGGAGATGTTGGCGGCCGATCGGGTGCTCGAGGTGGACGCTGTCCGGCTCTACGAGCAGGCGGTAACGCATGCGGAGCGGATGCGCGATGCAGACTGTGCCGCTTTGCTCAAAGGGATCCTTGCGGAGGAGATTGCGCATGTACAGGAACTCGACGGCATGAGCCATGGACAACATCATGGCTGAGGTGCCGCAAGGCTGGGAGGCGCGTGGCAAACCGCCTACCCTGTCGCGGCGGTTTGTCTTCGACGGTTATGGTGCGACGCGCGCGTTCCTCGACGCGCTCGCGGCGCTGTCCGAGAAAACCGGGCAGCATCCGCAGAACATCAATTTCGCCAGCACCTATGTGAATATCACATTGGAGGCGGGTGAAAAAGGTGAGTTGGGCGCGACCGAACTCGACCTCGCCGAAAAGATCAATGCACTGTATCTGCAACCGGAAGGCTGAGCATGGCAACCCACATCATTGCTGTCATCAACCAGAAGGGCGGCGCGGGCAAGACCACGCTCTCGATGAACCTGGCGGCCGGACTGGCCCAGCGCGATGACACGCTGGTGCTGGACCTGGATCCGCAGGCGTCTTCGCGTCAGTGGGCCAGCCTGGGAAGTGCGCCGTTTCCGGCTACAGTGAAGCAGATCAATGGCAAGTGGGACGCCAAGAGTCTGCATCAGAACTACAAGGCCTACCGGCATCTGGTGCTCGACTGTCCGCCGTCGCTGGAAAGCCATGCCTCGTTGCAAGCCTTGCGTGCCTGCGATGTGGCGCTGATTCCGGTGTTGCCTTCACCGATCGATCTGTGGGCCAGTCTGCGTTTGCCGCAGGAGATCGAGGAAGCGAAGAAAACCAACAAGCGTCTTAAGGCCTATCTGGTATTGAATCAGCTTGAGCCCAAAAGCGCCTTATCCGCGGCGATGCATGATGCCATCGCAGAATTTGGCATTCCGGTGCTCGACACCGGCATACGCCGCCGCGCCATTTATCGCAGTGCCGCACTCGAAGGCGTGTCGGTGTATCAGCTTGGGAGCCGGGGTGCACCGGCGGCAGCTGAGATCGAAGCCATCATTAATGAGGTGATCGCATCATGACAAACTTGAAAGACAAACTGTCCGCCAGCGTACGTCAAGCCAAGGCCGCGCAAACGCCCGCCGTCAAGTCGGCTGCCGCAAAACCCGCTGCTGCGAAGTCCGCACCCGCAACGAAGGCTGCGCCGAAAAAGCGTGCGCCGCGGAAAGCCGCTGCCAAGCCGGCCTCAAGCAAGCCCGCGCCCAGCACGAGCAAGGTCGAAACGACGTCGACCCCGTCCAAACCGAAGGTCACCCGATCGAGCGGCAATGCCTCTCGCGAGCAGGTTTCGGTCGGCGCCGGCGTTCCGAACAGCGGCAATGCCTTGTTTCCTGACCGTGTGTGGCCGGACTGAGTCCATCTTTGCAGGTAATCCGTCATGCGTAATGACCCTTTTTTCCGCACCTACTCGCCTCGCCAGGAAGCCATGGCACGCGTTGCCCAATCCCAGCAGGAGGCCATGACGCGTCCGGCTTCGACCGCGTCCGCGTCCGATCTCCTCGACCAGTACATGGTGCGCGAGGAGCCCTACTATCGTACGGTCGCCGACGAAGTCGAACTGTATGAGGCCGCCTATTCGGTGCGCATGCCGATGATGCTGAAAGGCCCGACCGGTTGCGGCAAAACCCGCTTCGTCGAATACATGGCATGGAAACTGAAAAAGCCGCTGATCACCGTCGCATGTAACGAGGACATGACCGCGTCCGATCTGGTCGGCCGCTACCTGCTGGATGCCAACGGCACCCGCTGGCAGGATGGTCCGCTGGCTGTGGCTGCGCGTCACGGCGCGATTTGCTACCTTGACGAAGTGGTCGAGGCGCGCCAGGACACCACCGTGGTGATCCACCCGCTGACCGACGCGCGCCGTCAGCTGCCGCTTGAAAAGAAGGGCGAGCTGATCGAAGCGCACCCCGATTTCCAGATCGTGATCTCGTACAACCCCGGCTATCAATCGCTGATGAAGGACCTGAAGCAGTCGACCAAACAGCGCTTCGGTGGCCTGGATTTCAATTACCCCGAGCACGAAGTCGAGGCCGAGATCGTGGCCCACGAATCGGGCGTGTCGATCGATGTGGCCAAAAATCTGGTCCACATCGGGGAGCGCGCGCGCAACCTCAAGGGCCATGGCCTCGACGAAGGTTTGTCGACGCGCATGCTGATTTATGCAGGCTCGTTGATCGCCCAAGGCGTCGCGCCGCTGGCGGCCTGTCGCGTCGCACTGGTGCGCCCGATTACGGACGACCCGGACATGCGCGACGCACTCGATTCCGCCGTCACAACGTATTTTTAAGATTCAGGGGCCAGGATTCAGGATTCGGGGAGACGCACGCCCCCTGATTCCTGATTCCTGATCCCCAATCCCTGACCATGGCCATCCATCTCGAAGAGTACCAGCAGGTTCTCGATGACCTGCCGACGGACGCGCAGGACGTTTTGCGCGCCTCGTGGAACGAGGCGGCGCGGATGTTTTCGTCACGCGGGCTGGATAACTATCTGAAAGGTGCGGTCGCACTTCATAATCTGGGTCGCGGCGAGGAAATCGTCGTCACCTACATTCAGGAAATGCCGGAAGTCAGTCGCGCCATTGGCGAGGACGTGCTGCCCGATATCGTCAATTTCCTGATGGCCATGGCGTCGAAAACCTCGGGCCAGGTGCTGACGCTGATCGTGGCCACCGCGCCGCTCGCCGCCCAGCGACTTGGCGACGAAAACCTGTTTCGCGCCTATCTCAACGTGCTCGAAATCGTGCTGGCGCAAGCGCCGCGCGGGCTCCGCCCGATGCTGGAAAACCTGGAGCGCCTGCTGTCGCAATTGACGCTGGGTGGCCTGCGTCGCTGGGTACAGTGGGGCGCGCAGGCATACAAGACGGATTTTGACGGACAGGTCGGCTACTTCTCTCTCGCCACGCCCGATTCGATGGGTGTGCTTCAGCAGCAGCGCAAAGGCACGCTGTTCGTCGACGTTCAGCGTCGCCTGAACATCTATCTGCGCGCCATGTGGGGCCGGGATTTCTTTCTGCGCCCGACCTCGGGCGACTATGAAGCCCGTGAAGGCCTGAAGCCTTACATCGAGCGCTTCGTCATTTATATCGCCGACGCTTTCGACGACTACAAGCCGTTTGGCGACGATACGCCCGACGAGGCCCGGGTGTCAGGCCTCGAAATTTACCGGGCCGCGGCCAACCATTGTGCGGCGCACCTGGTGCACACCGGCGCGCCGCTGTCGATGCAGATGCTCAACACCACGCAGATGGCGATTATCGAGGCCATCGAAGACGCTCGCGTGGAAGAACTCGCGTGCCGGGACTTTCCCAACATGCGTGCGTCGTGGCTGGCATTGCATCCGCCGCCGGACACCAGCGAACCGCAGTCAGTGGGCGATCTGTTGAACCGTCTGGCGCGTGCGTTGCTTGACCTGGATTCGAAAGACCCGCATCCGTGGGTGCAGGAAGGGGTGCGACTGTTCCGCGCGGAGACCGATCTATCGTCCAATCAGATCAGCTGGAATATCGGCGTCGAACTTGCCCATGCACTGGCCCAGTACCCGTTGCCGGAGTTCAACGTGCGTACCGATGGCTTGCGCGCGATCTATCGCGACGACAACCGCACGGTGTGGGAGTCGGAGGAATACGACGAAGCCGAGGCGCTGGAAGCGACCTGGGGGGGCAATCAGGTGCGCAAGAAAGTCTCGCTGATGGAGATGGTCAACGAGGTCAACAACGAATACGCAGGCGACGACGCGGAAGAAATCTGGGTCCTGGAAACGCCGTTCTATCTCGACCAGGAGGGCGTGACGATCAACGAACTCGAAGGTCGCCCTCCGATCTCGGAGCCCTACCATTATCCCGAATGGGATTACCAGATCCAGCTTGAGCGGCCGAGCTGGGCCACCGTGCTGGAGCGTCATCCGCCGCTGGGCGAGCTGGAGGTGATCGAGAAGATCATCGCCGACAACAAGCCGGTGATCTCGCGCCTGAAATATCTGATCGAGTCGATGATCCCGCAGGCCATGCAGCGCATTCGCCGTCAGGAAGACGGAGACGAGCTCGACATCAACGCCGCGGTCAGCGCCATGATCGACATCCGCATGGGCATCCAGCCCGATACCCGCATCATGATGCGCTACAAGCGCAACGTGCGCGATCTTGCGGTGATGGTGCTGCTCGACATGTCGGAGTCGTCCAACGACAAGGTGCGTGGCCAGGACTACAGCATCATGGACCTGACGCGTTCGGCGACCGTGTTGCTTGCCGATGCGCTCGATCGCATCGGCGATCCGTTCGCGCTGCACGGATTTTGCTCGGATGGCCGTCACGACGTCCACTACTACCGTTTCAAGGACTTCGACAAGCCCTACAACGATCTGGTGAAGGCACGCCTCGCCGGACTGAAGGGCTCGTATTCCACCCGCATGGGCGCGGCGCTGCGCCATGCCGGCGCGCAACTCAAATTGCAGCCGAAAAGCAAGAAGGTTCTGTTCGTCATCACCGACGGCGAACCGGCCGACAACGACGTGCGCGACCCGCAATACCTGCGCTTCGACACCAAGCGCGCGGTCGAGGAACTGCAGCGCGAGGGCATCACCACCTATGCGCTGTCACTCGACCCGCACGCCGACCAGTATGTGTCCCGCATCTTCGGCGCCACGAATTTCACCGTTCTCGACCAGGTCGAGCGTCTGCCCGAAAAGCTGCCGATGCTCTACATGGGCCTGACCCGATAACTGCATGGATATCACGCTACGCACCTTCGTTTTCATCGACTCGTTGCAGCCGCAGCTGGCGTCGTATCTCGCCACGTCCTCGCAGGGCTTTCTGCCGGTCCCGGGCGACGCATGCGTATGGATCGAAGTCGCGCCGGGCATGGCGGTGCACCGTCTGTCCGACATCGCGCTGAAGGAAACCAACGTTCACCTCGGCGAGCAGGTGGTCGAACGCTCCTTCGGTTCCATGGAGATCCACTACCGCAACCAGAGCGAGGTGATGGAGGCGAGCAACATCATCCTGCGCCAGCTCAACACCACCATGGATACGCGGATGGCCTGCCGCATCGCCTGGAATGAGATCATCCGCGGCATGACGCCGGATCACACAACCCTGATCAACCGCCAGTTGCGCAAGGGCTCGATGATCCTGCCGGGCAAGAGCATGTTCATCCTCGAAGTCGAGCCTGCGGGGTATGCCGTTTATGCCGCCAACGAGGCGGAGAAGGCAGCCCATGTCACGCTGGTCGATGTGAAGCCTTTCGGCAACTTCGGCCGCCTGACCATGATGGGCAGCGAGGCCGAGGCCGAAGAGGCCCAGCGCGCGGCCGTGCACGCGATCGAGCAAATCAACCAGCGCGCGACCGGGGCGTGAGCGCGCTAGGAAATGAATTTTTTATACAGTACCTTCAGTTAGCCGAACGATAACCCGCGATGTCATCTTTCAGCGAAGTCCTTTCCTATTTCAATCCGGTCAGCGCGCTGCGTCGGCTCTCCTTTGACCGAGACACGCTGAGGGCTGACCTGCTGGCCGGCGTCACCGTATCCCTGGTGGCGATTCCGCAGTCCCTCGCATACGCGCAGCTGGCCGGCGTTCCCGCCTATTACGGCCTGTACGCCGCGCTGATCCCGACCATCATCGGCGCCCTGTTCGGGTCATCGCGTCAACTCTCAACGGGACCGGTGGCGATGACATCCCTGCTCACTGCCGCGAGCGTCGCGCCTCTGGCAGCACAGGGCTCGGATCAGTTCTTCGCGTATGTCGTCCTGCTCGCATTGATCTCGGGTTTGTTCCAAATCGCCTTTGGCGTCATGCGCATGGGCGTGTTGCTCAATTTCCTCTCGCACCCTGTGCTCATGGGCTTCATCAATGCCGCTGCGCTGATTATCGGCCTGTCGCAACTGCCCGCGTTGCTGGGTGTAGCGCCACAGCAAAGTGGCCATTTCATCCTTGATGTCTGGGCTGTGCTGGGCAGCGCGTCGCAAACGCACATTCTGTCATTCGTCTTCGGCATCGTCTCTCTCACGGCCCTATTCGCGTTCAAGAAATATGCGCCTAAGCTTCCGGGCGTGCTCATTACCGTCGCTGCCCTGACCGCCATTAGCTGGCTTGTAGGGTATGCCGAGATGGGCGGGAAGGTGGTGGGCGAAATTCCAGAAGGATTGCCAACGATAGGCTTGCCGGTCATGGACTGGCAGGCGACGGTCGCTCTCGTGCCAGCGGGTTTCGTCATCGCGCTGATCAGCTTCATGGAGGCCATGTCCAGTTCGAAGATCATCGCCATCAAGACGCGCTGTCAATGGGACCAGAATCGTGAACTGGTAGGTCAGGGCCTTGCGAAGGTGGCAGCCGCGTTCAGCAACACCATGCCGGTCAGCGGTTCCTTCTCGCGTTCGGCCCTCAATCTCGCCAGCGATGCGCGTACCGGCCTGTCGTCAATCATCGCAGCTTTGTTCGTCCTGCTGACGCTGCTATTCCTGACGCCCTTGCTTTATCACCTGCCCAAGCCGGTGTTGGCCGCCATCATCATGATGGCCGTGTTCGGCCTGTTGAACTTCAAGAACTTCAGCAAGGCATGGCGTACTAGCCGCGACGATGGTCTTGCGTCGGCGCTCACTTTCGTTAGCACACTTGCCTTCGCCCCCAATATCCAGAACGGCATCTTGACCGGCATCTTGCTCTCGCTGGCGCTGCTGCTCTATCGCATGATGAAGCCGAACATTGCGCTGCTCGGCATGTATCATGACGCGACCTTGCGTGACATAGGTCGTCACGCTCTGGAGCCCATGCATCCGCACCTAAGCGCGTTGCGGTTCGACGGCGACTTGCGCTTCGTCAGCGTGGCCTACTTCGAGGATGCCCTCCTAAAACTAGAACGCGAAAATCCCGAGCTCAAACAGGTGCTGGTGAAGAGTAGTGGCATCAACTGCATTGACGCATCGGGAATTGAAATGCTGTCGAATCTCGTCACGCGCTTTCGCGATAACGGGATCATCATCAATTTCAGCGGTTTCAAGCGCCAGGTGCAGGCGGTGCTCGATAGTACCGGATTGACCGAGATGATCGGCAAGGAACATATCTTTCCGAGCGATCGTGAAGCGCTTGAATATCTCAATCGGGAACTCAAGCTGAATCAGGGGCCGGCGCCAGAAGCCGAGCCGGCGCCGTCGAAGTCCTGAATGGGCATGGCTCGTCGAACGTCGAACATGATGCTCGACGAACCCGGCGACAAGAATGCGTGGGGGCCCCCCAGTTCAAAGGGCTGCGGCAGGCAGTGGCGCTGCCCTCTCCTGGCGGACAAGCGCTGTCGCCAATCCCCGCCGCCTGAACGTAGGGACAACAAGATCTCTGTCGTCGATTCGCTGGGTGCGCGCCGTCGGGCAATTCAATGACTTTGCCTGTTCCTGGGGATAAACGGCCTCACGCCGCAGGGGCCGGCCTGTCAGCCCCCAGAAGGCCGACGGCGCCGACGAAATCCTCGGTGTAGTCCGGCACGCCGGCGCTGGTGATCACGCCGGCTCGGTGCAGCTTCTCCTTCACGCGCGTATTCGCTTCGCACAGTACTACTTCTATCCCGCGCCGGCGCAGCTTCGCGATCACTGCCTCCAGGGTTTGTATGCCCGTGATGTCCATGAAGGGTACGCGCCGCAGGCGGATGATGAGCGCCTTCGGATCAGTGTGCGTCTGTAGCAGCGCACGCTCGAAATTCTCGACTGCGCCGAAGAACATCGGTCCTGCAATCTCGTAGACCATCATGCCCGGCGGGAGGCGCTCGACACCGTGCTGCGCGAGTTCGGACTGCAGCGCCTCGGTGTCCATTTCCTTGGTTTCGACCACCTCGGCCATGCGCCGCAGGAAGTGCAGGATTGCCAGGATCACGCCGACGTTCACTGCGACGACGAGGTCGGCGAATACGGTAAGCAGGAAGGTGATGAGGAGGATCGCGCGGTCGGCGCGCGGCGCCTTCTTCAGGATATAGGCGAAATGGTGCGCCTCGCTCATATTCCATGCGACCACGAACAGGATCGCAGACAGCGCGGCGAGCGGAATGTGCGAAGCCAGTGGTGCGAGGAACAGCACCACCGCGACCAGTGTGGCGACGTGCACCAGCCCTGCGAGCGGGCCGGTGGCCCCGTTGCGGATATTGGTCGCGGTGCGCGCGATCGCACCAGTGGCGGCAAAGCCGGCGAACAGCGGTGCAACGATGTTGGCGATGCCCTGGCCGATGAGTTCCTGGTTGGAATCGTGACGCTGGCCGGTCATGCCGTCGGCTACGACTGCCGAGAGCAGCGACTCGATCGCACCGAGCATGGCGATGGTGAACGCCGGACCGATGAGCAGGATTATCTGCGTGAGCGACAGGTCGGGCAGGGTGATCGGTGGCAGTCCGGTCGGGATACCCCCGAAGGCGGTGCCAATTGTCGCCACGCCAGGCAGGTCGAGCGCGAGGTGAATGAGGGTGGCGGCGACCATCGCGACCAGCGGGCCGGGGATTTTCGATAATCCCCATATGCGCGGCGAGTAGACCACCAGCAGGAGGCTCATCGCTGCCAGTGCGGCGGTCGGCCCATGCGCCTGGGGCAGAACCTGCAGGGTATGCCAAAGCTTTTCGTGAAAGTGCTCGCCACTAACTTTGGGCAGACCGAGAAAATCGCTCCATTGCCCGACAAAAATAATGACAGCGATGCCGGTAGTGAAGCCGACGATGACCGGTGCAGGAATGAACTTGATCACGCTGCCCATGCGCGCCAGGCCCATCAGCAGCAGGATGATGCCGGCCATGATCGTGGCCACCTGTAGCCCGGCGATGCCGAATTTCGCGGTAATCACCGAGAGGATGGCGATGAAGGCACCGGTCGGGCCGGCGATCTGCACCCGGCTGCCACCGAGCAGCGAGACCACACCGCCGGCGAAGATTGCCGTGTAGATGCCCTGCTCGGGCCGCGCACCGGAGGCGATCGCGAAAGCCATCGCGAGTGGTAACGCCACGACGCCGACAACGACCCCGGCGGCGATGTTGGACAGCCACTGGTTGCGCGCGAAGAGACCGGCGCGATGGGCTTCGAGGAGGGCGATCATATGGGCGGCACCTTCAAGCGAATTGACATACGATGTGTGTCGTATGAGGATATTATTATTATTTCATTATAATTTAGCAATTACTTATGGAGATCAAGACTGCTCGCTTCACCGTTTTGCTCGACCCAGCCAAGAAGCAGGCCTTCGAGCAGCTATGCGCGCAGCAGGATGTCACGCCCTCGCAAGTGGTGCGGCGGCTGATCCGCGAATACCTCGAGGCCCATGGCGTCGAGTGGCAGCCGAGCGGCGTGCGCAAGGCGGCTGCGGGAAGCAAGGCCCGCTAGTCAGAGAAGGGTAAGGGTGCGCCGTCCACAGGGGCGGCGGGACCGGTGCGACTACAGGCGAACTTCGACTTCGCGCTTGCTGGACATGATCTCGATTGAGCGCTCGAGGTCGATTTGTGCGGAATTGGTGCTGGGCACGCTGCCCAGACGCTCGATGAGCTCCCCCTGTTCGAGAATCTCGCGGCTGCCGTCGGCGTGCTGCAGGTACGCTGCCCAGGGAACAAACTTGGTGAGCGGGAAGTTTTCGCCGGGATTGGGCGAAATGTCGATGTTGAGCCCGGCGATGAACACGAGGTTGCGTCCGGTCATCGCCGAAGACTGCACCAGACTGCGGAAGGTGCGGTCGAATTCGACCATGGTATTGGCGCACGCCGCAGTGAGCAGCGGGTGCCTCGACGTGAGAATCCACGGCATCGGGGCATGCAGGTTGTTTTCGAGCTGGTCCTGCAGCGGGTCCAGATAACCGCCCTTGTGGCGGAAATAAAAATCCTCCGCCGCCAGATGACTAGCGATAGCCACGCTGCCATGCTCCGGCCAGGTGTCGACGCCAAGCCGCGCGATGAGGTGGCTCGATGCAGCGAAGATGTGACCGGTACTGCGCGTCGACAGCGGCGGCGGCAGTTCCTCGCCGACTGCGCCTAGCACCAGGTTTTCGAAAATGAGGAACAGGCCCTGTGCACGCGGGCTCGCGATTAACTGATAGTCGACGAGCACGGCGAGCTGGCCTTCGTGGCGCAGCAGGCGGATGTTCTCGCAGGCGTAGTCGTATTCTGTCTTGTACCACTCGATGATGCGGCCGATCTTGCCGCAGCTGCAGCTCAGGTGCTCGTGTTCCGACTGCAGGCGGCGGTAGACGCCGAATTCGCCACTGTCCGGGTCATAGCCGACATGGCTGGCTTGCAGCAGCAGCAGATCCTTGCCGTGATCGGCGTGCGGCCCGTGGCGGTCGATCGATACGATGCCGCCGACGCGGCCATGGTTGAACGGAAACGCGCCGAACTGCTTGGTGATGAGAATGATCGGGAAACCCTGGCTCTCGTCCGAGCAGAACGCTCGCGACGGCATGATCTTGCCCGGGGTGAAGCCCAGCGACAGACACCAGTTGTAGAGTTTGGGAACGAAGCTGTTGTAGCACAGCATGCGGTCGTCGAGGCGGAAGCTGTGTAGGGCGCTGGAAATGCTGGCGCGATGGGAGAACATGGCAAAGGTGTGTCGGCAGGCTGGGCGAAAGGACCGTATAATATCAATTGTTTCACTCCCTAGCGCGGGCCCTCGTCACCGTCGAGGCTTCCCCGCGGAAGTAACATGGAAATCAACTCCATCACCAAGAAGCTGTTGTTCAATACCATCCGGGTCGATACCGTGCTGGAGGACGGCAGCGAGGGGTCCGGCACCGCCTTCGTGGTAAGCCACACGCACCTGCGCGGCAGCAATACCTTCATCGTGACCAACCGCCATCTGGTCGACGGCGTGCGCCGCGGGGGCCTGGTGTTCACGCAGAAGCGCAACGGCCAGCCGGTGTTCGGCCAGCGCTTTCAGCTCAACATCGAAGATTTTCCGCACGCCTGGTTCACGCATCCCGATCCTGAAGTCGACCTTGCGATCATCCCGATGCGGCCGCTGGAGCAGGCGGCAAACGACCAGGGGATCGAACTCTATTACCACGCGATCGACAGCCGTCTCGCGCCCGACGCCGCGACCCAGCGAGGGTTCGACGCGTTGGAGGATGTGCTGTTCGTCGGCTACCCCAGCGGCGTGTGGGATCAGACCAACCTCATGCCCATCCTGCGCCGCGGCACCACCGCGACGCCGATGGCACTCGATTTCGAAGGGCGCAAGGAATTCCTCATCGATGCCGCGGTATATCCCGGTTCGAGCGGGAGTCCCGTGTTCGTCTACCAAACGGACGTGATGCGGCCGAGCCAGGGCGGCAGCAAGAAATTCCTGTTTGCCGGCGTGGTGGCTGCGGTGTTTTTCCGCGAGGAAGCGAACCACCTGGTACCGGCGCCGGTACCGGCCAACAACCACGGCCTGGTGATGGGTTCGGAAATGATCGATCTTGGCTTGGTGATCAAGGCGCAGGCGGTGGTCGACGTTATCAATGCCTACCTGGGCAAGTGGATCGACTGAACAAGAGGAACACACAATGCAAGAGAAGATCACTTATCCTGGTTTAAGCCAGGACACCCATGGCATGACCGTTCTGGGACGGGTTGTCCTCGACGGCTGGCTTTTTGGCCTCATTCCGGAAACCGAGGAGTGTGCCGGCTGGGATCTCCAGCGCATGCAGAAGCTGATGGCCCAGATCGAGCAGATCTGGGACCAGTACGGCAACCTGCCGAGCCGTCTGCCGCCCGAACTGCGCGAGCGCCACGCTAAGCTCTACGACCTGGCGACTGAGCGCGCCAAAACACGCGGCTGGGATCCCGAGCTCGGCGAAGACGAATGAATATGGCACGCGCCGCCTTGAGGTGGCGCGTGTTCAATCCGTCTTCAGGTCTTGGCGCTCGGCCAGTGCCTGCGGGGTCATGTCCTTGCTCGGGAAGAAATCTTCAACAACCGCCAACACGGTCCGCTGCAGGCAGCGAGAAAACCTTCAGCGTTTCAGAGTGATGCTTGATCGGCCCTGCACGTCAGACTTCATTCCAATACAGGGATGAACTGATGTCTTGAGCTCGCGAGACAGTTCTGATCGCCGTTCGACTTGCTGCCGAGTCTGGAGCGAATGCGTTCTGCGTTGCGCGTACGCGAATCGGAAGCAATTTCGCCATCGAGCAGGCGGTCGCAACCGGCGTCGGTGTCTCGATCGTATCGCGCACCATGCTCAACGGCCTGCATCTCGGTGACGAAATCTGCGTGCTGAACGTGGAAGGACTCCCGCTGCGTGGACACTGGTACCTGGTCTACCAGAAGACGAAAGCCGAACTGCCGGTGGTGCCGCGTTTCCGCGAGTTTCTTCGCGAGTTTCTCCATGACGCGCCTGCCCAAGCCGCCCCTCCCGCCCCTCGGGCCCGTCGAGCACCCGTGCTGGCAAACGTTTGAAGGACTTGGCGTGACAACCGGTGATTTATCCAGTGAGGCACACCTCGCCGACGGAGGGCGGATTGCCTTGCCGACACTCCATGTCAAGGAGCGCGTGCTCGCCACGGTGCTTGAGCCGGGACTGGGCGGTGTCCTGCAGCGGATTGACGACTTCGATACGGATACGCTCGGCAGCTTCACACGGGAGACTCCACGAGCCGGCACGCAAATCGAGGCGGCTAGGAAGAAGCCGCGCATCGGCATGGCGCGTACCGACCTCAGGCGCGGGCTTGGCAGCAAAGGCGCGTTTGGCGCAGACCCCTTCGCCGGGCTGATCCCCTGAAATGTCGAAATCGTTGTGCTGATCGACGATATGATCGGTGTCGAGCTCGTGGGCATAGCGCAGGGGCCGGCCGTGCATGCCCACCAAACAGTGAGCGACTGGCCGACTGCCGCGGCCTTCGCGCGCGAGGCGCACTTCTCCGAGCATCATCTGGTGGTGCGTGCCGATGATCAGCACGACCCGGCCTACGAGAAGGCGGCCTGCCCTGCAGCGCGTGCGGCGCGCCAACGCGAGAGATGCTCGCCTAAGTATTTAAATGTCCGAAATGTGCGCACACCGAGCGCCGCGTACGAACGGACCTGACGCATGCCGACCCCGGCCGTTGCGACCTCTGCAACCCCTGAGTGCACGTGAGTCTGATCCAGTGCGTGTCAAAAGCGTCCTGAATGCGAAATAATGCATGCTCGATTTTTCTTTCCCCCACGTCCAGTATGACCTCGCATCCCGCTCCTGCCCCGATCTTCGATACCTACCTCGAGCACTTCGACCGGGACGTCATCGAAGCCTCGCACATGCTGCCGATGCTGGTCGATTTCTGGGCAGACTGGTGTCCGCCCTGCCGTGCGCTGACGCCGGTGCTGTAACGCGTGGTTGCGCACCACGCCGGGAAAATCCGCATGGCCAAGGTCGAGGTCGACGAGGGCGACAATATGAAGCTTGCCGGTCGCTACAGCCTGCGCGGCTTTCCCACCGTGCTGCTGTTCGTCAAGGGCGAGATCGTCGGCCGCTTTGCGAGCGCCAAGCCGGAACACTGGGTGCGCGAGTTCATTGCCGAGCACACCGATATTGAGTAAGCCTGTGTGGGTGATCGATACCAACGTGGTACTCGATCTGCTGCATTTCGGCGATCCGGCCGCGGCGCCGATTCTGCGGGCGCTGGAAGACGGCCGCATCGAATGCCGGGTGACGCCGGCGACGCTCCAGGAGCTGCGCCGGGTGCTGGTCTACCCGCAACTGCGTCTCGCGGCCGAGGTGCAGGCGAAAATCTGGGCGCGCTATCGCGAGCTCGCGCATTGCGTGAACGCGCCGTCGCCGAGTTCCCTGCCGCGTTGCCGCGATGCCGACGACCAGAAATTCCTCGAACTCGCCGACGCCGAAGGCGCGAGCGTGCTCGTCAGCAAGGATCGCGCGCTGTTGCGGCTCGCTCGCCGCCGCCTGCGCTTCCGCATACTCGATCCTCTCCAGGCGGCGTCCGGGCTGGCGACGGTCGATGCGATGCTTAGCCCTGCGCTTGAAGTGCATTCGGTGACAAAACCCTTATGCTCGCCGTCATCGCGCTGGCGACGCTGATCGAGGACACCATCGAAGTGGAGGTGATGATCGCCAAGGGCACGGTGATGCTGGCCGATCTGCTGCTGCTTTTCTTCTATCTCGAAATTTTCGCCATAGTCGGCGTGTACTTCTGTTCCGGTCAGTTGCCGGGCGGCGGTAGTGCTGCTGATCCGCTGCGGCCCCGTGCGTTACCCCTACGGCGAACTGCCGCAAAGCGCGGACGTCCGCGAGCCGCCCTCAGCTCGCTGAACGCCGGAACAGTTGCAGGCGCGCCGCCTCGCTGATCGCGACCACGGCCGGATGGCGCAGCCGCCGCTCCACCGAAATCGCGAAAAAGCGCTCCCGCACCTCCTGCGTCTCGCCCACCTGCTTCATTCCCGGCGGCAGCGCCGCCGCCACTTCGCGCGTCATCGGCACAGGGAACACACCGGCGCCGGCGCTGCCAAATGCATACATCAGTGCGCTGTCGTCGAATTCGCCAACGATGGCAGGAACCACGTCCTGGCGTTCGAGCCAGCGCAGCAGCGGCGCGCGGAGGGCGCTTTCTTCCCCCGGCAGCAGCAGCGGCACCTCATGCAGGCAGCGTGGAAAAGGCCCCTTGATGCGGGCGGCCAGCGCGGCGGCGGCGAAGAACCCGACGCCGCACTCGCCGAGCGGGTGGCTGTAACCCTTGACGTCCATGTTCGCCGGCAGCGGCCGATCGGCCAGCACCATGTCGAGACGGTGGATCGCGAGATCGGCGACCAGCCGTTCCAGACGGTTCTCGGTGCACACCAGCCGCGCCGGCTCGTCGAGCGAGAGTCCGGGCGCGAGCAGCTGGTGCGCGATGCTCTTCGGCACGGCATCGGCGACGCCGACGCGGAACGGTACCAGGCGTGCGCCGGTGCGGTTGAGCAGGGCGTCTTCCAGTTCGGCGCTGACCTGAAAGATCTCCTCGGCGTAGGAAAGCGCAAGCTGCCCGGCATCGGTCAATTCCATCCGTTTGCCGCTGCGGCGAAACAGCGGGGTGCCGAGGCGCTGTTCGAAGGCCGTGATCTGTCCGGACAGGGTCTGCGGCGTGAGATGCAGCTTCTCCGCAGCACGATTCACCGCGCCGGCCTTGGCGACCGCGTGAAAGTAGTAGAGGTGCTTGAAATTGAGCATGACCGCCTTATATTCGAAAAACTCGAATCATATTCGCATAAAAATCGAATTTCTGCGGGATCGATTCGAGCGTATCCTGTGTCTGTCGTGTCCTAATCCCTCGATGAGGAGAACCCTTCCATGAAACGCATCGTATTATTCCTGGCCACCAACCTGGCCATCGTGCTGGTGCTGTCGCTCACCATGCGCATTCTGGGCGTCGAGCCCTATCTCACCGCGCAGGGACTGAATCTCACCTCGCTGCTGATTTTTGCCGCGGTGATGGGCTTTGGCGGTTCGCTGATTTCGCTGGCGATCTCGAAGTGGATGGCGAAGAAGTCGATGGGCGTGCAGGTAATCGAGACGCCGTCGAACTCGACCGAGTTCTGGCTGGTCGAAACGGTGAGGAAATATGCCGCCGACGCCGGCATCGGCATGCCCGAAGTCGGGATTTTCCCTTCGCCCGAGGTCAACGCCTTCGCCACCGGCATGAACAAGAACAACGCGCTGGTTGCGGTGTCGGCCGGCCTCTTGCAAACCATGACGCGCGAGGAGGCCGAGGCGGTGATCGGCCATGAAATCGCCCACGTCGCCAACGGCGACATGGTCACGTTGGCGCTGATCCAGGGCGTGGTCAACACCTTCGTCATGTTCCTGTCGCGCGTCATCGGCCATACCGTCGACCGCGTCGTGTTCAAGAACGAGAACGGCCACGGCCCGGCGTATTTCGTCACCATGATCGTCGCCGAACTGGTGCTTGGCATCCTCGCCTCGATCATCGTCATGTGGTTCTCGCGCCAGCGCGAATTCCGCGCCGACCGCGGCGGCGCCTCGCTCGCCGGCAAGGGCGCGATGATCGCCGCGCTGGAGCGTCTGGCGAGCCTGCACCCGCACCCGCTGCCCGACAAGATGGCGGCGTTCGGCATCGCCGGCGGCGGCGCCAGCGGCTTGAAGCGTCTGTTCATGACGCACCCGCCGCTGGAAGAGCGCATCGCCGCCCTGCGCGCGGTGCAGTAAACGTCAGCCCAGCCGAGGATGAATATGGAAACCGCACTGAATATCGGCGAACCCTGGATGTGGGCGACGTTCGTCGGTTTCGTGCTGGTGATGCTGGCCGTCGACCTTTTCCTGGTCGGCGGCAACAAGGCGCACAAGGTCGGCTTCAGGGAAGCGGCCGCGTGGTCGTTCGTGTGGTTCGCGCTCGCCATGCTGTTCAACCTCGGCCTGTGGTGGTATCTCAATGGGACGTACGGTAGCGAGGTGGCCGACGTCAAGGCGATGGAGTTCCTGACCGGCTACCTGATCGAGAAATCGCTCGCGGTCGACAACATCTTCGTCTTCCTGATGATCTTCACCTTCTTCGTCGTGCCGGCGGAGTACCAGCGGCGCGTGCTGATCTACGGCGTGATCGGCGCGATCGTCATGCGCGCGATCATGATCCTGGCCGGAGCCTGGCTGGTGAAGGAATTTCACTGGATCCTCTACCTGTTCGGCGCCTTCCTCGTCATCACCGGCATCAAGATGCTGATGTTCGCCGAGGCCGAGTCGGACTTGTCGAAAAATCCGCTGCTCAACTGGATCAAGCGTCATATCCGGATGACGCCGGACTATCGCGGGGAAAAGTTCTGGGTCGTCGAGAACGGCGCGCGAGTATTCACGCCGCTGTTCCTCGTGCTGATCATGATCGAAATCTCGGACCTGATTTTCGCGGTCGACTCGATCCCCGCGATCTTCGCGATCACCACCGACCCCTTCATCGTGTTCACCTCGAACATCTTCGCCATCCTCGGCCTGCGGGCGATGTATTTCATGCTGGCCGGCATGGCCGACCGCTTCCACCTGCTGAAGTACGGCCTGGCGATGGTGCTGGTGTTCGTCGGCGCCAAAATGCTGATCGTCGACTTCTACAAGATCCCGGTGGGCCTGTCGCTGGGTATCGTCGGCCTCATCATCGCCACCTTCATGTTCGCCAGCCTGTGGGTCACGCGCAAGCCGGCAGGCGGCACGCCGTCGCAGGAGTGAGTCAATGAGCGACACCGCTGGCCAGACCGGGCGATCCGGCAACTCCCTGATCGAGCTCGCCTTCACCATCGTCGCGCCCGCGCTGATCCTGATGAAATTCAGCGGCGATGACGCGCTCGGCACGGTGAACGCGCTGCTCGTCGCGCTCGCCTTTCCCCTCGGCTGGGGTGCGCTGGAATGGGTGCGTCGCGGCAAGCCGGGCTGGCTCGCGGCGCTGGGGCTGGTCAGCGTGCTGCTCACCGGCGGCATCGGCCTGCTGGCGCTCGACCCGCAGTGGCTGGCAATCAAGGAAGCAGCGGTGCCCGGCGCGATCGGGCTGGCCGTGCTGGTCTCGGCGCGTACCCGCTACCCGCTGGTGCGCACGTTGCTCTATAACCCGACGCTGGTCGACGTCACGCGCGTGCAGCAGCAGCTGGACGAACGCGGCACCGCCGACGTGTTCGAGCAGCGCCTGCTGCTGGCCAACTCGCTGCTGGCGAGCACGTTTTTCTTTTCGTCCGCGATGAATTACGCGCTGGCGACCTGGATCGTCACCAGTCCTGCGGGCAGTGCGGCGTTCAACGAGGAGCTGGGGCGGCTGACGCTGTTGAGTTATCCGATGATCGCCTTGCCGTCGATGCTGATGATGATGGCGGTGCTGATCTTCCTGGCACGGACGGTGCACAGCCTCACCGGCCTCAAGTTCGCCGAGATGCTGCACGCCGCGCGTCAGTAAGCGCGGCCGACTGGGGGATAATGGGCGGATTTCGCCGCTTCCGTCGCGACTCCCTATGGACCTGACCCCCGCCCTGCTGCAGCTCGCCACCCAGGCGCTCGACCTGGTGCTGGATTTCAAGCGTCCGGCCGATGCCGTGCTGACTGCATTTTTTCGCGAACACAAGAAGCTCGGCGCGCGCGATCGCGCCTTCGTGGCCGAGGCCGTGTTCGGCGTGCTGCGGCGCTACCGCTATCTGTCGGTGGTGGTGCCGGCGGCCAATCCGCGCACCCTGATCATCGCGTGGCTGATCAAGTCGCGCGGCATGAGCGGCGCGACACTGGAACAGTTTGCGCGGCCCGAACTGATCGACCACATCCGCAATGCCCAAACCGGCGACCTGTCGCTGGCGGTGGCGGCCGAAGTGCCCGACTGGGTGCTCGAAAAGCTGCAGCAGTCGATGAACGACGCCAACATCCTCGCGCTCGGCCGCGCGCTGCAGCAGCCGGCGCCGCTCGACGTGCGGGTGAACGCGCACAAGGCCGGTCGTG